>NZ_JAVKPS010000013.1:0-98499 GCF_040981005.1 Kocuria sp. CPCC 205258 | reverse complement strand
TCCCCGTCGGCGATGTCCAGGTTCAGGTCGGTGACCGAGGGCCGCTCGGCCCCGGGGTACTGGCAGGTCACGTTGGCGTAGCGCACAGAAGACATGGTTCGAGGCCTCTTTCCCGGCAGGCACGTGCCGGACGATCCGAAGGAGAAGAGCGGGTGGTGGTCCGCGGGACGCGGACCGGGTGGAGCCGCGGGCGCCGGCCTCGGGGCCGGCGCCCGCGGAGCGTGCGGGTCAGCGGATCGCCGACTCCATCTCGGACATCATGCTGCGGGCGGCGTCCTCGGGGCTGGAGCGCTCGAACGCCACGTCCAGCTCGTAGCGGTAGATGATCTCCTGCAGGGTGCTGAAGCCCAGCGGCGGGATCGGCGTGGGGTCGCCCAGCTCCGGCTGGACCTCCTCGACGAACTCGGCGGCCGCGGTGTCCGACTCGCTGAGCTCGGGGAGGACGGCCTCGCGCACCGTCTCGTTGGCGGGCAGGCCGCGGTCGGCGAGGTTGATCTTGCCGGCCTCCTCACTGTTGACCATGAAGTCGATGAAGGCCTTGACCTCCTCCGGGTGCTCGGTGCGGGCGGAGGCGGACATGAACATCGCCGACTTCTGGAAGAGCTGCGCGCCGCCCTCGGAGCCGTCGGAGCTGGGGAAGCGCAGCGGCACGAGCTGGTTGCCGGAGGCCGCGTTCAGGGCGCTGAGCTGGTTGGTCCACCACATGCCCATGGCCGCACCGTTGGTGCCGCTCAGGGACTGGTCCGGGCCGGGGCTCTGGTCCTCCGTGAGCACCGAGGCGGGGGGCAGGGCCCCGTCGTCGACCAGCTTCTTCTGCAGGGCCAGGTACTGGGTCGCGTCGGCCTCCTCGAACCCGAGCTCGCCCTCCGGGGTGGTCATCTCCTTGCCCTGCTGGCGCAGCCAGATCTGGAACCCTGCCGGCTCGTTCGGGCCGCTCGCGCCGTAGGCCTCCGACTTCTCGGCGATCTCGGCGGCGACGTCCGAGTAGTCCTCCCAGGTCCAGGTGCTGTCGTCGGGGAGCTCGACGCCGGCCTCCTCGTAGATGCTCGGGTTGGCCATGATCGCCATGACGTTCACACCGGTGGCCACGCCGAAGAGTCCCTCCTCGGTGCGCCCGCTCTCCACGACGTCCTCCTCGAGCTCGCTCACGTCCACGTCCGAGAGGTCCAGGAGCGCACCGTTGTCGGCGTACTCGCGGATGTACTTGTCGTCCATCTGGATGATGTCGGGGGCGTCGTTGGAGGCCGTCTGCGTGGCGAGCTTGTCCCAGTAGCCGCTGAAGTCGCCGTACTCGCCCGTGATGGTGATCCCCGGGTTCTGCTCCTCGAAGGCGTCGATGATCTCCTGCGTCTGCTCGTGGCGGGTGTCCGAGCCCCACCAGGCGAAGCGGAGCTCGACGTCGCCGTCCGCGCTGGCGCTGTCCCCGCCGCCGCAGCCGGTCAGGGCCAGCGCCGACACGCTGAGGACGGTGGCGGCCTTCGCGAGGGTTCCCGTTCGCTTCATGCTGATCATGTCTCCTAGGGTCGAGGCAACGCGTTCTGGAAAGCGTTTTCCCGAGCGTAGCTGTGACCTGCCTCACGGGTCAAGGGCTCGCTCGGATTTCGTCGGCCGTGTCGCGCCGGCGCCCGCCGGGGGCGCCGGCCGCGGTGCCTACGGCCGGCCGAACGCCACGCTGTCCGTGGTCCAGGCGCGGGCCTGGCCGCTGAGCGTGACGCCCAGCCCGGGGCGGTCGGGGACGAGCATGCGCCCGTCCCGGGTCTCCAGGCGCTCCTCGAAGAGGGGGTCGAGCCAGTCGAAGTGCTCCACCCACGGCTCGCGCGGATAGGCCGCCGCCAGGTGCAGGTGGATCTCCATGGCGAAGTGGGGGGCCAGCCCCAGTCCGCGCTGGTCGGCCAGGGCCGCCAGGCGCAGGAACTGGGTGATGCCCCCCACGCGCGGGGCGTCGGGCTGGATGATGTCGCAGGCCCGGGCGTCGATGAGCCGGACGTGCTCCGCGACGGAGGCGAGCATCTCGCCGGTGGCGATCGGCGTGTCCAGGGCCGCGGCCAGCTGGGCGTGGCCCTCGGCGTCGTAGGCGTCCAGGGGCTCCTCGATCCAGACGAGGTCGAACTCCTCGAGCCGGCGGCCCATGCGCAGGGCCGTGGCGCGGTCCCACTGCTGGTTGGCGTCGACCATCAGGGGCACGCCCGCGCCGATGTGCTCGCGGACGCCCGCCACGCGGCGCAGGTCCTCGGCGGAGTCGGGCAGGCCCACCTTGATCTTGATCCCGCCGATGCCCTCCTCGAGGGAGCGGGTGGCGCGGTCCCGGACCTCCTCCAGGGAGGCGTTGAGGAACCCGCCGGAGGTGTTGTAGGTCCGCACGGAGTCCCGGTGGGCGCCCAGCAGCTTGGCCAGCGGCAGTCCGGCGCGCTTGGCCTTGAGGTCCCAGAGGGCCACGTCGATCGCGGCCAGCGCCTGGGTGGCCACTCCGGAGCGGCCCACGGAGGCGCCCGCCCACAGCAGCTTGTCGTACACCCTGGCGATGTCGTTGGGGTCCTCGCCGATCAGGCCCTCCGCCACCTCCTTCGCGTGGGCGTACTGGGCGGGGCCCCCGGCGCGCTTGGAGTAGCTGAAGCCCATCCCGGTGTGCCCCTGCGCGGTGCTGATCTCGGCGAAGAGGAACACGACCTCGGTCATCGGCCGCTGCCGGCCGGTGAAGACCTTGGCGTCGGAGATCGGGGTGCTCAACGGCAGGGTGGCGGTGGAGAGCTGGACGTGGCGGACGGTGTCCGGGGTGTATGGCATGGCGGGATCCTCGAGGGTCTCGGCGGCGGCGGTCAGAATGAATAGTACAAATAAATAACTTGTATGACTAGTGCCTGAGGGTGCCCTCCGGACCCCCGGAGCCGAAACACTCTGTACATAGTTATTGTGACCTGCAACACTGGCGGCGAGACCGTGTGAACCCCACGCCCGCGGCGCGCCCCCGGGCGCGCACCGCGGAAAGGATGTGGACCGATGCCGATCGACCCGCCCCACGCCGGACCGGCCGCCGCGCTGCTCCGGGACTTCTCCCTCGAGATGACGGGCAAGGACGTGCCGGCCCTGGAGGAGGCCGCCGCCGTGGTGCCTCCGGGGATCCGGATCAACGTGACCTTCCTCGGCAACGAGGACCTGGGCATGCGCGTGGCCGCCGCCCGCGCGGTGCGCGAGCACGGCTTCGTCCCCGTGCCCCACCTGTCGGCGCGGAGGCTGCGCTCCCAGGGCGAGCTCGAGGAGTTCCTCGCGGCGCTCGCGGAGGTCGGCGCCGCCGAGCACGTGTTCGTGGTGGGCGGGGACCCCGAGACCCCCGAGGGCCCCTACCCGGACTCCCTCTCCGTCATCCGCACCGGAGTGCTCCCGCGGCACGGCGTGCGGGGGGTGGGCGTCAGCGGCTACCCGGAGGGCCACCCCGGCATCGACGACGCCGCCCTCTGGTCCGCCCTGACCGACAAGACGGCCGCGATCCGCGAGCAGGGCCTCGAGCCCGAGATCATCACCCAGTTCGGCTTCGACAAGGACCCGGTCCTGGAGTGGCTGGCCGAGGTGCGCCGCCGCGGCGTCGACACCCCGGTGCGGATCGGGGTGCCCGGGCCGGCGGGCGTCCGGCGGCTGCTCGGCTACGCGCGCCGCTTCGGCGTGGGCACCTCGGCGGGGATCGTCCAGAAGTACGGCTTCTCCCTGACCAACCTGCTGGGCACCGCGGGCCCGGACCGCTTCCTGCGCGACCTCGCCACCGGCCTCGATCCCGCGGTGCACGGGCAGGTGCTGCTGCACTTCTACACCTTCGGCGGGCTGCGGGCCACGGCCGAGTGGGTCCGCGAGTTCGGGACGGACGGGGGGACCCCGTGAGCGCGGCCCGCCCGTCGATGCTCCGCCCGGACCACGCCAGCCTCGTGGTGCACGGCCGGGACCAGCCGGGGATCGTCGCCGTCGTCACCGAGGTCCTCGCCCGGCACGGGGCGAACATCGTGTCCCTCGACCAGCACTCGGACGACCCCGAGGGCGGGGCGTTCTTCCAGCGCACGGTCTTCCACCTGCCCGGCTACCCGGCCCTGCGGCCGGCGCTCGAGCAGGACCTCAGCGCGGCCCTCGCGGACGGGTTCGAGCTGGAGTGGCGGTTCACCGACCTCTCGGTGCCGCGGCGCGTGGCGATCTTCGCCTCGAAGTCCGACCACTGCCTGCTGGATCTCATCTGGCGCCAGCGCCGGGGCGAGCTGCCCATGACGATCTCGATGGTCGTCTCCAACCACCCCGACATGGCCGAGGACGTCCGCGGCTTCGGCATCCCCTTCTTCCACGTCCCCACCCAGGACAAGGCCGCGGCCGAGGCGGAACACCTGCGCCTGCTGCAGGGCAACGTCGACCTCGTGGTCCTCGCCCGCTACATGCAGATCCTGTCCTCCACGTTCCTGACCGAGGTCGGGGTGCCGGTGATCAACATCCACCACTCGTTCCTGCCGGCCTTCATCGGGGCCGAGCCGTACCGCAAGGCCAAGGAGCGGGGCGTGAAGATCATCGGCGCCACCGCGCACTACGTCACCGAGGACCTCGACGAGGGCCCGATCATCGAGCAGGACGTGGTCCGGGCCTCGCACCGGGACTCCGCGCAGGAGCTCGCCCGCCGCGGCGCGGACGTGGAGCGCCAGGTGCTCTCCCGCGCCGTGCTGTGGCACTGCCAGGACCGCATCATCCGGCACGACCGCCAGACCATCGTGTTCTGATCCCCGCCCCGGCCGCGTCGTCGCGGCCGGGGCACCACCGCAGAGAAGGAGTCAACCGTGGCACCCCGCACTCTCCAGGACGTCCTCGACGCCTCGAACGGCACCGTCGAGCTGCTGCGCAACTCGCAGATCGGCGCGTACGTCTATCCCGTGGTCGCGCCCGAGTTCCACAACTGGCGCAGCGAGCAGAAGGCGTGGCGGGAGACCGCCGTGCTCTACGACCAGTCCCACCACATGGACAACCTGTTCATCCGCGGCAAGGACGCCCTGCGACTGATCTCGGACACCGCGATCAACAGCACGCGGACGTTCCCCGTGAACAAGGCGAAGCAGTACGTGCCCACCACCCCGGCCGGCCACGTCATCGGCGACGGCATCCTCTTCCACCAGGAGGAGGACGAGTACGTCTACGTGGGCCGCGCCCCGGCCGCCAACTGGCTGCTCTACCACGGCGAGACCGGCGGCTACGACGTCGACATCGAGGTCGACCGCCGCTCCCCGTCCCGCCCGATGGGCAAGCCCGTGGTCCGGAAGTACTGGCGCTTCCAGATCCAGGGCCCCAGCGCGTGGCAGATCATCGAGAAGCTCAACGGCGGGCCGCTCGAGCAGCTGAAGTTCTTCACGATGGACCGCATGAGCGTGGGCGGTGCCCAGGTGCGCACCCTGCGCCACGGCATGGCCGGGGAGCCCGGGCTGGAGATCTGGGGCCCCTACGAGTCCTACGACCAGGTGCGGGCCACGATCCTGGAGGCCGGCGCCGAGTTCGGCATCGTGCCCGTCGGCGCCCGGGCGTACCCCTCCAACACCCTCGAGTCGGGCTGGATCCCGTCCCCGCTGCCGGCGATCTACACCGGGGAGGGCACGGCGGACTACCGGAAGTGGCTCGGGGCGGACAGCTACGAGGCCACCAACGCGCTCGCCGGCAGCTTCGTCTCCGAGAACATCGAGGACTACTACCTCACGCCGTGGGATCTGGGCTACGGGTCCTTCGTGAAGTTCGACCACGACTTCATCGGCCGCGACGCCCTGGAGCAGGTCGACCCCTCGACCCAGCGCCGGAAGGCCACCTTGGCCTGGAACGCCGAGGACATGCAGAAGATCTTCGCCTCCCTCTTCGACACCGAGGGCCCGGACTACAAGTACTTCGACCTGCCCCTGGCCAACTACGGCTCGTCCAACTACGACGCGGTGGTCGACGCCGACGGCCGCACCGTGGGCCTGTCCATGTTCACCGGCTACAGCTACAACGAGCGCAAGGGCCTGTCCCTGGCGACCGTCGACCCGAACGTGCCCGAGGGCACCGAGCTGAAGGTCGTCTGGGGCGAGCCGGACGGCGGCAGCCGCAAGACCACCGTGGAGCCGCACGAGCAGCTCGAGGTCCGTGCCGTGGTCAGCCCCGTGCCCTACTCCGAGGTGGTGCGCAAGGAGTACCACGGCGGGTGGCGGACCGCCTCGGCGAAGGGGTAGCCGAGGAGCGGTCCGAGGGCGCGCAGCACGGGCCCGGGCTCCCACCGCCCGAGGCCGTCGACCGCCCCGACGGGGTGCACGCCCGCCACCGAGTTGGTCACGAACACCTCGGTGGCGCGGGCGAGCTCCGCCCACGCCACCGGGCGCTCGCGGACGTCCGTGCCGGCGGCGCGCAGCGCCGCCAGCACGCGGGCGCGCACCACCCCGGGCAGGATCCGGCCGTCCGCGGGCGGGGTGAGCACGGCCCCGTCGACGACGACGAAGACGTTCGCCCTGCCCGTCTCCAGGAGCATGCCGTCCGCGTCCACGAGCAGCGGATCGCAGCTGCGCGACCACAGCCCCGGGACCGGCTCGTGGGCGAGCACCCGGCGGTCCGCCCACTTGTGCCCCCCCAGGCCGCCGGGCAGCCGGACGGGGACGAGCCGCCACGGCGGCACCGGCTCCCGGGGGAGGGCCGTGGCCGTGACCGTCACGGTCACGGCGCCCCCCGGGGCGGGCACGGCCGTGATCCGCAGCCGGTGCGGACCCGGCAGCGCGGCGGCCCGCTCCAGGACCTCGCCGCGGACGCCCGCGGGCAGGGCCGCACCGCAGCAGGCGAGGCAGCTGGCGCCGAGCCGGGCGAGGTGGGCCTCGAGGTCCACGGGCGCGCCCTCGCGCACGAGCAGCGTGGTGAAGACCCCCTCCTCCCGGGCCGGCGGGAGGACCGGCAGGGCCGGGAGGAGCTCGAGCACCGTCGCGGGCCGGTGCCCGTCCCAGTCCCGCCGGAGGTCCTCGTCCAGCACGGCCCCGACGGCGTCGAGCAGGGGCACCGCCTTCACGAGCGTCTCGTGCGCCTCGTCCGCGGGGTCGGAGTCGGCCACGATCCCGCCGCCCACCCCCAGCCGGACCCGGCCGCCGGTGAACTCGAAGGTGCGGATCGCCACGTTGAGCACCAGGCCGGCCGGGTCCGCGCGGCCGATCGCCCCCGTGTAGACCTCGCGGGCCGCGGGCTCGAGCGCGTTGACGATCTCCATGGCCCGGATCTTGGGGGCGCCCGTGCAGGACCCCGGGGGGAACGTGGCCCGCAGCAGCGCCCCGTCCCCCAGCCCCGCGGGCAGCCGCCCGTGCACGTCCGCCACCAGGTGGTGGACCCCGGTGTGCGGCTCGACCCGGGGCGTGGCAGGAGCCCGGACCGACCCGGGCACGCACGCCCGGGAGAGGTCGTTGCGCATCAGGTCCACGATCATGACGTTCTCCGCCCGGTTCTTCGCCGAGGCGTGCAGCGCCGCGGGGTCGCTCGCGGCCGGTGCGGTGCCCTTGATCGGGGACGTCAGGACCGTGCGCCCGGTGCGGCGCAGGAACAGCTCCGGGGACAGGCTCGCCACCGCCGCCCCCTCCGGGAGGCGCAGGAACGCGGCGAAGCGCGGGGCCAGGGCCTCCTGGCCGGCGCAGAACAGGTCCAGCGGGTCGCCCCGGAAACCGGCCTCGAGACCGCGGCAGACGTTGGTCTGGAAGACGTCGCCGTCGCGGATGTGGCCCAGCACCGCGGTCACGGCGGCGGCGTGCGCGGCGGCCGAGGCGTCGGCCGTGAAGGGCCCGCACCGGTAGGGCGCCGGTGCGTGCGGGGCGTCCGGCGCCGTGCGGGCGAGCTCCCGCGCGGCCGCCACCCGGGCCGGGTCCGTGCCCGGCAGCCACTCGAGCACCCAGGCGCCGTCCGCGGCGCGGTGGCGCAGGACGTGGTCGTAGTACCCGAGGTGGTGGTCCGGCAGCCGCGCGGGGCGCGGCGGGGCGGCGGGGAGCCGCTCGAGGCGCCGGGCCAGCTGGTAGCCGAGGTAGCCGATCCAGCCACCGCCGAAGGCCGCCTCCTGGGGGTCGTCCGGCGGGGGATCCCCCTCCTGGGCGGCATCCGGCAGCGGGGCGTCTGGCAGCGGGGCGTCCGGCAGCGGGACCCGGGCGTCCAGGGCCGCGAAGGGGTCCTCGCCGGCGCCCAGCACCCGGAGCGGCCGCACGCCGATCACGGTGTCGCCGTCGGACCAGTCGCCGAACAGCCCCACCAGCCCGGGCTGGTCCCGCAGGGCCCGCAGCATCTGCACCGGGGACAGGCGGACCTCGGTGAGGACCTCCTGCGTCGTCACGGCCGCCTCAGCCGTTCCCCGGGGCGGTCGCGGACGGCCCGTCGCCCGCCTCCGCCTCGAGCCGCCACCGGGAGTTCGCCAGGTGCGCGCGCATCGCCGCCGACGCGGCGAGCGGGTCGCGGGCCCGGATCGCGTCCAGGACCGACCGGTGCTCGGCGGCGACCCGGGCCGCGCGCCCGCCGCCGGGGGCGCCGTCCAGCCGGCGCGGCGGCATGGTGATCATGGCGGGCCCGAGGCCGGTCAGGGCGTCCACGTAGTACGGGTTCCCGCTGGCCTCCGCCACGGTCCGGTGGAACTCGAAGTCGTTCTCCAGGGACGCGGCCGGGTTGTCGACCTCCTCCTCGGACCGTGCCAGGGCGTCCTCCATCCGGGCGAGCTGGTGCTCCTCCCGGGCCGTGGCCGCCAGCGCGGCGGCCTCGGACTCGACCCCGGTGCGGAAGGCCAGCAGGCGGCGTCGGTCCTGCAGGGTCCGCACCGGCCGGCTCGTCCCGCCGGGCGCGGCCGGAGGGGTCAGCACGAAGCTGCCGCTGCCCCGCCGGGTGTGCACGAGCCCCTCCGCCTGCAGCCGGGCGACGGCCTCGCGCACCACCGTGCGGCTGACCCCGTGCTCCGCGATCAGCGTGCTCTCGCTGGGCAGGCGCTCGCCGGGGGAGATGCGCCCGTCCACGATGCGCGCCCGGAGGTCGTCCACGAGGGCGGAGGTGAGGTTGCGGCTCATGGGGACATGATCCCACCCCGGGAGCGGCCCCCGCAGCCCGGGGCGTCAGGGCCGGCGGCCGACCTCTTCGACCACGCTGCCCCCCGTGCCCGCCCGGGACTCCCAGGCCCAGGTCTCGTGCAGGCGCACCCTGCCGTCCCCGAGCACCTCGATGCGGGACGTGCACGCCCCGCCGGCGGTTTCCCCGGCACCGTCCAGGTGCGAGTAGCGGAAGCTCAGCCCGTCCCCGGCGCGCGTGCCGACGAGGAAGCCCCGGCGCACCGAGCCGCCCGCGTACTCGGCCCACACGAGGTCGTCCTCCTGGTGGTAGTCGAAGACCGTGTCGGAGCCGACGTCCCCGTCGGCGGCGTTGGACACGCCCACGAACGTCCTCCCGTCGAGGTCCACGGTGGTCGGCGCGGTCGGCGGGGTGCGGTGCAGGTCGGTCATGGGTCCACCGTACGGTGCGCCGGGCGCCGTCGTTATCGGTCCGCGATAACCTCCCTTGGCGGGCCCTTCCACGGGCCGCGACACTGGCACCGAGAGTCCCGGGGTGAACCGGGACGTCCGCGAGAGGGGAGCAGGGATGATCTTCATCGTCGTCAAGTTCAAGGTGAAGCCGGAGTGGGCCGACCGCTGGGTCGAGTTCTCGAAGGAGTTCACCGAGGCCACCCGCGCGGAGCCGGGCAACCTGTGGTTCGACTGGTCCCGCAGCGTGGAGGACCCCCACGAGTTCGTGCTCGTCGAGGCCTTCGCGGACGACGGCGCGGGCCCGCACGTGGACAGCGACCACTTCAGGAAGTTCACGGCGGAGGCGCCCCAGGCGCTCGTGGAGACTCCGCAGATCATCAGCGAGCAGATCTCCGCCTCGGGCTGGAACCGGATGGGGGAGATCACGGTCGGCTGACCGTCCGACGGCGCGCCGCCGGCCCGGGAGCGAGGCTCCCGGGCTGTTGGCATGTGCAACCCGGCACGCCACAATGTGAGGCATGACCGCACGCGACACCGGCATGGCCTCCGTCCAGAAAGCCTTCGCCCTCCTGGACGTGGTCGCGCGGGACCCCCGGGGCGCCACGGCCAAGGACATCAGCACCGAGCTCGGGATGCCGCTGCCCTCGGTCTACCGGCTGCTGCAGACGCTCGTGGCCTCCGAGCACGTGGTGCACCTCCGGGACCAGCGCCGCTACGGCCTGGGCTACAAGCTGCACGCGCTCGACGCCTCGCTGCGCCAGCAGGTCGCGACCCCCGCCACCGTGCAGCGCGCGGTGCGGGAGCTGCACGGGAGCGCCGACGCCGCCGCGTACTTCGCGGTCTACCGCGGCGACGCGGTGGTGGTGGCGCACGTGGTCGACTCCCCGCGCCGGCCGCGCATCGACCCCATGGACTTCGGCTTCACGGGCGGCGCCCACGCCACGGCCTTCGGCAAGATCCTGCTCTCCCGCATGGACGACGACGAGGTGGCGGACTACCTCGGCCGCCACGGGATGCGCCCCCTGACGGACCGCACGCTCACCACGCCGGACGAGCTGGGGCGCGAGCTCGGGCGGGTGCGCGCGGAGGGCGTCGCCGTGGAGCGCGAGGAGTTCGTGCCCGGCGCCTCGTGCCTGGCCGCGCCGGTGGTCGACTCCGCCGGGCGCACCCTGGGCTCCGTGGCCGTGTCCCTGCGGCCCACCGACTTCGAGCGGCGGCACCGGGCGATCGCGCCGGTCCTGCGGGACGCCGCGGACCGGGTGGGACGGGCCCTGCGCGCCGCGGAGGGCTGCCCGGTCCGGTCCGCGACCGGCTGAGCAGCCCTCCACGTCCGGCGGCTACAGGTGGCGTCCCGCCAGCTGCTCGGCGATGTAGTCCGCCTGCCGGGCGGCCAGGGCCACGATCGTCAGCGTCGGGTTCGCCGCCGCGCCGGTCGTGAACAGCGAGCCGTCCGCGACGAACAGGTTCGGCACGTCGTGGGTCTGGCCGAACGCGTTGGTCACCCCGTCCTCCGGGCGCTCGCTCATCCGGGCCGTGCCCATGTTGTGCGTCGACGGGTAGGGCGGCGTGTGGTGCACGGAGGTCGCGCCCACGGACTCGTAGAGCAGGGACGCCTGCTGGTAGCCGTGGTTGCGCATCGCCACGTCGTTCGGGTGGTCGTCGAAGTGCACGTTGGGCACGGGCAGCCCCAGGTGGTCCGTCACGGAGGAGTTGAGGGTCACCCGGTTGCTCTCCTGCGGCATGTCCTCGCCCACCACCCACATCCCGGCGGTGTTCTCGTAGCCGTCCAGCAGGGCCGTGAACTCCGGCCCCCAGGAGCCGGGGTCCACGAAGCTGGCGAGAAAGGCGGGGCCCAGGGAGATCGTCTCCATGTAGTACCCGCCGGCGAAGCCGCGGTCGACATCGTGCCGGGACTCGTCCGCCACGAGCCCGGCCATCGTCTCGCCCCGGTACATGTGCACCGGCCGGTCGAACTGCGCGTAGATCGAGCCCGTGGTGTGCCGCATGTAGTTGCGGCCCAGCTGCCCGGAGGAGTTCGCGAGCCCGTCCGGGAACAGTGGGGAGCCGGAGAGCATGAGCAGCCGGGGCGTCTCGATCGCGTTGCACGCCACCGCCACCAGCCGTGCCCGCTGCCGCTGGACCCGGCCCTCGCCGTCGACGTAGAGCACGCTGTCGACCAGGCCCTTCTCCGTGTGGGTGATCTGCACGGCGTGGCAGTCCGGGCGCAGGTCGAGGTTCCCGGTGCGCAGGGCCTTGGGGATCTCCGAGACGAGCGTGGACCACTTCGAGCGGTTCTTGTCGCCCTGGAAGTTGAACCCGTCCTGGACGGAGGCCGGCCGCCCGTCGTAGGGCTCCGCGTTGGTCCCGTAGGGGCCGGTCGCGTAGTGCCGGTAGCCGAGCTTCTGCGCGCCCGCGGCGAGCACCTTGTAGTTGTTGTTCGCGGGCAGCGGCGGCCGGCCGTGGCGGTGGGTGCTGCCGATCTTCTGCTCGGCCCGGTCGTAGTACGGGGCGAGGTCCTCCAGGCCGATCGGCCAGTCCAGGAGGTTGGCGCCGTCGACGCGCCCGTAGACGCTGCGCGTGCGGAACTCGTGGGCCTTGAACCGGGGCGTGGCCCCGGACCAGTGGGTGGTGGTCCCGCCGACGGCCTTGACGATCCACGCCGGGAGGTTGGGGAAGTCACGGGCGATCCGCCACGACCCCGTGGTGGTGCGCGGGTCCAGCCAGGCCATCTGGTGGAAGGCCTCCCACTCGTCGTTGACCCAGTCCTCACTGGTCAGGTGCGGCCCGGCCTCGAGAAGCACCACCTTGACGCCCTTCTCCGTGAGCTCGTGGGCGAGGGTGCCTCCGCCGGCTCCGGAGCCGATGACGACGACGGCGGAGTCGTCGTCGAGCTCGATCCGTGCGGCGCGCTGCTGGTCCTGGGGCGTGGTGGTCATGCGGTCTCCCCGTGCTCGATGACGTCCGACCCCTTGAAGAGGTCGCTGAAGGGCTGCTCGGTGGTCTCGGAGGCGCCCTGCTGGTCCAGGTTCCACCCCTCCTGGGGGGCCGCGGTCGCCACCGGGTAGCCGAGGGGCCCGCACTCGGCCAGCTCCTCCTCGGACTCCTCGACGCGCGGGTCCGGCAGCCAGTCGAGGTCGTCGAAGCCGCGGTGCAGGTAGCCGCCCTTCGAGAAGGACTCGCCCTCGTAGCCCAGGGTCTCCCACACCTCGTGGTCGTCGTAGAGGTGCAGCACGGTGGTGCGGCGGATGAAGCCGAAGAACTCGAGGTCGGCGATCCGCTTGAGCACCTTCAGCGCGGCGTCGTCGGACAGCTCCACGAACGGTGCGTCGCTGAGCGAGTTCAGGGTCAGCAGCCCCTGGGTCAGGGCCATCCGGAACCACGTGGAGTCCTCGGCCTCGGCGGCGATCTTCTCCGCCATCCGTTCGTACGGGCCGTCGGGGATCCGGGGGTGGGGGAACGCCACCCGGATGACGCGGGTGAGGGTGCGCTTCGCCTCGTCCGTCAGGGCGAGGGCGTTGAGAGCGGAGTACTTCGCGGGATAGACCATGGGTCTCCTCCTCGTCGGCGGTGACGGGTGTGTCTCAGAGTGTGAGCCAGCGCACGTCCGCGGGCCAGGGCCGTTATCGCAGGACGAGAATCGGCGCCCGTGAGAGCATGGGCCGACCGAAGGAGGCCGTGTGATCGTCGAACGACTGCCGGAGCACCTGCACGAGGACGCCGTGTCCCTGTGGGAGGAGGCGGGGCTGACCCGCCCCTGGAACGACCCGCGGGCGGACCTGGACCGGGCGCTCGCCGGGCCGACCTCCACCGTCCTGGCCGCGGTCGAGGAGGGGCGTCTCGCCGGCACCGCCATGGTCGGCCACGACGGCCACCGGGGGTGGGTGTACTACGTGGCCGTGCACCCGTCCCGCCGGGGCCAGGGGCTCGGCCGCGAGCTGATGGCCGCCGCCGAGGGGTGGGTGGCCGGGCGCGGCATCCCGAAGATGCAGCTCATGGTGCGCAGCACGAACACGGGGACCCGGGAGTTCTACGAGCGGATGGGCTACGCCGTCCAGGACACCGTGGTGCTCGGGAAGTTCTTCGACCCCGAGCGGCAGGCCCGGCAGAGCGGCTGAGCCCGGCTCAGCGCAGGGGGTCGGTGACGCCCTGGGGGCAGTCGTAGCGGGCGAAGTCCCAGGCGCTGCGGCGCGCCCCTGCCCGGTAGGCGCTGTCCCAGAACTCCAGGACGGCGCCGTGCGGATCGGGCAGCGCCCGCACGTCGTCGTAGCGCAGGACCGCGAGGTGGCTGCCGCCGCGCTCGCGCCAGGACGCGGCGGCCGGCCGCAGGGGCTCACCGGCCAGCCCGTCGGGCTCCGGGGCCGTGTAGGAGTAGAAGGCCGGTTCCGGGAACGAGGGGTCCCCGAACCAGAACCCGGAGCTGATGACCTCCCGGGAGTAGGCCTCCCGGGTGACCGGGTCCGTGCCGGGCGGGGGATCCACGAAGCGGTCCGCGAAGCGGGTCACGGCGATGTCGAACGTGTGCCAGAAATGGTGCACGGGGCTGGTCTTCCCGGACCAGCCGGCCGCGAACTCCTCCAGCAGCAGGTTCACCTGGCCGAGGACCTGCCAATAGCGGGTGACGGCGGCGGTGTCGTAGGCGGCGTGCTCGGTGTCGGCGCCGAACGGGCGCCCGGAGTCGGGCAGGTCGAACGGGTGGGGACGGGCGATCGTCACCTCCACCCCCACCGCCTCCAGGGCGTGCAGGACCCGGGCGTGGAACTCGGCGACGGACAGCCCCGGCAGGGCGAAGGAGTGCCGGGCCCCGGCGGCGGTGCTCACGTCGAGGCGGTGGTCCAGGAAATCGAGGTCGACGGCGAAGACCGGGTCCCGTCCCATCGGCCGGGTGGTGATGCCGCGGCCGGTCAGGTGGAACGGCACGTTCCACCAGTGGTTGCGCCGCGGCGCGGACGCCAGCCGCACCTTGCCGACCACCTGCGCGAACCGGTGGAGGGTGTCCAGGGTGTCCCGCCAGGACTCGTAGGGCATCTCGGGGAACGCGACGTGGGTCATGGTGGCCTCCTGCGCCCCAGTGTGCTGCCCCACCGGGCGGTCCGTCCAGGGCGCCCGGGGCCGCGGGCACGGGACCGGGGGGTCCTCCCGGTGGGACACTGGGCGGGAACGATCCGGTGACGGCGCGGGGGTGCTCCGGCGGGGCCCCGTGCCGGACCCCGGGACCGACCCCGGTACCGAGGAGGAACGAGCTGCCCATGGTGCGATCCTCCGGCGACGGCCCTCCGCCCGAGCCGCTGGCCTGGGGCGAGCGGCGGGCCCGGTGGGTGCTGGCCGCCACCGTGCTCGGCTCGGCCCTGACGTTCATCGACACGACGGTGGTGAGCATCGCCCTGCCGTCCGTCGCCGCCGACCTGGGCGCGGGGAGCACCGGTCTGACCTGGGTGGTCAACGGGTACACGCTGACCCTGGCCGCCCTGGTCCTGCTCGGCGGCTCGCTGGGGGACCGGTACGGCCGGCGCCGGATCTTCCTGCTCGGCGTCGGCTGCTTCGCCGGGGCCTCCGCGCTGTGCGGCCTGGCCCCGGACGTCACCGTCCTCGTCGCCGCGCGGGCCGTCCAGGGGATCGGCGGCGCCCTCCTGGTGCCGACCGC
Source organism: Kocuria sp. CPCC 205258 (assembly GCF_040981005.1). Classification (NCBI taxonomy): domain Bacteria; kingdom Bacillati; phylum Actinomycetota; class Actinomycetes; order Micrococcales; family Micrococcaceae; genus Kocuria; species Kocuria sp. CPCC 205258. Next base: position 83,367 of record NZ_JAVKPS010000013.1, on the reverse strand, counting down.
CCTCGCGATCCTGCAGGCCTCCTTCGCCCCGGAGCACCGCGCCCGCGCCATCGGCGCCTGGTCGGGGCTCACGGGGGTGGCCTCGGCCGTGGGGCCGTTCGCGGGCGGCTGGCTCGTCCAGACCACCTCCTGGCGGTGGGTGTTCCTGGTCAACCTCCCGGTGGCGCTCGCCGTGGCGCTGATCGCCCGCCGGCACGTCCCCGAGTCGAGGAACCCGGCGGCGTGCCCGCAGCTGGACGTGCCCGGCGCGGCGCTGCTGGTGGCCGGTCTCGGGGCGCTGACGCTCGGGCTGACCGCCGCGTCCGGCGACGACCCGTCGGTGCCGGCGGCGGGCGGGGCGCTCGCGGCCGGGGCCGTCCTGCTGGCGGCGTTCCTGCTCCGGGAGCGGCGTGCGAGGTCCCCGCTGCTGCCGCCCGCCCTGTTCCGCCGGCGCCTGTTCGTGGCGGCGAACGTCATCACCTTCGTGGTCTACGCCGGCCTGGGCGCGGTCTTCTTCGTCCTCGTCGTCGCCCTCCAGGTGGGGGCCGGGTTCTCGCCCGTGGCCGCCGGGCTGTCCCTGCTGCCCGTCACCGTCCTGATGCTGCTGCTCTCGCCGTCCGCCGGGGCCCTGGTGCACCGGGTGGGTCCGCGGGCGCCCATGACGGCCGGGCCGCTGGTCGCCGCGCTCGGGGTGCTCCTGCTGGGCCGGGCCGGTCCCGGGGCGCACTACCTCCTGGAGGTGCTGGTCCCGGCCGCGGTGTTCGGCGCCGGACTGACCCTGCTGGTCACGCCGCTGACCGCCACGGTCCTCGGCGCGCTGCCCACGGAGCAGGCCGGGCTGGCCAGCGGGGTCAACAACGCCGTGGCGCGCACGGCGGGCCTGCTCGCGGTCGCGGCGATCCCGCTGGTGGGCGGGCTCGGGGAGACCGGTCTCACCGACCCGGCCCGGCTCCGTGCGGGGTTCCCCGTGGTCATGGGGCTGTGCGCGGGCCTGCTCGCGGCGGGCGGGCTCCTGTCCGCCGTGGTCCTCCGCCCGCCCGGGGCGCGGGGCGGCCGGGGCGGTGTTCGCGCCACGACACATCCTTGACCGCCCGATCAGCGCGCTCCTAGCCTGAAGCCCCTGGTGGGAAGCCGGTGGGGTGCGGAGGCCGGGGCCGCGGGGCGCGGGGGCGCCCGGTGCCCGGGCGGGCCGCGAGGCCGGTGGCAGGATCCTGACGTGCGCGTCCGCGCTCGTGCTCGCGCACCGGCGTCCGGCCGGTCCGACCGAAAGCAGTGGTGAGCCATGCGTGCTCCCGAGAACGACCACCGCCCCGCCTCCGGCCCCGGTCCCCGCGACCGGAGGCGCCGGCGCACGCGCCGGGCGGGCTCCACACTGGCCCTGGCCGTGCTGCTGGCGACCGCTCCGGCGGCCGGGGCGGCCACGGTCGCCGCACCGCCGCCCGGCGTCCTCGTCACCGCCCAGGTGCCGCCCGGGCTCGAGGAGTTCTACGCCCAGCAGCCCGTCTGGACCCCGTGCGGGGCGGCGGCGGAGTGCGCCCTGGTGCAGGTGCCGCTCGACCACGAGAACCCGACCGCCGGGCAGATCCAGCTGGCGGTCACCCGGGTGCCGAGCACCGACCCCGCCGCCCGGCAGGGCTCCCTGCTCGTGAATTTCGGCGGCCCGGGCGGGTCCGGGACGGCCTCGATCGAGGCGTGGGCGGCCGGCCTGGACCCGCGAGTCCGGGCCGCCTACGACATCGTGGGCTTCGACCCGCGGGGCGTGGGCAGCTCCACCGCGGTGCAGTGCCTCGACGACGCCGCCATGGACGCGAACCGGGCCACCACGGTCGACCCCGACACCCCGGAGGGCCTGGCCCAGGCCGTCGCGGCGGCCGAACGGTTCGCCGCGGCGTGCGCGGCGAACACCGGCCCGCTGCTCGGCGAGGTCGACACGGTCAGCGCCGCCCGGGACCTGGACATCCTGCGTGCGGTGCTCGGCGACGACGAGCTCGACTACCTCGGCTACTCCTACGGCACCCTGCTCGGCGCCACGTACGCCGACCTCTTCCCCGAGCGGACGGGACGGTTCGTGCTGGACGCGGCCATGGATCCGTCCCTCGACGGGGCCCGACTGACCCTCGATCAGGCCGCCGGCTTCGAACGTGCCCTCCGGGTGTACGTCGAGTCCTGCCTGCCCCTGGACGGGTGCCCGTTCGAGGGGACCGTCGACGAGGGGACGGCCGAGATCGAGGCGCTGCTCCGGCAGGCCGAGGCGCAGCCGCTGCCGACCGCCGACGGCAGGCCGCTCACCGTGAACGACGCGGTCAGCGGCATGATCCTGCCCCTGTACGACGCGACCATCTGGTGGTTCCTGACCCAGGCCCTCGATCTGGCCACGGAGCACGGGGACGGGACGGGCCTGATGCTCCTCGCGGACCTGGCGTACGGCCGGGGACCCGACGGCACCTACGCCAACTCCAGCGCGGCGAACATCGCGATCAACTGCCTCGACCGTCCCGAGGACGACGATCCCGCCGCGATGGCGGCGCTGGACGCGCAGCTGCAGGAGGCGTCCCCGACCCTCGGCGACTGGTTCAGCCACGACGAGGTCACCTGCGGGGCCTGGCCGCACGAGCCCGTCGGCGTGCCCGCCCCGATCGACGCCGCCGGTGCCGGGCCCATCCTGGTGGTCGGCGGCACGGGGGACCCGGCCACGCCCTACGCGTGGTCGCAGGCGCTGGCCGCGCAGCTCGAGGGCGGGCACCTGCTGACCCGGGTGGGCGAGGGGCACGGGTCCTACGTGAGCGGCAACCGGTGCATCGACGAGACGGTCACCGCTCATCTCCTCGACGGCGTGCTGCCCGCGGAGGAGAGGACCTGCTGAGCCGGAGGGCCCGCAGCGGAGCGGGCAGTAAGCGGCCGGTACGAGATCGCCCCCGCACCGGCCCAGCCACCAGGGAAATCAGGAAGATCCGGCGGCCTCGCCCCATCCTACTGAGACCCCGGTCACGGATCACCCCTTGATTTTCCCGACCGCGTGCGAACCGGCGCGGGCCGCCGCCGCCGATCGACCGGGAGGACGCCCTGCGGCAGCTCATGAAGAACCGTGACGGGCTCCGCGGCCGCTGCGGCGTGGACCGTCTCCGCCCGGGCGGGACCGGCCGGCGTCCCCGCGGCGGAGCCCGGCGCGGGGCAGCCCCGGCAGCTGTCCCGCCAGGGACGCGACGAGGGCCAGACCGAAGCCCGCGGCCTGGAGGCCCGTGAGCGTCTCGTCCAGCAGCAGGAGGCCCAGGACCGCGGCCGTCACCGGGGTCAGCGGGATCAGCAGGGTCAGGCTCGTGGACGGCATGCGCCGGCCGGCGTGGAACCACGCGGCGTAGGCAATGGCGCCGCCGGGCAGCGCCAACCAGGCGTAGCCGAGCACGGCCGGCAGGTCCAGGACGAAGGCGCCGGTGTCCAGCAGGGGCACGAGCGGGGCGATCATCAGACCGCCGAGGGTCAGCTGCCAGCCGGTCGCCGCGAGCCCGCTCATGCCGTCGGGCAGCCCCCACCTGCGGGTCAGGACCACCCCCGCGGCCATGACCGCGGTCCCGGCGAAGGCCGCGGCGAGACCGAGGGCGTCCAGGGTGACGGTCCCGGCGAACACGGCCACGGACACGCCCGCCACCGCGGCGACGGCCCACAGCATCCGGGGCAGCGGTGTGCGCTGCCGGAAGGCCAGCAGCAGCAGGAGCGCGGCGACCAGGGGCTGGGCGGAGCCCACGACCGCGGCGAGACCGCCCGGCAGGCGGTAGGCGCCGAGGAACAGCAGGGGGAAGAACGCCCCGAAGTTGAGCAGCGCGAGCACCGCGAACCGTCCCCACCAGTCCCGCGGCGGCCGCTGCCGGGTCAGGGCGAGCAGCAGCAGCCCGGCGGGGAGGGCCCGCAGGAGGGAGGCGGTCATGGGCCGGTCCGGCGGCAGCAGCTCGGTGGTGACCACGTAGGTGGTGCCCCACACGACCGGCGCCACGGCGCCCAGGAGGATCAGCCGGGCACCACCACTGGCCGGGGCGTGGTCCACCGGCGCACCTCCGATCCGCTCCGCGCCCCGTCCGGGGCATGATGCCCCGATCCTACGGGTCCGGTCCGGCGGCGACCGGAGTAGATTGCCACCATGGACATCCGCGGGGGGATCGTGAGCACGCTGTCCGTGCTCGTGCTGCTGCTGAGCGCCTGCGCCCCGGAGGGCGGCGGGACCGTGGCCACCGGCGAGCGCCTGGGCCCCCCGGCGGACGCCCCCGCCCTCGACGTCGAGGTCGTCGTGGACGAGCTCGAGCTCGCGTGGGACGTGGCCCTCACCCCGGAGGGCACCGTGCTGGTCACCGAGCGGGGCGGCCGGCTGCTGGCCCACGACGAGCAGGGCACGCGGGAGGTCGCGGCCGACCTGGACGACCTGTTCGTGGGCAGCGAGGCCGGGCTGATGGGCCTGGAGGTCTCCCCGGACTTCGGGCGGACCCGGGAGATCTTCCTGTGCCACGCGACGCGCACCGGGGACGGCCGGCCGCAGGACGTGCGGGTCACCCGCTGGCGGCTCGACGAGGGCGCCGCGGCGGCCGAGCGCACCGGGACGGTCGTCGACGGCCTGCCCATCAGCTCCGGCCGGCACAGCGGCTGCCGGCTGCGCTTCGTCCCGGACGGCACGCTCCTCGTGGGCACCGGGGACGCCGCGCAGGGCGCGAACCCGCAGGACCCCGACTCGCTCGGGGGCAAGACGCTGCGCCTGCACCCCGACGGCACGGTCCCGGAGGACAACCCGTTCGCCGACCGGGACGGGCCCGGGGCCGCCGTCCACACCCTGGGCCACCGCAACGTCCAGGGCCTGGCGGTGCAGCCCGGGACGGGCACGGTGTGGTCGGCGGAGCACGGCCCCGGGACCGACGACGAGATCAACGTCCTGGAGCCCGGCGCCAACTACGGGTGGGACCCGGCGCCCGGCTACGACGAGTCCGTGCCCATGACCGATCTCGAGGAGTTCCCGGACGCGCTCCCGGCCGCGTGGTCCTCCGGGCGCCCGACGGTCGCCCTCAGCGGGGCCGCCTTCCTCGAGGGGGACCAGTGGGGGGCGTGGGAGGGCGCCCTGGCGGTCGCGGAGCTGAAGAACACCGGCGTGGGGGTCTACCGGGTCGAGGACACCGCGGTCACCGGGCTGACCCGCATGGCGGAGCTGGAGAACGACTACGGCCGGCTGCGCTCGCTGACCCTCGACGACGAGGGCGCCCTGTGGGTCACCACCTCCAACGGCGACGACGACGCCGTCCTGCGCGTCACGGCGAGCGCCGGCGACTCCTGAGCGGGGCGCGGCCTGCCGGCGCCGACCGGAGAACGCCGCCGCAGGCCGGGTTCCGCGACGGCTCGGCCCGACGACCCCCGCACAGGCAGGAACCGCGCTCAGCCCGAGCAGCACGACGCAGCGGCAGCTGGACGCCGCGGTCCGCACGCTGTGGGCCGGCTGGACGTCGCTGCTGCGGCGCGACGCGGCCCGCGGCTGGTGGGCCGTCCGTGCCGATGCCCAGAACGGGGCCGACCCCTACGTCGCGGAGGGGCAGGGGTACGGGCTGATGCTCTGCGCCCAGCTGGCGCCCCTCGACCCCCGGGCCCGCGGCTACGTCGACGGGATCACCCGCTACGTCCTGGACCACCCCTCCCGGATCGACCCGGGCCTGCACGCCGCCGAGCAGGACGACCGCATGGTCTCCCACCACGGCCGGGACAGCGCCACCGACGGCGACCTGGACCTCGCCATGGGGTGGCTGATGGCGCACCGGCGGTGGGGCTCCGCGGGGACGTACGACTACCGACGGCTGGCCCTGGCCCGCATCGCCGCGATCAAGCGCTCCCTGATCTCCCCCACCACCGGGCTCCTCGAGCTCGGGGACTGATCCAACGGGGCCTGGCAGAACGTCTCGCGCCCGAGCGACTGGATGATCGGACACTTCGGGGCGGTCCACCGCGCCACGGGGGACGTGAGCTGGGCGGCCGTCTGGGGGCGGCGACCAGGCCTGGCTCGACGCCCTGGGCCGCTGTCTGGCGGCCCGCACCGAGTTCACGTCCTACTACTCCAGCTCGATCCAGCTGCTGTCCATGGTGAGCGTCTCCCGCGCCTACGCCCTCCACCCCTGAGCGGGCGCGGCCCGCCGTGCGGCGCCTCGCCACCCCAGCCCGGTCGACGGCGGACCGGCGCCCCGCCGGGCTCCGTCCCGGGGCGGATCCGCCGCGAGCCGGCGCCGGGCAGAGTGGACCCATGCCCGCTCCCGCCCCCTCCCGCATCGCGGCCCTCGACGTGGCCCGCGGTCTCGCGATCCTCGGCACGCTCGCCACCAACATCTGGATCTTCAGCCACCAGGGCGGCTTCCTCGGCTACCTGACCGATCCGCTGGCCGGCACCGCCGGCGGAGCGGCGCGCGCTGCCCAGGCGCTGCTGATGGCCGCGGCCAACGGCAAGTTCCTGGGCCTGCTGATGCTCCTCTTCGGGATCGGCCTCGCCGTCCAGCACGCCTCCGCCCGGCGGCGCGGGCTCGCGTGGCCCCGGTCCTACCGGGTGCGGGCGGGGATCCTGTTCCTGGACGGGCTGCTCAACTACCTGCTGATCATCGAGTTCGACGTCCTGATGGGCTACGCGCTCACGGGGATGGTCGTGGCGTGGCTGGTGACCACCTCGGAGCGGGTGCAGCGCGGCGTCGTCCTGGCGTGCGCCGCCGCGCACGTCGCGGTGATCGGCGCGCTGACGGCCGTCCTCGTCGTCGTCCCCGCCGGGGACCCGGCCGAGGCCCTGGCCCGGCCGAACCCCTACGCCGACGGCACGTGGTGGGAGCTCGTGCTGCTGCGGGTGGACGCCGTCGTCCTGTTCCGCGCAGAACCCGTCCTGATCCTCGGGCTGGGGGTGGTCATGTTCCTGGCCGGGCGGTTCCTGTGGCGGGCCGGTCTCCTCGTCCCGGACGGGGGCCGGTGGCGGCGGCGGCTCATGGTCCTGGGCCTGGGGGCCGCCCTGCCCGTGGACCTCGGTCTGAACCTCCTGGGCGGACAGGCCGGTGCCTTCCTCGCCCGCTACACCACCGCCCCGGTGGTAGCGCTGGGTCTGCTGGCCCTCGTGGCGCACCTCGGTGTGCGTCGCTCCGGACAGCCGCCGTCCTGGGCCGCACGGCGGCTGGCGGAGGTCGGCCGGACCGCCCTGAGCTGCTATTTGCTGCAGAACCTCCTGGCCTCGGCGCTGTTCTACGGCTGGGGCGCGGGCCTGGCCGTGGCCGCGGCCCAGCACCGGCTGCCCGCCACGGTGCTCGGCTGGCTGCTGGTGTGCGCCGCCGTGCTGGTCTTCGCGCACCTGTGGCTGCGGCGCTTCCCGCGCGGCCCGCTGGAGGAGCTCACGGCCCGCGCCGCCGGCGCGCGCCGGGCCCCTGCGGCCGTGGCCCGCGAGGGTTGAGACCTCGGACCCGGCCCGGCGCGCGGCCGCTCAGGACTCCGCCTGGCCCTGCCGCCAGTAGCCCATGAAGGAGACGTGCTCCTTGGGGATGCCCGCGGCGTCCACGCACAGCCGGCGCAGCGCCTTGACGGTGCCGGACTCGCCGGCGAGGAACACGTAGGGGGCGTCGGCGCGCGCGGGGGCGGCCACCGACCAGGCCCGGGGCTCCGAGGCGTTCTCCGCGACCGCCAGGGCGGGCGTCCCGCGGCCGCGCTGCGGGCGGCGGCCCGCCAGGACGTCGTCCACGGCTCCGCCGGGCAGCTCGAGCAGGCGCGCGAGGCGCACCGCGGCCCGGTGCCCGTGCCCGGCCGGCTCGGCGCCCCCGGCGCGCGGCAGGACGTGCAGCCGGACGTCCGGCAGGTCCGCGGGCAGGCAGTGGGCGGCGACGTCCTCGGGGTGCGGGACCTCCAGCACCACGTCGAGGCGGGGGCGGGTCCCGCCGGCGGGCAGCCCGTGGTGGGCGTCCGTGAACTCCTCCGCGACGGACATCAGGGCCGGGGCGGCGGTCTCGTCCCCGACGGCGAGCACGCGCTGGGCGCCGCCGTGGTCCCACGCCGCCCAGGGCCGCTCCCGGGGGCCGGGCCCGAGCAGGTACACGCGCTCGCCGGGGGACACGGCGGCCGCCCACCGGCTGCCCGGGCCGTCCTGGGCGTGCCCGCCGTGCACCACCACGTCGATCACGAGCTCCGGGACCACCATCCCGCAGAACGTGGTGCGCCGGACGCCGCGCACGGTGTAGGTGCGCATCCACCCGCGCTCCTCGGCGGGCCGGGCGAACCAGCCCTCCCGCAGCCCCAGGGACAGGTCCGCCCGCTCGGGCTCGCGCCCGGGGGGCGGGACCAGCAGCTTGATGTAGGCGTCCCGGCACCGGGTCCGGTCCCCGGCCCCGATGAGCGCGGGGGACAGGCCGGCGAGCTCCGGGCCCGCCAGGGTGATCCGGCGGAAGGACGGGCACAGCTGGGTCACGGACGTCACGGCGGCCTCGACGCACAGCACGGGGTCCGCGCGGGCACCGGTGGCCTCGGGTGTGGGGATGACGGTCACGGCAGGGTCCTTCCGATCTCGGCGGCGGCCCGGGGCGCGGGCTCCAGGGCCACGGGTGCGGCGGGCGGTACGGGGTGGGAGCCCTCGCGGGCCCGCCCGCGGGGCAGGACGACGGGCCGGCCGCCCACGGGGTCCCGGGCGACGTCCGCCCGGAGCCCGAAGACCTCGGCCAGCAGCTCGGGGGTGAGCACCTCGGCGGGCGTGCCCACGGCCACGATCCGTCCCGCGGCCATCGCCACGAGCCGGTCGGCCACGCGCGCGGCCAGGTTCAGCTCGTGCAGGACGGCGACGACGGTGGCCCGTCCGGCGCCCGGCCCGTCCGGGTGCTCCAGCCCCCGGAGCATGTCCAGCAGGTCCACCTGGTGCGCCAGGTCGAGGTAGGAGGTGGGCTCGTCGAGGAGCATCGTGCGGGCGCGCTGGGCCAGGGTCAGGGCGATCCAGACCCGCTGGCGCTGCCCGCCGGAGAGCTCCTCCACAGGCCGCGCGGCCAGGGCCGTGAGCTCGGTGAGCTCCATCGCCCGGGCCACGGCCGCGTCGTCGTCGGGGGAGGGGGCACCCCACCACCGGCGGTGCGGGTGCCGTCCGCGCTCCACGAGCTCGGCGACGGTCAGGCCCTCCGGGACCACCGGCGACTGCGGCAGGAGGCTGACCGAGCGGGCGTACCGGCGGGCGTGCCACTCGCGCACCCCGCGGCCGTCCGCCTCGAGCGTGCCGGCGAGCGGGCGCAGCTGCCGGGACAGGCCCTTGAGCAGCGTGGTCTTGCCGCAGCCGTTGGCGCCGATGAGCACGGTGGTGGCCCCGTGCGGGATGTCGAGGTCCACCTCCCGCACCACGGTGCGGTCCTGGTAGCCCAGGGACAGGCCGCGCATCCGGAACGCGGGGACGCCGGCCCCGGGGTCCTCCACGGGGCGCAGGCCGGGGCGCACGTCGTCGCGCAGCTCGGGGCTCATGCCAGGGCTCCTCTCCGCTGCCGCACGAGCAGCCACAGCATCACGGGGGCGCCCACGGCGCCCGTGACCACACCGGCCGGCAGCTGCACCTGGGCCACCAGGCCCGCGCCGACGGCATCGGCGACCACCACGACCACGGCGCCCACGAGGGCGCACGCCGCGATCGAGGTCCGTCCGCGGGTCAGGGCGGTGGCCACCGGGGTGGACATGAGCGCCACGAAGGCGAGCGGGCCGGTCGCGGCGGTGGCCACGGCGGCCAGCAGCACGCCCAGGCCCAGGGCGAGGGCCCGGCTGCGCGCCGGGCGCGCCCCGAGCGCGGCCGCCAGCTCCGGGCCGAGCTCGGCGGGCTCGAGCGCGCGGTGCACGGCCACGGCCGCGGGCACGGCCAGCAGCAGGCACGCCCCGAGGACCGTGATCCGGTCCCACGTGGCGGCGTTGAGGGAGCCCGCGGTCCAGAGGGCGGCGTCCTGGGCGGAGTTCAGGGACAGCCGTGCGAGCAGGGCCGCGGTGAGGGCCTGGGCGAGCGCGGCCACGCCGATGCCGGCGAGCAGGAAGCGCTCGCCCACGATCCCCCCGGTGCGCAGCCGCACGGAGGCGCTGGCGATGAGGGCCGCGGCGAGCAGCGCCCCGGCCAGAGCGGTCCAGGACACGGCCGTGCCCCGCAGACCCCACAGCGCGGTGCCGGCCACGGCCCCCGCCGCGGCGCCGTAGGTGATGCCCAGGATGTCGGGGCTGGCCAGGGGATTGCGGAGCACCCGGCGGAACAGGGCGCCGGAGCAGCCGAGGGCGGTCCCGGCGAGCGCGCCCAGCACGGCGCGCGGCAGCTTCTCCTGCAGCACGATGAAGCTCGCCCCGGGGATCTGCTCCCCGGCGAGGATCGCGAAGAAGTCGGGGACCGTCACGGTGTAGCGCCCGAGCAGCACGCGCACAGCCAGGGCCGCGAGCAGCGCCAGGGCCAGCAGGGCGACCGCCCGGCGGGTGCGGCGGGTCCGGTCGCGGCGGACGCCCCGGACGAGCTCGGCGGCGCCGGGCTCCGCGGGTGCGGCGGGCGCGGGGGCGAGCACGGTGCCGGTCACAGGGTCACGCTCCGGCCCCGGCGCAGCAGCGCCAGCAGCACGGGCACGCCCAGCACCACGGTGGTGACGCCCACGTGGATCTCCTGCGGCGGGGTCAGCACCCGGCCCAGGACGTCGGCCGAGAGGAGCAGCACGGGGCCCAGGACCACACTGAACAGGACGATCCAGCGGTAGTCGCCGCCGAGGAGGCGGCGCACGGCGTGGGGCACGAGCAGGCCCACGAAGGCGATGGGGCCCGCGAGCGCCGTGGCCGAGCCGGAGAGCAGGACCACGCCCACGAAGACGAGGACGCGCTGCACGCCCAGGTCCACGCCCAGCCCGTGGGCGAGCTCGTCGCCCAGGGCCATGGCGTTGAGCCCCGAGGAACCGCCGAGCACGAGGAGCACGCCGAGCAGCACGAGCGGCGCCACGGCGGCGAGGTCGGTGGTCTCGGCGCGGGCGACCGAGCCGATGCTCCAGAACCGGAAGCGGTCCAGGACCGCGGGCAGCATCAGCACCACGGAGGAGGTCAGTGCGGTGAAGCCGGCGTTCACGGCCGCGCCGGAGAGGACCAGGCCCGCGGGCGTCGGGGCGCCGCCGCCGAGCCGGGAGGAGCCGAAGACGAGCACCGCGGCCACGGCCGAGCCGGCGAGGGCCAGGGCGGTGAGCTGCCACGTGGCCACGAGGCCGAGCCAGCCGATCCCGAGGACCACGGCGCACGCCGCGCCGGCGGTCAGCCCGAGCAGCCCCGGGTCGCCCAGCGGGTTGCGGCTGACCCCCTGCATGCCGGCGCCGGCCACGGCCAGGGCCGCCCCCGCGAGCACCGCGGTCAGGGTGCGGGGGATCCTGCTCTGCACCACGGCGGCGTCGATGCCCAGGCCGGCGGAGACCTGCGCCCAGCCGCCCTCCAGGAGCGCGGCGGGCAGGCCGGTGAGCACGGCGACCACGGTGGCCGGGTCCACCGAGCGGGCCCCCCAGAACAAGGAGGCCGCGGCGGCGAGGGCCAGCAGCAGCACGGCCGCGGACAGGGCGAGGCCCCGGCGCCGCTGCGCGGTGCCGGGGACCTGCCGGGTGGCCCGGGCGGGGGAGACCGTGCTCGTGCTGCTCACCGGGACCGCGGTCTCACCGGCCGCCGGTGGAGGCCGCGGCCTCGGCGATGTCCGGCAGCACGTTCTCGAGCGCCCACGGGATGCTCAGCGGGGAGGCGGCCGAGACCGAGAGCACCTCCTGCTGGTCGCTCTGGAGCACCAGGGCGTCGTTCTCGACCGCGGGGACGCGGCTGAGCAGGGGGTCGCTCTCGATGGTCTCCCGCACGCTGTCGTCCTCGGCCCAGCTGACGAAGACGTCGGAGGTCAGCTCGTCGGCGCGCTCCGGGGACCAGGTGATGAAGAACTCGTCCTCCTTGCCCTCGGCGGCCTCCGCGACCGCCTCGGACTGGACCATGCCGAGGGATTCGAGGAACTTGGGGCGGTTGTCCACCGCGGTGTAGGCGAAGATCTGGTCGGCCGCGGACGGGTCGAGCGTGCCGTACACGAAGGACGTGCCCTCGAGCTCCGGGTGCTCGGCGGCGGCGTCCTCGATCTGCTGCTCGACGTCCGCCACGACCTCGGCGGCCCGCTCCTCCCGGCCCAGGGCCTGGCCGATGAGCTCGGTGGAGTCCTGCCAGGACGTCCCGTAGGCCACGGCGTCCTCGGGGAAGCCGACCACGGGCGCGATCTCGGAGAGCTTGTCGTAGTCCTCCTGCGTCAGTCCGGAGTAGGCGCCCAGGATGACGTCCGGCTGGAGCGCGGCGATCGCCTCGAAGTTGATGCCGTCCGTCTCGGCGTAGGTCTCCGGGGCCTCGGCGCCGGACTCCTCGAGCGCGGCGTCGAACCAGTCCGTGGAGCCGTTCTCGTTGGCGCCGAAGTCCAGGGCGGGCACCCCGACCGGGACCACGCCGAGGGCGGTGGCGACGTCGTGGTTGACCCAGGACACCGTGGCCACGCGCTCGGGGGCCTCCTCGATCGTGGTCTCGCCGAAGGCGTGCTCCACGGTGCGCGGGAACTCGCCGGTGGCGCCCTCCGCGGAGGCGGACCCGCTCCCGGACTCCCCGCCCGCCGGTCCGGTGGAGCACCCGGTCAGGACCAGGGCCCCCGCGGCCAGCAGGGCGGCCGGGGCGAGGGCGCGGCGGCGCGCGGCGGACGGGGCGGGGAACAGCGGGCGCGGAGCGCGGGGGAGCAGAGAGGCCACGGCCACCCTTTCGGACGTCGACGGCGGGACCGTCGGTGGGACGCGAGGTGAGGCAAGGGTTGCCTAACCCGGAAGACAGGGATCACCCTAGGGCGTGGTCCGGCGAATACGCAACACGAGCATGATGTAATCACTCCGCCGATGTGGTTAGGTATGCCTTGCCTAACTCCACGAGGGGCCCGAGCGGCCCCGTCGACCCCCTGCGAGGAGCCCATGCACGACTTCCTGCTGACCCACGACACCCCGGCGCAGTACGCCCGCGCCCTCCACGAGACCGTGGACGTGCTCGCCGTCCACCTCGCCGGCGCCCGGAGCCCCCGCTCCGCCGCCACGCCCGAGGAGCTCGAGGAGCTGGTCTCCGCGGTGGACCTCGAACGGCCCCTCGGGGACCTCGGCGCCGTGGTCGAGGAGACCCGGCGGCTCTACCTCGACCACGCCGTGCACTTCCACGCCCCGGGCTACATGGCCCACCTCAACTGTCCCGTGGCCATCCCGGCGGTGGCCGCCGAGGCGCTCACCGCCGCGGTGAACACGGCGGTCGAGACCTGGGACCAGAGCACCACCGCCACCCTGGTCGAGCAGCGGATCGTGGACTGGACCGCCGCGCGGATCGGCTTCCCCTCCGCGGGCGAGCCGGACGGCGTGTTCACCACCGGCGGCACCCAGTCCAACCTCCAGGCGCTGTTCACGGCCCGGGAGGAGCGCCTGTCCCGGGCGCACCCGGCGTCCCGCGGGGAGCGGCTCGGGCGGCTGCGGATCGTGGCGGGGGAGCACGCCCACTTCAGCATCGCGAAGGCGGCGCACCTGCTGGGCCTGTCCGCGGACGCGGTCGTGCCCGTGCCCGCCGCCCGGGGCGGAGCCCTGGACCCGGTCGCCCTCGAGGGCGTCCTGCACGACGTCGCCGCGTCCGGCGCCGAGGTCGCCGCGGTCGTGGCCACGGCCGGCACCACGGACCTCGGGGCGATCGACCCCCTGGCCGACGTCGCCCGGGCGTGCGCCGCCCACGGCGTCTGGCTGCACGTCGACGCCGCCTACGGCGGCGGCCTCCTCGTCTCGCCCGCCCACCGCCACCGGCTGGACGGGATCGAACGGGCGGACTCCGTCACCGTGGACTTCCACAAGTCCTGGTTCCAGCCGGTCGCCGCCTCCGCCCTGCTGCTGCGGGAGGGGCGGAGCCTGCGCTTCTCCACGTGGAGCGCCGAGTACCTGAACCCCCGGCACGCGGTGCGGCCCAACCTCGTGGACAAGTCCCTGCAGACCACGCGCCGCTTCGACGCCCTGAAGCTGTGGATGACCCTGCGCACCGTCGGCGCCGAGGGGATCGGCCGCGCCCTCGACCGGGTGCTGGAGCTCGCCCAGGAGGCGGGCCGGATCGTGGACGAGACCCCCGACCTGGAGCTGGTGGCCGAGCCCGTGCTCTCGACCGTCCTGTTCCGGCACCGGGCCCCGGACACCGACGACGCGGCCGCGGACCGGCTCGTGGAGACCGTGCGGAGCGCGCTGTTCGACTCCGGCCGCGCCGCGGTCGCCTCGACCGTCCTCGACGGCCGCCGGTGCCTGAAGCTCACGCTCCTCAACCCGGCGACGACCACCGAGGACGTCCGGGGCGTGCTGGACCTCGTCCGGGCCGCCGCCCGCGGTGCCGCGCCCCGCCCGCTCGAGGCCGCGGCGGGAGCCCGCTGATGGCCCCCGCGACCGGGCACGTCCACGACCTGCTGGGCATCGGGATCGGCCCCTTCAACCTGGGCCTGGCCTGCCTCGCCGCACCGCTGGAGGACCTCGACGCGGTGTTCCTCGACGCGAAGGACGCCTTCGACTGGCACCCCGGGCTGATGCTCGAGGACGCCACGATCCAGGTCCCGTTCCTCGCCGACCTCGTCACCCTGGCCGACCCCACCTCCCCCTACTCCTTCCTCCACTACCTCAAGCGGACCGGACGGCTGTACCCGTTCTACATCCGGGAGGACTTCAACCCGCTGCGCGCCGAGTACAGCGCCTACTGCCGGTGGGCGAGCGAGCAGCTCGACAGCCTGCGCTGGGGCCGGGAGGTCGTCGGCGTCGAGCGCGACCCCGCCGACGACGCCTACGTGGTCACGGCCCGGACGGCCGCCGGGACGGAGCAGCGGCGGGCCCGCCGGCTGGTCCTCGGCGTCGGCACGGTGCCCGCGGTGCCCGCGGGCGTGGACCTCGCCGCCGGCACCGTCCTGCACACCAGCGACTACCTGCCCCGGCGCGAGGAGCTGCTCGGGCGGGGCAGCGTCACCGTGCTCGGCAGCGGCCAGTCCGCCGCCGAGGTCTACCGCGACCTGCTCGAGCGCTCCGGCGCCGACGGCCCGCGGGTGGACTGGATCACCCGCTCCCCGCGGTTCTTCCCCATGGAGTACACGAAGCTCACCCTCGAGCTGACCTCCCCGGAGTACGTGGACCACTTCCACGGCCTCGGCGCGGACCGGCGGGACCGGCTCAACCGCGAGCACGCCAGCCTCTACAAGGGGATCAGCGCGGAGCTGGTGAACGACATCCACGAGCTGCTCTACCGCCGCTCGGTGCACGGGCACCCCGCCGGCCTGCTGACCACGAGCACCACCCTCACAGGGGTCGAGCAGGACGGCGGCGACCTGGTCCTCGCCCTGCACGACGACGAGCTCGAGCGCGGCTGGCGGCACCCCACCGGCGCCCTGGTGCTGGCCACCGGCTATCGCGCCGAGGTCCCCGCCTTCCTCGCCCCGGTCCTCGACGACATCGCGTGGGACCCCGCCGGCCGCTACGACGTCTCCCGCGACTACGCGGTCGACCACGAGCGCTCCCGGATCTGGGTGCAGAACGCCGAGGTGCACACCCACGGCCTGACCTCCCCCGACCTCGGCATGGGCGCCTACCGCAACAGCGTCATCCTCCGGGCCGTCACGGGCCGGGAGGTCTACCCGGTCGAGCCCGCCATCGCCTTCCAGACCTTCGGCGTCCCCCGCGGCGCCGCCCAGGACATCCCCCAGGAGACCGCATGACCGCCCGCCCCTCGCCCGCCCGTCTCGCCACCCCCGGCGGCGTCCTGACCCTCGAGCCGCTCGTCCCGGACGCGCCCACCGTCGAGCTCCTGCACGCCTGGCTCACCCACCCCCGGTCCCGGTTCTGGGACCTGCTCGACGCCGACCCCGAGCGCGTCCGGCGCGCCTTCGCGGCCGTCGCCGAGGACCCGCACGGCGACGCGTGGCTGGCCCGCCTCGACGGCGTCCCGCTCGGGCTCGTCGAGACCTACGACCCCGGCGCGGTGCTCCTCCCCGGCCACTACGCGCACCGGCCCGGCGACGTGGGGATGCACCTGCTCCTCGCCCCCGCCCGGACCCCCGTGCCGGGCACGAGCGCCGCCCTCATGGCCGCGACGCTGCGCTGGCTCTTCGAGGTTCGCGGGGCCCGGCGCGTCGTCGTCGAGCCCGACGTCCGCAACTCCGCCGTCCACCGGCTCAACGCCCGCGCCGGCTTCGAGGTCCACGGCCCGCTCGAGCTGCCCGGCAAGACCGCCCTGCTCAGCACGTGCACCCCCGAGGGGTTCGCGGCCTCCGAGCTGGGCCCCGCGGCCGCCGTGGTCCCCGCCGTGGTCCCCGTCGCGGTCCCCGGGGAGGAGGCCGACGACGGGCCCGCCCACCTCGGCCTGCACCCGATGCGGATCGCCCACCGCCACCTGTGCTGCAAGGCCCTGGCCGAGTTCGCCCACGAACGGCTGATCGCCCCCGAGCCCGTGGGGGAGGGGCTCTACGAGGTCCGCACCGGCGGGGACCGGGTCCGCTACCGGTTCCGCGCCCGGCGCACCGCCCTGGAGCACTGGGTGCTGGACGAGGGCTCGCTGCGCCGCTCCGTGGACGGCGCGGACGCCGAGCCGGACGCCCAGGCGCTGGTCACGGAGCTGGCCCCCGCGCTCGGCATCCCCCCGCACCTGCTGGCGACCTACCTCGAGGAGATCGCCGGGACCCTCGCCTCGGCCGCCTACAAGCTGGTGCACCGGACCCGGCCCTCGGCCGCCCTCGCGGAGGCGGGCTTCCAGGACGTCGAGGCCGCCATGACCGAGGGGCACCCCGGCTTCGTGGCCAACAACGGCCGGATCGGGATGGGCGTCACCGAGCACGACCGCTTCGCCCCCGAGGCCGCCCGTCCCGTGCACCTCGTGTGGCTCGCCGTCCGCCGGGAGCTCAGCCGCCTCGACACCAGGCGCGGCTGCACCGAGGAGCAGCTGTGGGCCGGCGAGCTGGACCCGGCCGTGCGGACCCGCTTCCGGGCCCGGCTGACCGGTCTGGGCCTGGACTCGGAGGACTACCGTCCCCTGCCGGTGCACCCCCACCAGTGGGAGCACCGGATCGCGGTGACGTTCGCCCCCGACCTCGCCCGCCGGGACCTCGTGCTGCTGGGCACCACCGGGGACGAGCACCGGGCGCAGCAGTCGATCCGCACGTTCTTCAACGTCTCCCGTCCCGACCGGCACTACGTGAAGACCGCCCTGGCCGTGCAGAACATGGGCTTCCTCCGGGGGCTATCCCCCCGGTACATGCGCGACACCCCCGCGATCAACGACTGGGTCGCCGACGTCGTCGCGGCCGACCCGGTGCTCGCGGAGGCCGGGTTCTCGGTCCTGCGGGAGGTGGCCGCGGTCGGCTACACCGGGGACGCGTACCACCGCGCCGCCGCCTCCGGCCACGGGGAGGAGGGCCCGCACACGAAGATGCTCGCGGCGCTGTGGCGGGAGAGCCCCGTGCCCCGGCTCGCGGACGGGGAGCGGCTCGCGACCCTCGCGTCCCTGCTGCACGTCGACGCCGGCGGCACGCCGCTGGTCTCCGTGCACGTGCGCGCGTCCGGGCTGGACGCCGCGGAGTGGGTGCGGCGGCTGCTCGCCGTGTACCTCGCCCCGGTGGCCCGGTGCCTGCTCGCCCACGACCTCGTGTTCATGCCGCACGGCGAGAACGTCGTGCTCGTGCTGGCCGGGCACGTCCCGCGGCGGGCGGTCATGAAGGACATCGGCGAGGAGGTCGCCGTCGTCACGGACCGGCCCCTCCCGGAGGGCCTCGAGCGGATCCGCCACGTGGTGCCGCCCGCCACGGCGGCGCTGTCCGTGCACACGGACGTGTTCGACGGCGTGCTGCGGCACCTCGCGGGCCTGCTCGAGGCCGACGGGCTGCTGGCCGCGGACGAGTTCTGGGACCTCGCGGCGCGGTGCCTCCAGGACGTCGCCGACGCCGACCCGGCCGGCGCGGACCGTGTGCCGCTCTTCGCGCCCCGGTTCGAGCACTCCTGCCTCAACCGGCTGCAGCTGCTCAACACCCTGCAGATGGTCGACCTGACCGACCAGGCGGCGTCCCTGCAGTACGCCGGGACGCTGGAGAACCCGGTGGCCGGGCGGGTGCCCGTGCGCTGAGCACGACGCGGCCCCGCCCGGGTCCGGGCGGGGCCGCGTCATGGGTGGGGTCAGGCGGACGTGCTGGTCGCGTCCCGGACCTCCCCGACGAGCTCCTCGAGGACGTCCTCGAGCGCCACCACGGAGACCTCCCCGGCCGTCGTCCCCCGTCCCTCGACGAGGGCCAGGTGGGCGTTGCGCTGCTGCATGGAGCGCATGACCCGCCGCAGCTTGGCGTCGGCGGGCACCGTGGCGAGCCGGCGGACGGCCTCCTGCGGAACGGGGGCGTGGCGGCGCTCGGCCGGGGTCGCGAGCAGGTCCTTGGTGTGGACATAGCCCACCAGCGTCCCGTCGTCCTCCCGGACGGGGAACCGGGAGAAGCCCGTGCGCGCGCAGATCCGCTCCAGCTCCGCCACGGTGGCGGAGCGGGGCACGGTGTGCAGCTGCCCGGCGGGGATGGCCACGTCCTCCGCCGTGAGGTGCTCGAAGTTCAGCGCCCCGGTGAGCAGGGTGATCTCGTCCTCGTCGAGCAGGCCCTCGCGGCCCGACTCGGCGACGAACCCGGCGACCTCGTCCGAGGTGAAGCTCGAGGCGACCTCGTCCCGGGGCTCGGCCTTGAACACGTACCGGACCACGAGGTTCGCGGACTGGTTCATCAGCCAGATGAACGGGCGGAAGACCAGCACGAAGACCCGCAGGACCGGGCCCAGCAGCAGGGCGGAGGCCGCGGGCCTGGCGATGGCCATGTTCTTGGGCACCATCTCGCCGATCACCATGTGGAAGAACGTGACGACGAGCAGGGCGATGACCAGCGCGACCGGGTGCACGAGCCCCTCGGGCACCCCGGCGTCGGCCATGGGTCCCTCGATCAGGTGGGCGATCGCGGGTTCCCCCACGGCGCCGATCAGCAGGGAGCAGGCCGTGATGCCCAGCTGGGTGGCGGCCAGGGACGTCGAGACGTCCTCGATGCCCTTCAGGGCGATCTTGGCGGCGCCGGAGCCGGCGGCGGCCCTCGGCTCGATCTGGTCGCGGCGGGCCGAGACCATGGCGAACTCCGCGGCCACGAAGAACGCGTTGCCGCCCAGCAGCAGGACCAGGAACAGGATGGCGAGGCCTTCGCTCATCGGGGCTCACCCCTCTCGGTGTCGACGGCCGTGGAGCCGGACGCGTCGCCGGCCCTCTCGCCGGCCTTGTCGGTCGGCGTGCCCGCGGGCGTGGCGCCGCCCGCCTCGGCGCGGCGGCCGTCGCCGCGCCGGACGACGATCCGGTCTACCCGGTGCCCGTCCAGACGCACCACGGTCAGGGTGACGTCCGTGGTGGTGGGCAGGTTGTCGTCGTCGCGGTGGACGTGGTCGACGGCCTCGAGCGTGACCGTGTCCCCGCCCAGCGGCAGCCGGTCGAGCTTCTCGGCCATCAGCCCCCCGAGGGTGTCGGACTCCCGGCCCTCGGGCAGTTCGAGGCCCATGACGTCGCCGAGCTCGTCGGGGCGCAGCAGCCCGGACACCGAGATCCCCCCGTCGCGGGTGCGGCGGTAGCGGGCGACGGTCTCGTCCTGCTCGTCGTCGATCTCGCCGACGATCTCCTCGATCAGGTCCTCGAGGGTCACGATCCCGGCGGTGCCCCCGTACTCGTCGACGACGACGGCCATCTGCAGCCCGGGCCTGCGCAGCTCGCGCAGCAGCGGGTCCAGGGTCATCGACGCGGCGACGGTCGTCGTCGGGACCGCGATCTCGCGCACCGTGCGGGTGCCGCGGTCCTCGAAGGGCACGGCGAGGGCGTGCTTGAAGTGCACGACGCCCACGATGTCGTCGACGGAGTCGCCCTCCACCGGGAAGCGGGAGTGGCCGGTCTCCGCGGAGATCTCGACCAGCTCCTGGACGGTGTGGTCGTCGAGGAAGGTGACCTGCGGGCGCGGGCGCATGACGTCGGCGGCCGTGCGGTCGCCGAACTCGATGGACCGCGCCACCAGCTCGGCGGTGCCCGGGTCCAGGGTGCCCTCGGCCCCGGAGCGGGAGACCACCGCCATCAGCTCACCGGCGGTGCGGGCGCTGGCCACCTCCTCGGTCGGGGTGAAGCCGAGCAGCTTGAGCACCCAGTTGGCCGAGGAGTTGAGGAACGTCACCAGCCAGCCCAGCAGCAGCATGAAGATCCGCTGCGGGTGGACCACGAGCCGGGACACGCGCATCGGCTCGGCGATCGCCCAGTTCTTCGGCACGAGCTCGCCGAAGACCATCTGGGTGAAGGTGGCGAGCACGAACGCGGCCGTGGTGGCGATGCCGGTGGCGGCCCCCTGGGACATCCCGGTCAGGCCGAGTCCCTGCGCCAGGAGCACGCCCAGGGAGGGCCCGGCGAGGAACCCCACGACCAGGCTGGTCAGGGTGATGCCCAGCTGCGCGCCGGAGAGGTTGGTGGCGGTCCTCGTCAGGGCCCGCTCGATGGCGGCGGCCCGGCGGTCGCCGGCCTCCTCGGCGGCGCGGACCTCGTTGCGGTTGACGGTCAGGAACGCGAACTCCACGGCCACGAAGAGGGCGTTGCCGAGGATCAGGAGGACGGCCACGGCGAGCAGGATCCATGCTTCCAGCATCAGAGGGCCCTCCCCCCGGCCGAGGGGACACCGGTGCGGGGCGCCGGGGCGCCCGGACCGGCGGCGGCCGTCGAGGCGCCGCGGGCGGGGGGCGTCGCCGCCCCGCTGAGGACGGAGAGGACTTCCATCAGCCCCACCACCTCGTCACATCTGCACGGCCCGAAGGCCGCGGTCTGTCACAGGGCGCGTCGCAGTGGGCGCTCATGATCTCCGTATCCGTTCGTGTCCGCGACCCGGCGCCGGGCCGCCCGGTCCAGAATTTAGCACCCCGGGCCGGGGGGAGCCCAGGGTGCGGGCGCCGCGGGGCGGGCCCTGGGCGGACGGAGCCCCGCCGGCTCCGTCTCCGAGTGGCGTTTCCCCGGGGCCTGCCCCAGGATTGAGCGGTGCCCGACGACCGTTCCGCCACCGCCGACCCCGCCCCCGGCCACGAGTCCGCCCACGACCCCGTGCCCGAGCTGCTGGTCGGCCTCGTCCTCTCGCCCCAGATCGCGGGCGCCCTGCCCCGGGACCTCGCGGCCTCCCTGCCGGGGCCGCTGCACGCGCGCTATCCCGGGGTGCGCTGGCGGGTGGCGGCGGTGACCGACCGGCTGGTCGTCCCGCCCGCCGACGGCCTGGACCTGCTCGAGGCCGCGCGCGACCGGATGCTCGACGAGGACTGGGACCTCGTCGTGGTCCTCACGGACGTCCCGCTCAAGGACGGCCGCAGCCCCGTGCTCACGCAGCTGAGCCCCGTGCACGGCGTCGGCCTGGTCGCCGTCCCGGCCCTCGGCGCCCTGCACGTGGGGCAGAAGGTCCGGCAGACGACCGTGCGGGTGGTCGGCCACCTGCTCGGCCACGACACGGAGGACGCGGACGACGCCGACGCGCAGGAGGAGCTCGTGCGGCGGGCGCGGCAGCGGTCGGAGGACCTGGAGGACCGGCCCGAGGACAACGCCGTGCAGTTCACGGCCCGCGTCCTCGGCGGCAACGTGCGCCTGCTGCTCGGGATGATCCGCGCCAACCGGCCGTGGACCCTGGTGGTGCGGCTGTCCCGCACGCTCGCCCTGGCCGCGGCGACCGGCGTGCTCACCCTGGTCGCCTCGGACCTGTGGCTGCTCGCCGCCGCCTACGGGCCCTGGCGGCTGGGGCTGCTGGGCCTGCTGTCGATCGCCGCGGTGACCGGCGCCCTCGTCGTCGGCGCCCGGCTGTGGGAGCGCCCGCGCCGGCGGGCCGAGCGCGAGCAGGTGGCCCTGTTCAACCTCGCCACCGCCGCCACCGTGGCCATCGGCGTCTCCGTCTTCTACCTCGCGGTCTTCGCCCTGTCCTGGCTCGGGGCGCTGCTGCTCGTGGACGGCGGAGTCTTCGCGGCGGTGATCGGCGCCCCGGCCGGGGCGGTGGAGTACGTCAAGCTCGCGTGGCTGACCGCCACGCTCGCCACCGTGGGCGGGGCCCTCGGGGCCGGGCTCGAGGACGACGACGCCGTGCGCGCCGCGGCGTACACCCGCTCGGAGCCCTGACCGGGCCCGCCGCCGGCCTCGTCCGCGCGGATGCCAACAGTCAGTAGACTTGGTGTTCCCGGGGTGCTCCCGGAGTCGACCCGGGAGGACACCATGGCCGCCGCGCAGCAGAGCCCCGCGAAACCCCGCACACCCCGCACGCCGCGCCTGCGGCGCAGCAACTGCAGCCGTCCCGGGATCACCCGCCGCGGGTACGGCAAGGGGTTCGCCTACCGGCACGCCGACGGCACGAAGGTCCAGGACGGGGACGAGCTCGACCGGATCCGCGGGCTGGCGATCCCCCCGGCCTGGAAGGACGTGTGGATCAGCCCCCAGCCCAACGGGCACATCCAGGCCACGGGAGTCGACGGCGCCGGGCGGCGCCAGTACATCTACCACCCCCGGTGGCGGGAGCTGAAGGACCGCGAGAAGTTCGACCGCGTCCTCGACTTCGGCGACACGCTCCCGCAGGCCCGCCCGGCCGTCACCCGGCTGCTGCGGACGGAGGGCGCCACGGAGGAGAAGGCCTGCGCGGCGGCCTTCCGGCTCATGGACGAGGCCGCCCTGCGCATCGGCAACGAGGAGTACGCCCAGTCGAACGGCTCCTACGGCGTCACCACCCTGCTGGTCCGGCACGTCCGGGTGGACGGCCGGGACGTGCACCTCGACTTCCCCGGCAAGAGCGGGCACCGGTGGGCGCTGAGCCTCCGGGACGCCGACCTCGCCGCCGCGCTCGCGCCCCTGCTGGAGCGCGGCCCGGACGAGACCGCGCTCGCGTTCCGCGACGAGGACGGGCAGTGGACCGGCATCACCAGCGCCCGGCTCAACGACTTCGTGCGGGACCGGTGCGGCCCCGACTTCACCGCCAAGGACTTCCGCACCTGGCAGGGGACGGTGACCGCCGCGATGGCGCTCGCCGCCCACGGCGACACTCGCCCCAGCGAGAGCGCCCGGAAGAAGGCCGTGTCCGCCGCCATGCGGGAGGTCGCCGAGCACCTGGGCAACACCCCCGCCATCGCCCGCAGCTCCTACACGGACCCGCGCGTGATCGACCGGTTCCTGGACGGCGAGACCATCGACGCCGCCACCTACCGGGCCGCGGAGCGCTCCCTGCGCGGATTCCTCACCTGAGCCGCAGAACTGGGGCGGCCCGGCGGCCGCCCCGGTCCCGCGCTCAGGACAGGCCCACGTAGGTGGCCGAGTAGCCGAAGCCGACGACGTCGTCGCGGCCGTCGCCGTCGACGTCCCCGAGCAGGCGCGGATACCGCGCCGGGTCCCAGCCGTCCGCCCAGCCGAAGGAGGTGGACTTCAGGACGGGGCCCGCGAAGAAGTCGTCGTCCCCGTAGGCCACGAGCACGCCCGCGTATCCGAAGCCGACCACGTCCAGGATCCCGTCGCCGTTGATGTCCGCGAGGTCGCGGGGGTGCCGGTCGGTGCGCCAGCCCTGGGCCACGCCGAAGTCGGCGAGCTCGAGCGAGACCGGCTGGTACCTGGGCTCGCCCGGGGCGGAGGGCCGGGAGTAGGCGGCGAGGACCCCGCGGTGGCCGAAGCCGACCACGTCCGGGGGAAGGTGGCCGCTGACGTTGCCGACGACCCGGGGGTGCTGGTCGACGCGCCACCCCTGGGCGTAGCCGAAGTCGCGGATCTCCAGGGCAGGCTGGGTGAACGTGTCCCCGAGCGCCGAGAAGTAGGAGACGTAGGTGCCGGCGTCGCCGAAGCCCACGATGTCGGCCGTCCCGTTGCCGTCCATGTCGGCGAGCAACCGGGGGTTCTTCTCGATCCGCCAGCCGCGGTCCCAGCCGTAGCTGTCGATCCGCTTGCCGGTGCCGTCGAAGGTGCGGTCCGCCCGGCCGTGGGAGATGGTCACGCCGGAGTACCCGAAGCCGACGATGTCCGCCGTCCCGTTCCCGGAGAGGTCGGCCAGCTCCCGGACGTGCCGGTCGACCCGCCAGCCCTGGTCCCAGCCGAAGTCGCGGACCTTGAGCCGCGGCGCGGTGAAGCTGCCGTCGGGCTGCGCGTAGGAGACCATCACGCCGGCGTAGCCGAAGCCGACGAGATCGTCCCGGCCGTCGCCGTCGACGTCGGCGACCGTGCGCGGATGCCGGTCGGTGCGCCAGCCCTGCGCGGTGCCGAAGTCGCGGACCCTCAGCACCGGCGCGGCGAACGTGCCGTTGGCCTGGCCGTGGGCGACGAAGACGCCGGGACCGCCGAAGGCCACGACGTCGGCGCGGCCGTCCCCGTTGACGTCGGCGAGCTCGCGCACGTGCTGGTCGACCCGCCAGCCGTCGACGTAGGAGAGGAACCCCTGGGTGGACACGGCGTGGGCCGGTCCGGCGAGAGCGATGCCGGTGGTGGCCAGCGCCGCCGCGGAGAGCCCGGTGAGCAGCCGGGCCGTCGGTGAGCGTTTCATGGTGGAACCTCCAGGTTCCGAGGAGCGGAGAACTCGGTCCGGATCGCCGGACGGCGGGTGGGACGCCGGTCGGCCCCCACCGCCCGGCGATCGGCCGTGCGCTCGGCCGGGGTCCCGGGACCGTGGGTCCACCGGTGACCGCCCTCTGCCGAGCGGACGGAACTGCTGGTGGGACCAGTCTAGATCCGTGCGTATGCGATCGCTAAGTGTTCTCCGTGCCGTGCTGAATCGTTATCCCGGATCCGTGACCGGAGGCCCGGGTCCCCGTCCCGGGGCCGCTCACCGGCGGATGCCGCGCCGGAAGTACAGGACCGGGCCCACGAAGTTGACGGCGATGATCGCGGCCCACTTCCCCTTGCCGCCGTCGACCTCCGCCGCGGGCCGCAGGGCGAGGTCCGCCCAGGCGGTGGCCGCCAGCGAGACCTGCACGGACGCCAGCGTCAGCAGCGCGGTCCGCTGCCCCGGCGTGAGGTCCTTCCACCGGGTGCTCCTCCTGGTGCCGATGCGCGTCATGGTCGTCCTCCCGGTGCTCGGGGACTCGGGGTCCCGGCGGCCGCTCCGCGGGCGGCCCGTGGCACTCATGCTGGTGCGGGCGCCGCCGGCAGTCAACGCCTGACCGGCACGCGGGCCCGGGCGCCGGTCAGACGCTGAGGTCGGGCCACAGGACGCGGAACGCCACCGCCCAGCCGGCGACCCAGGCCAGGGACAGGGTCAGCAGCGCCGCCCCGGCCACGGCGACCACCCCGGCGCGGCGCCGGAGCGTGCCGGCCAGGTGCCACGCGGCGGGCACCGCGCCGAGGACCCCCAGCAGCAGGACCGCCTGCCCGAGGCGGGTGAGGGGCCGCACCAGGGACAGGTCCGGCTGGACGCTCGCGGCGAACAGCACGAGCCCCGCCAGCACGGCCGCCGGGGCGGCGTAGGCCAGCCGCCGCACGCGCCGGGGACGGGCGCCGGTGTCCGGCGGGCCCCACCGCCGGCGCCGCCGCAGCCGGTTCACCGGCCAGGCGACCAGCGTCACGACGAGGACCAGCAGCGCCGCCAGCAGCAGCACGTGGGGCACGAAGAGCCCGTGCCAGGCGCTCACCCTGCCCTCGGTGCGGTAGGCGACCAGCGCGACGTCCCGGACCCCGTCCCCGTCGGCCCGCGCCGCGAGGGTGGCCGTGCCCCCGGGCTCCCGCCACAGCCACGGCTCGGCCTCGCGCATCGTGGTGGGGGGAGCCCCGAGGGACCGGACGCGGATCGTCCCGTCCGGGCCGGCGGTCACCGTGGTGATCGCGAGCGACCCCACCAGCGCCGCGGCGCTCGACGCCGCCCGGCGTTCGCCGCGGTAGTGGCCGGCCACGGCGGCTGCCCGCTCCGCCGCGCCGGGCGGGAGCGCCGGCGCCGCCCGCTCGGGCGGGGCGACGTACCGGCGGGCGAACTGCTCGACCAGCTGCTGCCGCAGCACCGCGGTGCTGAGCGCGCGCACCCCGTTGCCGTTGAGGGAGACGAACAGACCCGCGTCCGCGCCGGGGAACAGGGCCAGCTCGCTGTGGAACAGGTCGGTGTCGCCGCCGTGGGAGAGCACCCGCTCCCCATGCACCTCGTGGCCCCGGAAGCCCAGGGTCATCTGCTCCGCGGCGCCGAGCCCGCCGAGGGACGCGGGCGGCAGCGCCGGGGCGTGCATGGCCGCCAGCGCCTCGGCGCCCAGGACGCCGTCGGGGCCGTGGCCCAGGTGCAGGTTCAGGAACGCGGCCATGTCCCGCGCGGTGCTGCTCACGGATCCGGCGGGCGGGACGGAGATGTGCTCGAACGGCCCGGCCTCGGCACCCGGCGCCGGGAAACCGCCGGCCATCCGGACGGACAGCTCCGGCGGGAGCGGCTGCTCGGCGGTGCTGGAGGTCATGCCCAGCGGGTCGAGGACCTCGCGGCGCACGTACTCCTCGAACGGGACGCCGGTGACCTGCTGGACGACGTAGCCGGCCAGCGCCAGGCCGTAGTTGGAGTACGCGGGGGTGGTGCCCGGCGCGAAGAGCTGCTGCGGCGGGTCCTCGGCCAGCTCGGTGCGCAGGTCGCGGACCTTCCCGGCGTCCGGGGTGATGAGGTGGTCCACGCGCTCCTCGAAGCCGGCGGTGTGGCTCAGCAGGTGCCGCAGCGTCACCGTTCCGAGGGGGAGCTCGAGCGGGAAGTCGAGGTGCTCGCGGACGTCGCCGTCCAGGTCCAGGGCACCGCGCTCCACCTGCTGCAGCACGGCGGTGGCCGTGAAGAGCTTGGACACCGAGCCGATCCGGAACA
This sequence comes from Kocuria sp. CPCC 205258, assembly GCF_040981005.1. Taxonomy (NCBI): domain Bacteria; kingdom Bacillati; phylum Actinomycetota; class Actinomycetes; order Micrococcales; family Micrococcaceae; genus Kocuria; species Kocuria sp. CPCC 205258. The sequence goes on along the minus strand of NZ_JAVKPS010000013.1, from coordinate 56,513 downwards.
GGTGGTGCCCGGGGTCCACGGGGGTGGCGCCCGGCACGGACCGGGGACGGTCCGCCGCGCCGAAGCCGCGCAGCGTGACGACCTCGCCGCCGGAGACGACCGCCACCGTCGCCCCCGGGAGCTGTTCGGCGTCCAGGAGGGCGGGGACCAGGCCGTCGAGCCACGTGTCGACCTCCTCGGTGCTCAGCTCCCGCACGGCCTGCCCCGCGCGCTCCTGCGCGGCGGCGGGAGGCGGCGCCGCCGGGTGCGCGAGCAGCAGCAGCGCCGCGAGGACCAGCACGAGCGCCGCCCGGGGGCCCCTCGGGGCGGCCACGCGGAACGACGACGGTGCCGGGAGCCGGTGCACGCGCATGGGGCCATCCTGCTCCACCGCCGGGTCCCGTGTCCGAGTGTGACCGAGGATTCCGGGCGTCGGCGGACTCCGGCGCCCGCGGCGGGGCCGGCGCCGGGCCGGCGGTCTAGCCTGGGAGGCATGACCCGGTCCCGGACCTTGTCGCCGTCTGTCCCCGTCCCCGTTCGGGGGTCGGGCGCCCGCGCGGCCGCCGCCGCCGTGCCGCTCGGGGTCCGGCCGTGACCGGGCGGCTGCCGCGCGGCGCCCGCCGGCACTGGGCGGACCTGGAGCGCCCGGGCCACCCGGTGCCGCCCCCTGTGGACACCGCGGCGTTCGCCGGCCTGCCCGAGCCCGCGCGCCGCTGGCTGGAGCACGCCGTGCCGCCCGGCACCCCGGCGTGGGTCTCGGCGGAGCTGTCGATGCGCGGCGAGATCCGGCTCGGCGGCGCGTGGCGCCCCTTTTCCGCCCGGCAGCTCATCACCCCCGGGATCGGCTTCGTCTGGGCCGCCCGCACCCGGGTCCTCGGCCTGCCGGTCGCGGGCTATGACCGGTACGGGCCCGGCGGGGGCGAGCTGCGGTGGCGGCTGCTGGGCCTCGTGCCCGTGCTGTCCGCCGCGGGACCGGACATCACGCGCAGCGCCGCCGGGCGGCTCGCCGGCGAGGCGGTCGTCGTGCCGTCGGCCTGCCCGGCCGCCGCGTGGTCTGAGGGGCCCGTCCCGGACACCGCCGTCATGACCTGGGTCCTCGACGGGGAGCGCGAGGACGCCCTGATCCGGGTCGACCCGGACGGCCGGCTCCGGGAGTTGAGCATGCAGCGGTGGGGCGACCCCGACGGCACCGGGTACGGCCGCCACCCCTTCGGGGTCGCGTTCTCCGAGGAGGCCGATCTCGCCGGCGTGCGCGTGGCCACCGTCCTGCGCGCCGGCTGGGCCTGGGGCACCGACCGGCAGGCCGAGGGCGAGTTCTTCCGGGCGCGGATCGAGGACGTCCGGTTCCGCTGAGCGGCCCTCCCGGCACGGGACTCCCCGAACGGGGCGACCTGCCCGTGAGGCCGTCCGGTCAGCGGGCCGGTCCCTGGTCGACCGGTCCGTCCCCGGGCCGGTCCTGCGGTCGGTCGTACGGCCGGTCCCCGGGCCGGTCGTGCGGCCGGTCGGGCGCCAGGGAGGACCACGGCACCGGCGCCGCCGCGGGGGACGGCGGCTCGACCGGCCCCTGGTCGAGCCGGAACGGCGGATACTCGTCCCGCAGGAGCAGCACGTAGGCGAGGACCCGGTTGACCCAGCGGTTGATGCCCACGACCAGCGCGAACAGCTCGGGACGGTACCGGCCCGTGAAGAGCAGGACCACGGCGGCCACCAGCACGAGCAGCCCGAGCAGGGACGGTCCCCAGCTGGTGGTCGTCGTGCCGTCGCCGCCGCCGCGGGTGGTGCTCCACGTGCCGCCGCCGCCCGTGAGCACCCCGACGATCAGCAGGTGCGGGATCGCCAGGAGCCACCACTTCACGAGCACGAGACCGCGGGAGAGCCGCTCCGGGTAGGCGACCTCCAGCTGCGCCGGGTGGTCCGCGCGGGCCAGGGTGAAGGGCGGGTACCGGTCGGTGCCCAGGGCGGAGTAGGAGTAGAACGCCACCCGCCAGCTCCATCGCAGGACCCCCACGCTGAAGGAGAACCACGAGGGCGGGTACCGGCCCGTGAACAGGATGGCGAACCCGGCGGCGACCGTGGTGACCACCAGGGCGAACCACAGCACGGCCAGTACGATCAGGTGCGGGACCACCAGCAGCCACTTGACCAGCCACCGCCACCGGGACAGCCCCGCGTCGAGGAAGCCGGTCAGGCGTACGGGCGAGACCGGCGGCGGGGTCCGGTCCCGCCCCGGGTTCTCGGCGAGGGCCGCGCCCGGGCCCGTGCCGCGCGGCGGGGTGCGCGGGTCGATGTCCCTGCCGAGTCCGGCGGCGCCGAGCAGCAGCAGCGGGAGGCCCACGACCAGTCCGGCCAGCCCGCCGACCAGCTGGCCGCCGGCCAGGGGGCCCAGGAGGTCGGAGCGCGCCCCGAGCTGCAGGTCCGCCCAGACCGGCCGGGTGGCGTCGGCGTTCATCACCACGAGCGTCCAGCTGCCCGAGCGCAGGTCCAGGGTCAGCTCCCGGGTGCCGGGGCCCTGGTCCGAGTCGGCCCAGAAGGTCTGGTTCCCGGGCCGGTCGGGCACCCGCTCGCCGGGCACCCGGGCCCGCGTGTCGTCCCCGGACTCCGTGGCGCGGCCGAGCTCGGCGTGGGCGACGCCGTCGAGGTACCGGTCGACGTCGGCGGTCTCGGCCACGCCCACGAAGATGTCCTGCTGCGGGTCGGCCGCCGTCACGCGCACCTGCACCCTGCCGAGCTGGTCGAGGAAGGGCACGGGGGAGAGCTGGGCGTCGCCGACGTCGAGCACGGCGGGCGGGCCCACCAGGGCGTAGGTGATGGTCTGGTGCCGGTCCGGGGACGCGGTGAGGAAGCGCCCGTCCTGCTGGGCCGCGGCCGCGCCGGCGAGGACCAGACCGCTCACGAGCGCCGCCAGGCCCAGGGCGGTCAGCAGGGTGCCCAGGACCAGCAGCACCCACTGCCCGGGTCTGGTGCGGCGCGGGGCGTCCTGTCGGTCGGCCGGACGGGGTGGGCGGGAGGCGGGGTGCTCGTTCACGGGAGCTCCTGAGGAGTCGGGCGGTGGCCGGAGCCCGGTGCGGGGCGTCCGCGGGATGTCGGCGGGTGGTCTCTTCGATGTGCTTCCCGGGTCCGCTGCCCTGTGGTGCGGTCCCTGCGGTGCGGTGCGGTGCGGTGCGGCTCGGTCCCGGCCCGGGGCCGGTGGGGCCGGGGCTCACCCGCGCAGGACGGCGGCCCCCGTGATCCGGTCCGCGGCCAGGTCGGCGAGGGCCCGGTCCGCGGCGCGCAGGGGGTAGGGGACGGTGGTGGGGCGCAGTCCCAGCCGGACGGCCAGCCGCAGGAACTCCTCGCCGTCCTGCCGGGTGTTGGCGGTCACGCTGCGCAGCTGCCGCTCCTGGAAGAGCTCCGCGGCGTAGTCGAGGGCCGGGACGTCGCTGAGGTGGATCCCGGCGACGGCCAAGGTGCCGCCCCGGTCCAGGGCGCGCAGCGCCGGGGGGACGAGGGTGCCCACGGGGGCGAAGAGGATCGCCGCGTCCAGCGGCACCGGCGGAGGCTCGTCGGCCTCCCCCACGAAGGCGGCGCCCAGATCGCGGGCCAGCTCGCGCGCCGCCTCCGAGCGGGTCATGACGTGGACCTCCGCGCCCTGGTGCAGGGCCACCTGGGCGGCGAGGTGGGCGGACGCGCCGAAGCCGTAGATGCCCAGCCGGCCCCCGGGCGGCAGCTGGGCCCGCCGCAGCGCCCGGTAGCCGATGATCCCGGCGCACAGCAGGGGGGCCGCGTGCTCGTCGTCGAACTCCTCGGGCAGGCGGTAGGCGAAGGCCTCCGGGGCCAGGGTGAGCTCCGCGTAGCCGCCGTCCTGGTCCCACCCGGTGAAGCGCGGGGCGGTGCAGAGGTTCTCCCGGCCGCGGCGGCAGAACCGGCAGCGGCCGCAGGTGTGCCGCAGCCACGCGACGCCCACGCGCTCGCCCTTCCGGAACCGGGCGCAGCCGGGACCCGCGCCCACCACCTCGCCGACGATCTCGTGGCCCGGGATCACCCCCGCCCGGTGCAGCGGGAGGTCGCCCTCCACGAGGTGCAGGTCGGTGCGGCACACCCCGCAGGCCCGCACCCGGAGGAGCAGCTCCCCGGGCCCCGGCACGGGGTCGGGGCACTGCCCGAAGCGCATCGGCCCGCCGGCCGCGGGACCGGGCTCATCGATCCACCACGCACGCATGCTGTCCTCGTCGATCCCCCGGGGAGGGCTCCGGCCGCGGCCGTGACCCCTGTCCTGGCTCCGAGTCTAGGAACGGATCGGGGGCGCCGTCAGGAAACGAGGAATGTTAATGCCCAGCCCCGGAGCCCGGGGCCGTGCGGGCCGCCCCCGCTTCTCGGCGGGAGGTGTTCCCAATCGGGACGCGGGGGACGAGCATGGGGGGACGAAGGACCGCGCGGGTGCGGCCCGCGTCGCAGGCACCCGGGCGGAACCCGATCCGGCGCGCGACGAGAGGACTCAGGGATGACCGAGCGCATCGACCGATGGCCCACGGGGGCTCCGTGCTGGGCGGACATCATGGTCTCGGACCTGGACCGTTCCATGGACTTCTACGCGAGCGTGCTCGGGTGGCGGTTCACGCCCTCGGACCCGGAGTACGGCGGCTACTGCAACGCCCTGGTGGACGGCCAGCCGGTGGCGGGGATGTCCCCCGCGCTGCCCGAGATGGAGGACGACCCGCACGCGTGGGCGGTCTACCTCGCGTCCGACGACATCGTGGCCACGGGCAGGGCCGCGGTGGCGGCCGGTGCCCGGCAGCTGTTCGAGCCGATGGCGGTGGGCAGCTTCGGCACCATGGGCGTGTGGATCGACCCCACGGGGGCGGCCTTCGGGGTGTGGCAGCCGCAGGAGCACACCGGGTTCAGCATCGTCGGCAAGCACGGGACCGTGGCCTGGTGCGACCTCCTGACCACCGATCAGGCGGCCGCCGAGCGGTTCTACGCCGAGGTCTTCGGCTACACGTACCAGGACATCGGGACGCGGCACGAGGCGTACGCCGTGTTCACGGTCCCGGGCATGGACCGTTCGGCCGGCGGCATCGGCGTGGCCGCCGAGGACGTCGACCACCTGCAGGAGGCGCCGCCGCTGTGGTGGGTCTGCTTCGAGGTCGACGACGCCGACACCGCCGCCGAGCGGGTCGTCGCCGCGGGGGGCGCTCTGGTCCAGGAGCCGGAGGAGTTCGGCTACGGGGAGCTGGTGTTCGCCGCCGGCCCGGACGGCGAGCGCTTCGCCATGATGGGCCCGTCCTCGGAGGACTGGACGGAAGAGGACGACGAGGACGACGACGGCACCGACGGGGACGCCGGCCGCCCGTGAGCACAACCCCTGCCCGCTCCGGCAGGCCGCGGGCCGGGGCGTGGGGCGGCGGCCCGGTGCCTCAGGGCGTCGGGGTCAGAACATCCCCACGACGGCGCCGACGAACCACAGCACCACGAACAGCGCCACGAGGCCGATGATGACGGCCAGCGCGAGCTTCCCCTTCGAGGAGTCGCCGGGCCGGTCGACGTCGAGCTCGGGGTTGGTCGGGCCCACGCCCGAGCCGGCGTCGGGAGGGGTGTCGCCCTCGATGCTCAGGCCGGACTCCTCGTTCAAGGCGTCACCGGCCTTCTTCGGGTCGTTGCGTTCCTGCTCGGGATTGATCTCGGCCACGGGGTCCTGCTCTCTTCCGGTGGGACGTGCTGGGACGGGTGCTCCCAGCAGAATAGCAAGCTTACTGGTGAAACGGCCGGGGTCGCCCGGGTGCGCCGGGAACGGGCGACCCGGTGTGCGCGATCGGAAACATGCCCGCCACGCGGGCATGAGATGACTTGAGTGCAACTCGTGGTATCACTTGTACCGTGTGGTACCCGTCACACGCCTGCCGGCAGTCCGGGGACCCGCGTCCCCGCTCCGCCACCCGGAGCCGGTCCTGCCGCTCGCCCCTCGAGGAGTCCGTTCATGTCCACGCCATCCCGTCCGGGGCGCGCCCGCCGCCCCCTCGCCGTCACCTCCCTGGCCGCCGTGGCCGCCCTCGTCCTCACCGGCTGCCTCTCCTCGGACCGCGAGGAGGGGGGAGCCGGCGCCACCCAGGCCGCAGCCGGCGGCGACGTCGACGGTACGTTCGTCTTCGCGGCGTCGTCCGATCCCAAGACCCTCGACCCGGCGTTCGCGCAGGACGGGGAGTCCTTCCGCGTCTCCCGCCAGATCTTCGAGGGTCTCGTGGGCGTGCAGGAGGGCTCGGCGGACCCCGAGCCCCTGCTCGCCGAGTCGTGGGAGCAGTCCGAGGACGGGCGGACCTACACGTTCCAGCTCCGGGAGGGCGTCACCTTCCACGACGGCACGGCGTTCGACGCCGAGGCCGTCTGCGCGAACTTCGAGCGCTGGTACAACTTCGAGGGCCTCCTGCAGTCCGAGAACATGGCCTACTACTACGGCTCGCTGTTCAAGGGCTTCGCGGACGCCCCCGAGGACGCCATCTACTCCGGCTGCGAGGCCACGGGGGAGGGGGAGGCCGAGGTGACCCTGAACAAGCCGTTCGCCGGTTTCATCGCCGCCCTGTCCCTGCCGGCGTTCGCCATGCAGTCCCCCACGGCCCTCGAGGAGTACGGCGCGGACACCGCCGGCGGCACGGAGGAGTCCCCGGAGCTCTCCGAGTACGCCCAGGGCCACCCGGTGGGCACCGGACCGTTCCGGTTCGACTCCTGGGACGTGGGCAACCAGGTGGTCCTGGCCGCCCACGACGACTACTGGGGCGAGCAGGGCCAGGTCACCGACGTGATCTTCCGGATCATCGACGACCCCCAGGCCCGCCGCCAGGCGCTCGAGTCCGGCAGCGTGGACGGCTACGACCTGGTGGCCCCGGCCGACACGCAGGCCCTGACGGACGCCGGCTACAACGTGGTCACCCGCGACCCGTTCACGATCCTGTACCTCGGCTTCAACCAGGCGCAGGAGGAGCTCGCGGACGTCGACGTCCGCCGCGCCATCGCGCACGCCATCGACAAGGAGGCCCTGGTCTCCCAGACGCTGCCCGAGGGCACCACGGTGGCCACCCAGTTCATCCCGGAGTCCGTCAACGGCTACAACCAGGACGTCACCGAGTACGCGTACGACCCCGAGCGGGCCCGCGAGCTGCTCGCGGAGGCCGGCTACGCCGACGGCCTGGAGCTGGACTTCAGCTACCCGACCGGCGTCTCCCGCCCCTACATGCCGAACCCCGAGCAGACCTTCACCACGCTCACCGCGCAGCTGGAGGAGGTGGGCATCACCGTGAACCCGCAGCCGGACAAGTGGTCCCCGGACTACCTCGACCGCATCAACGGCACCCCGGACCACGACCTGCACCTGCTCGGCTGGACCGGGGACTACAACGACACCGACAACTTCGTGGGCGTGTTCTTCGGCCGGGAGAAGCCCGAGTTCGGCTTCGCGGACCCCGAGCTGTTCCGGGCGCTGGCCGAGGCCCGCGAGCTGACCAGCGTCGAGGAGCAGACGCCGGTCTACGAGGACATCAACGAGCAGATCATGCAGCTGCTGCCGGCGGTGCCCCTGGCCAACCCGGCGCCGTCGCTGGCCTTCGACCCCCGGGTGGAGTCCTACCCGGTGAGCCCGGTCAACGACGAGGTCTTCAACAGGATCGAGCTCAGCGAGTGAGCCCGGGTCCGGGGCGGCGCAGCGCGCGCCGCCCCGGACCGCCCCCGCCGTCCTCCCGGCGGTCCTCCCCTCTGCCCCTCTCCGTCCGGAAGGACCGGAATGCTCCGCGTCATCGGCAAGCGGCTCGCCCTGCTCGTCCCCACCCTCCTCGGCCTGTCGGTCCTGCTCTTCGCGTGGGTCCGCGCCCTGCCCGGCGGGCCGGCCACCGCCCTGCTGGGGGACAAGGCCACCCCCGAGGCCGTGGCCCGCATCAACGAGGTCTACGGCTTCGACCGCCCCCTGCTCGAGCAGTACGTCGTCTACACGGGTCAGCTCCTCCGGGGGGACTTCGGCGCCTCCATCGTGACCGGCCGGCCCGTGGTCGAGGAGTTCCTCACCCGCTTCCCCGCCACCCTGGAGCTCGCGCTCGTGGCGCTGGTCTTCGCCGTGGGCATCGGGGTCCCGCTCGGCTACGTGGCCGCCCGCCACCGCGGCAGGCTCCTGGACCACTCCTCGGTGGTGCTGTCCCTGCTGGGCGTCACCGTCCCCGTGTTCTTCCTGGCGTTCATCCTCAAGTGGCTGCTCGCGATCCAGGTCCCGCTCTTCCCGGCGGACGGACGGCAGGACCCGCGCATCGACGCGACGCACCACACCAACTTCTTCGTCCTCGACGGCGTCCTCACGGGCGAGTGGGACGCGGCGTGGGACGCGCTCCTGCACCTGGTCCTGCCGGGCGTGGCCCTGGGCACGATCCCGCTGGCGATCATCGTGCGCATCACCCGCGCCTCGGTGCTGGAGGTCCAGAGCGCGGACTACGTGCGCACCGCCCGCGCCAAGGGCCTGACGCGCGGTCTGATCCGCGGCCGCTACATCCTGCGCAACGCCATGCTCCCCGTGGTCACCACCATCGGCCTGCAGACCGGCCTGCTGATCTCCGGGGCCGTGCTCACCGAGACCGTCTTCGCGTTCAACGGCATCGGCCGGTTCCTGCGGGACGCGATCTTCACCCTCGACTACCCCGTGCTGCAGGGCTTCATCATCTTCATCGCCCTGGCCTACTCCCTGATCAACCTGCTGGTGGACATCTCCTACAGCCTCATCGACCCCCGGGTGCGTGTCCAGTGAGCGCCACACTTCCCCCCGCCCCCTCAGGTCCCTCGCACACCGAGGGCCCCGAGGCCGTCACGACCACCCCGGGCACCACCGCGGCGGTCGGCACGAGCCTGTGGAAGGACGCCTTCCGCCGGCTGCGCCGCAATCCCGCGGCCATCGCCGGGGCCGTGATCGTCGGCGTCTTCCTGCTCGTGGCCCTCCTGGCCCCGTGGCTCGCCCCGTTCGGCGGCGAGGAGTTGCCCGGGCGCACCGAGATCACCCCCACCACCATCCCCGGCCCCGGGGAGGTCGAGGGCTATCCGCTGGGCCTGGACCGCTTCGGCGGGGACCTGCTGTCCAAGCTGATCTGGGGGGCCCGCGCCTCCCTGGTGATCGGGGTGGTCTCCACCGCCCTGGGCCTGGTCGGCGGAATGGTCCTCGGCCTGCTGGCCGGCGGCCTCGGCGGCTGGGTGGACAGCGTGATCATGCGCTTCGTGGACATCCTGCTCTCCGTGCCCAACCTGCTGCTGGCCGTGTCCATCGCCGCGATCATGGGGCAGAGCCAGTGGGCCGTGATGATCGCGATCGGCGCCTCCCAGGTGCCCATCTTCGCCCGCCTGCTGCGCTCCTCGATGCTGTCCCAGCGGGGCGCCGACTACATCCTCGCCGCCCAGACCCTGGGCCTGTCCCGCCGCACCATCACCATGAGCCACCTGCTGCCCAACAGCACCGGGCCGGTCATCGTCCAGGGCACCCTGACGCTGGCCACCGCGGTGATCGACGCGGCCGCCCTGTCCTTCCTGGGCCTGGGCGGCGGCGTGCCGCAGACGGCGGAGTGGGGCCGCATGCTCACCTACGCCCAGGCCGAGCTGTCGATCGCCCCGCAGCTGGCGTTCCTGCCCGGCCTGTGCATCGCCGTCACCGCCCTGGGCTTCACCCTGCTGGGGGAGTCCCTGCGCGAGTCCCTCGACCCCAAGTCACGAACCGCGTGAGGTGCACCGACCGATGAGACCGGAGAACCACGCCCCGGGGGCGGACGCCGCCCCGCTGCTCGAGGTCGAGAACCTCGCCGTGGCCTTCAGCACGATGAACGGGCCGGTCCAGGCCGTGCACGAGGCGTCCCTGACCCTGCGCGAGGGCCGGACCCTCGCCATCGTGGGGGAGTCCGGCTCGGGCAAGTCCACCACCGCCATGTCCGTGATCGGACTGCTGCCCGGCAACGGCCGGGTCACCGGCGGCTCCGTCCGCTTCGCGGGCCAGGAGCTCGTGGGCCTGGACGAGGCGCGGATGCGGCGGATCCGCGGCCGGCAGATCGGTCTCGTCCCGCAGGACCCCATGTCCAACCTCAACCCCGTGACCACGGTCGGCCGCCAGGTGGCCGAGACCCTGCTCGTGCACGGACTGGCCACCCGCCGGGACGTGGACGAGAAGGTCGTGGCGGCGCTCGCGGCCGCGGGGCTGCCCGAGCCCGAGCGGCGCGCCCGGCAGTACCCGCACGAGTTCTCCGGGGGCATGCGCCAGCGCGCGCTCATCGCGATCGGGCTCGCCTGCCGGCCGCGGCTGCTCATCGCCGACGAGCCGACGTCCGCCCTCGACGTCACCGTGCAGCGCACCATCCTGGACCAGATCGAGCGGATGACCGAGGAGATCGGCACGTCCGTGCTGCTCATCACCCACGACCTGGGCCTGGCCGCGGAGCGCGCCCAGGACATCGTGGTGATGCACCGCGGGCGGATCGTCGAGGCCGGCCCGTCCGCCCGGGTGCTCGAGGACCCGCAGGACGAGTACACCCGCCGCCTCGTGCAGGCGGCGCCCTCGGTGGCCGCGGCCCGGGTGGGCCGGCAGGCCGTCCCGTCGCCGGGCCGGACGGGAGCGGGTGCGACGGCGGCGGCTCCGGCGGCGGCCGGGGCCGCGGCCCGGGAGCCGCTGGTGGTGATCGAGAACCTCACCAAGGTCTTCAAGGGGCGGCTGGGCCAGGCGGACTTCACGGCGGTCCAGGACGTCTCCCTCACGGTGCCCCGCGGCAGGACCGTGGCGATCGTGGGCGAGTCCGGGTCGGGGAAGACGACGACGGCGCGGATGCTGCTGAAGCTCTACGAGCCCACCTCCGGGTCGATCCGCTTCGACGGCCAGGACGTGACGGCACTCCGGGGCAGGCAGCTGGCCGCGTTCCGGCAGCGGGTCCAGCCGATCTTCCAGGACCCGTACTCGTCCCTCAACCCGATGTTCACGATCGGGCGGATCGTCGAGGAGCCGCTGTCCACCTACGGCCGCGGCACCCGGGCGGAGCGCCAGGACCGGGTGAAGTGGCTGCTCGAGGAGGTCGCCCTGCCGCCCTCGACGGTCAACCGCTACCCCAACGAGCTCTCCGGCGGCCAGCGCCAGCGCGTGGCGATCGCCCGGGCGCTCGCCCTGCAGCCGGAGCTGATCGTGTGCGACGAGCCGGTGTCCGCGCTCGACGTGCTCGTGCAGAAGCAGATCCTGGACCTGCTGGGGCGGCTCCAGGACGAGTTCGGGCTGTCCTACCTGTTCATCTCGCACGACCTCGCGGTGGTCCGGCTGATCTCGGACGAGGTGTGCGTGATGAAGGACGGCCGGCTGGTGGAGGCCGGCGCGAGTGAGGAGATCTTCACCGACCCGCAGCACCCGTACACCCGGCAGCTACTGGCCTCGATCCCCGGCAACGAGCTGCGCGTGGGGGCCTGAGACCGGCCGGGCGGCCGCGCTCAGCGCAGCGGTGCCGCCGCGGCCAGCCCCGCGAGCACCGCGAGCACGGTCAGCGCGCCGGTGCCCGCGGCGTTGAGCACCGCCCGGAGCGTCCAGCCGTCCCGGACCAGCCGCACGGTGTCGGCCATCGCGGTGGAGAAGGTGGTGTATCCGCCGCAGAAGCCGATCACGGCGACCGACGCCGCGGGCCCGCCCAGCACCCCGGCCAGTGCGGCCCCGGACAGGAGGCCGGCCAGGAACGAGCCGCTCACGTTGACGACCACGGTGCCGGCGGGGAAGGACGTCCCCCACCGCTGCCGCACGGTCCCGTCCACCGCGAACCGGGCCATCGCGCCCAGTCCGCCGAGGAGGCAGATCAGCAGGGCGGTCACGCGCGCCGCCCGAGGGCCGCGAGGACGGTGCCGGCGAGGCACGCCAGGAACCCGCAGAGCAGTGAGATCCCCACGTAGGCCAGCGCCTGTCCCGCGGCCCCGCCGGTCAGCAGCCGCTCGGTCTCGAGGGCGAGCGAGGAGAATGTCGTGAAGCCGCCCAGCGCCCCGGTGCCCGCGCCGAGGCGCAGCAGCATCCCGCGGGGGGTCTCCGCACCGCGCCGCAGGAGGGCCTCCAGGAGCATCCCCAGCAGGAACGCCCCGATCAGGTTCGCGGTCAGGGTGGCCAGGGGCCAGCCGGCCACCGTCGGCACCAGCTCGGCGAGTCCGTGGCGGGCGCCGGTGCCCAGCGCCCCGCCGGCCCCCACGGCGAGGACCAGCAGCAGGCGCCGGTGCGGCGGTCGGCTCATGGGGGTGCTCCTCGGGGGCGGGCTCCCCGGGGGGAGCGGTCGGCGGGCTCGATCCTACCGGCCGGTCCGTAGGATGTCCGGGTGCAGACGATACGCGGCGCCCGGATCCTCCTGGCCCTCAAGACCTCGCTCGCCGTGGCCCTGTCCTGGGTCGTGGCCCAGCGGATGCCCGGCGTGATCGACCAGTACCCCTACTACGCGCCGCTGGGCGCGATCTCCGCGATGTACCCGACCGTGCTGGGTTCGGTCCGCGCCGGGCTGCAGACCGTGGCCGGCATCGCCCTGGGCATCCTCCTGGCGGCCGGGGTCCTGCTGGTCGGCGAGCCCAACCTGGTGACGGTCGCCGTGGCGGTCGGCGTGGGCGTGCTCCTGGCTGGCATCCGCCGGCTCGGGGCGGGTGCGGAGTACGTCCCGGTCGGCGCGCTGTTCGTCCTCATCGTCGGGGGCCAGGACGCCGAGGGCTTCTCGGCCGGCTTCCTCGTGCAGATGTCGGTGGGCGTGGCGATCGGGCTGCTCGTCAACGTGACGGTCTTCCCGCCGCTGGACTTCCGCACGGCCCGCCTGCAGCTCGACCGGCTGCAGAACGTCGTCGTCGACTACCTCGAGGACGTCGCCGGGGAGCTCGCGGAGCCCGGGACCACCGGGGGACGGGACTGGCGCCGGCGCAACCACTCCCTGGTGCGGATCACCGGCGAGGTGCGCGAGGCGGTCGACGAGTCGGCGCGCAGCGCCCGCGGCAACCCCCGAATGGTGCTCCGGCGGCGGCGGCGACCCGCCGCGGACCCGGGGGACCCGGGCTACGACTCCCTGCTGAAGCTCGAGAACGTCATCTTCCACCTCCGGGGCTTCACGGACGCGGTGCGCGAGCTCTACGACCACCAGGCGCACGACTGGCTGGTGCCCGCGGCCCTGACCGCCCGGCTCGGCGAGGCGGTGCAGTCCGCCGCCGACGCGGTGCGGGCGTGGGCCGCCGGTGAGGATCCGGAGGAGGCCGCCGAGCGGGTCCGCTCCCTGGTGGGCCGTCTCCACTCCGATCTCACCGACCCCTCCCGGGCGGAGGACCGGCTCGTCATGGCCGCGGCCCAGGACCTCGCCCGGCTCGTGGCGGTCCTGGACCCGCCGACCGCCCCGACGGCCGGCAGCAGCGCCGTGACCCGGGGCTAGGAGCCTCCTCCGTCCCGAGGCCTCCGGGTCCCGGGGCGGCCTCGGGCCCCGGGGCGGCTTCGGCGCGGCCCCGGGGTCGCGCCGTCCCGGGGCCCGTGGGGCCACCGGGACGGCGGGCGGCTCAGGACCGGCTGCGCCGCCGCAGGCGCAGCGCGCCCGCCGCGCTCGCGGCGATCCCCGCGGCGAGCAGGCCCGCGGCCAGGCCGGCGCCGGGACGCTGCTCCGGCTCCGCGACGGCGGTCTGCATGTTGAGGCCCGGGTTGACCTCCACCGGCGCGGTCTCGGCGGGCACCTCGACGGGCGCCGCCTCGACGGAGGCCGGGGCGGGCTCCGCCGGGGCCGGGAGCACCGGCGCCACGGGGGCCGGGGCGGCGGGCGCCTCGCAGGCCAGGACGGCCTGCTCGAGGAGCACGAGGAACTGGTCGACCGCGCTCTCGTCGAGGGCCAGCTCGGCCAGCAGCGCCTCGAACGCCACGGCGGCCTCGGCGACGGCCTGCTCCGCGACGGCGGGGTCGAGCGTGCCGAACGCAATGGTGAGCTGCTGGTCGAGCTCCGCCAGGCGGGCCTCGGCCAGGGCGACGGCCTCCGCGTCGCCGGACTCCTGGGCCGTCATCAGCGCGGCCGCGGCCGCCTCCAGCTCCTGCAGGCTGGGTCCGCCGGCGCCCTCGACGAGCGCGGCGTACTGGGCCTCGGCGGCGGCCACGGCCTCGGCCGAGAGGTCGAGCGCCCCGAGCGACTCGGGGGTGAGCCCGGCCCCGGCCAGCGCCGCGTCCAGCTGTGCCGTGGCCTGCAGGCAGGCGGGGTCCCCCGGGGCCGCGACGGCCGCCGGGGCCCCGAGGAGGAGGCCTCCGGCCAGCATCGCGGCGGTGGCGCCCGTGGCCGCCCATGTCTTTCCAGCAGTCATGTCCTGTGTCTCCTGTGCTCGGTCGTCGCCCCGGGGGCGCCCCGCGGCCGGCAGCGCGCGGCAGGACCTCCCCCCGTGCCGCCGGTCCGCGCGGTGGCGGGGGCGACAGGAAATGTCGTGCTGCTGGTCGTGCGGCGTGCACCGCGGAGCTCGCGGAGATCCGGAGCGCGTCCGACGGACTGCTGTGCCGTCGAACCTACTTGCCGGTAGTCCGTGTTGACAATAGTGAACGGTCAGGCCGCGTGCCGGCCCCGGCCGCTGGGCTCCGGCGGCGTCCTGCGCGTCCTGGGTGCTCCCGGTTGCCGTCCTGCGTGCACAGGACGGGAGCCGGGCACGCAGGACGCCCCGTCCCCCCGGTGCGGTGGCACCGGGGGGACGCGGCGTCAGGGGCGGGGCTGCCGTCCGAGCGGAGCGGGGCTCAGCGGGCGGGGGTGGCCTCCAGGGCCTCCTGCCCGGCGGACCAGGCGGCGTAGGAGCCCTCGAGCTCCACCACGTCGTAGCCGGCGTGGCGCAGGGTCGAGGCTACGACCGAGCTGCGCAGCCCGCTCTGGCAGTAGGTCACGATCGTGCCCTGCTCCGGGAGCCGGTCCAGGTTCCACAGGACCCGGCCGCCGTGCAGCTGGGTGGAGCCGGGAATGTGGCCGGCGGTGTGCTCGCTCACGGCGCGCACGTCCAGCAGGACGGCCTTGTCGAAGGTCTCGACCTCCTCGGGGGAGACCAGCCGCGGGGTGGCCTGCGGCAGGCCCTCGATCCCGGTGACGTAGCCGGCCACGGCGTCGATGCCCACGCGCACCAGGTGGTCCCAGAACTCCTGGGCGGCCTCCTGGTCGGGCGCCAGCAGCACCAGCGGCCGGTCGTCGGCCTCGGGGTTCACGGCCCAGGCGCCGAAGGTCGCGATCGACTTCCCCGCCGGGATGTTCAGCGCCCCGGCCACGGTCCCGGTGTGCACCTCGTCCGCGGAGCGGGCGTCCACGAAGGTCACCTCGCCGGCCGCCAGCCGCTGCGCGACCTGCTGCGGGTCGAGCTCGGGCAGGGGCGCCCGCTCGCCCATGACGGCCGGGCCCCTGCGGTTCTGGTTCTTCATCCGGCCGAAGTAGAACGGTGCGTCCGGCTGGCCGTCGAGCAGCTCGGCGACGAAGCCGGCCTCGTCGTCGGCCGCCAGGTAGGGGCCCCACCAGGCGTAGAGGCGCTCGTAGCCCACCGTGGTGGAGGGGATCGCGCCCAGGGCCTTGCCGCAGGCCGAGCCCGCGCCGTGGCCGGGGAAGACCTGGACGTGGTCGGGGAGGGTCAGGAACTTCTCCTTGAGGCTGGCGAACATCTGCTTCGCGCCGAGGAAGCGGGTGTCCACGCCGCCGGCGGCCTCGTCCAGCAGGTCCGGACGGCCCAGGTCGCCGGAGAACACGAAGTCGCCGGTGAGCAGGTAGCCCGGGGCGTCGGCGAAGGCGCCGTCGGTGACCAGGAAGGACAGGTGCTCGGGGGTGTGGCCCGGGGTGTGCGCCGCGGCCACCACGATGTTGCCGATGCGGATCTCGTCGCCGTCGTGCAGGCGGTTCGCCTCGAACTCGTACTGCCAGTCCTCCCCGCCCTCGCCGGAGACGTGGATGTCCGCGCCGGTGGCCGCGGCCAGCTCGCGGGTGCCGGAGAGGTAGTCGGCGTGGATGTGGGTCTCGGTGACGGCGGTGATCTCCATGCCGTTCTTCGCGGCCATGTCCCGGTAGACGTCGATGTCGCGGCGGGGGTCGACCACCAGAGCCTGGCCGGTGCGCTGGCACCCGATGAAGTAGCTGGCCTGGGCGAGGTCCTCGTCGTAGATGCGCTCGATCAGCATGGGATTCTCCTTCGTTCGATGGCTGGTGACGCGTGTCCGGAAGGGTTCCCGCGTCGTCCTGAGCACAACGATAATACCCCTGGGGGTATAGCGCAAGTACCCCCGGGGGTATCTAGTCGGAGGGGTGCCGGGGCGTCGGCCGGCGGTTCCGATGCCGGCGGACCGCCTCGTCGTAGCAGGCCACGAGGAACTCCGTCGCGGCCCGCCAGCCGAGGCCCTCGGCCTCCGCCCGGCCGGCCGCGCCCATCCGCGCGCGCAGGGCCGCGTCGTCGAGCAGCCGGGCCAGGCCCGCGGTGAGCGCGTCCGCGTCGCCGGGCGGCACGAGCAGCCCGGTCCGCCCGTCGGCCACCGCGAACGGGATGCCGCCGGCCCGGGCGCCGACCACCGGCACCCCGCTCGCCAGGGACTCCAGGGCCACGAGACCCAGCGTCTCGGTGGTGGACGGGAACGCGAGCACGTCCGCCGAGGCGTAGGCGGCCGCCAGCTCCTCCCCGGCGAGCCGGCCCGGGAAGACCGTGGGGGTGCCCGCGAAGCGCCGTTCGAGCTCGGGCCGGTGCGGGCCGTCGCCCACCACGGCGAGCCGGGTGCCCGGCAGCCGCCGGATCGGCTCGAGCAGCGCCGTCACGTTCTTCTCCCTCGACAGCCGCCCCACGGAGAGCACCAGCCGCTCCCCGGGGTGCCCGCCGGTGAGCCGGGACCGCATCGCGGCGGAGGCCCTGGCGGGGTGGAACAGGACGGTGTCCACGCCCTTGGGCCACAGCGCCACGCGGCGCACGCCCAGGGCCTCGGCCCGGTCCACCATGGGCCCCGACGTGCACAGGTTGACCTCGGCGAGGTTGTGGGTCGTGCGGATCCACCGCTCCACGGGCCGGCGCAGGGCGCCGAGCCCGTGCCCGAACACGCTCATGTACTGCGGCACGTCGGTGTGGAAGGACGCCAGCAGCGGCAGGTCCCGCGTCCGCGCGGAGAGCGCGCCCCACGCGCCGAACCACACCGGGTTCACGGCGTGCACCACGTCGGGGCGGAACGCCGACACGGCCCGCTCCGTGCGCGGGGACGGCAGGCCTCCCCGGACGTCCCGGTACCAGGGGAACGTCACGGACGGGGCCCTGACCACCCGGTGCGGACCCCAGTGCCCGGGCGGATCCCCCGGTGTGAGCACGAGCACCTCGTGGCCGAGGTCCCCGAGCTCGTCCAGGGTGCGCGTCAGACGCGTCACCACCCCGTCGACGTTCGGGGCGAAGACGTCCGTCCAGAGCGCGATCCGCATCCGCCGGCTCAGGCGCCCGCGGACATGGGCGCGGGCGCGGCCGGGACCGCGGAGCGGGCCGGCCGCGCCGGGATCCCCGGGCGCCGGCGGGAGTTCCACACGGACGTCGCCGGGATGCGGGAGCGGTCCACGCGGTGGGCCCAGCGCACGGCGGTTCGCTCGACCTCGAGCAGCAGCCCCTCCGAGAGGGTGGTGGGCCGCAGGCCGAGCTCCAGGAACGCGTCGTTGTCGACGTGCAGGTCGTTCTCCGCGGACTCCTGGCGGGGATTGGGGACCATCTCCACCTCGGCGCCGGTGAGCCCGGCCACGAGCTCCGCGAGGTCGCGGACCCGGTGGGTCTCCGTCATCTGGTTGAAGATCTTCACGCGGTCGCCGGCCGCCGGGGGGTGGAGCAGGGCCAGCTCCACGCACCGGACCATGTCCTGGAGGTGGATGAACGCCCGGGTCTGCCCGCCGGTGCCGTGCACGGTCAGCGGGTGGCCGACCGCCGCCTGGACGAGGAAGCGGTTGAGCACCGTGCCGTAGTCGCCGTCGTAGTCGAAGCGGGTGACGAGCCGCTCGTCGAGCGCCGTCTCCGCGGTGCCGGTGCCCCAGACGATGCCCTGGTGCAGGTCGGTGATCCGCAGGCGGTCGTTCCTGGCGTAGAACGCGAACATGGTCTGGTCCAGGACCTTGGTCATGTGGTACAGCGAGCCGGGGTGGGAGGGGTAGAGGATCTGCTGGGGGACCGTGCCGTGCGGTCCGGGGACCTCCACGTCCAGGTAGCCCGCCGGGATCCGCATCCCGGCGGTGCCGTACCCGTAGACCCCCATGGTGCCCAGGTGCACCACGTGGACGTCCAGCCCGGACTCCACGACCGCGCACAGCACGTTGTGCGTGGCGCCGACGTTGTTGTCCACGGTGTAGCGCTTCGTGGCCGGGGTGCGCATGGAGTACGGCGCCGCCCGCTGCTCCGCGAAGTGCACCACGGCGTCCGGGCGCTCGACGACCAGGAGGTCGAGGAACGCCTCGTAGTCGGCGGCGAGGTCGATCTCGGCCGCGCCGATCCGCCGGCCCGTCAGCTCCTGCCAGGCCGCGCGGCGCTCGTCGAGGCCGCGGATGGGCGTCAGCGACTCCGTCCCGAGCCGGACGTCGATGGCGCGGCGGGAGAAGTTGTCCACCACCACCACGTCGTGGCCGCGCGCGGACAGGTGCAGGGCCGCGGGCCAGCCGCAGAAGCCGTCGCCGCCGAGGATCGCGATCTTCACTGGTGCTCCGTTCCCGGGCCGCTGCCGGGCCCGTCGTGTCGGTCTCGCGCTCAGCGTGAAGGACGCGCGTGAACCGGGAGTGAACGGTCCAGGACCAGCTGCTGGTGCCCGAACGAACCGGGGAGCACCTCCCAGCCCGGACCGGTCAGCTCGCGCAGCTCGTGGGGCAGGTAGGCGCGGCGCAGGGACCGCAGCCCGTCGGTGCGCAGGAAGGAGCCCGGGGCCAGGGGCAGCACGCCCACCGAGTACAGCCGGTAGGCCGCCGGGCTGCGCACGAGGTCGTTGTGCAGCACCAGCCGGCCGGCCAGGTGCTCCGAGTCCGCCGCGAGGTCCCGCACCGGCCCCGGGTCCAGGTGGTGGAGCAGGTGGTTGGAGAGCACCACGTCGAACGTCTCGCCGGCCGCGACCAGCTCCCGGCTGGTGACCCGCCGGAAGACCGGGGGCACTGCCCGCGGGTGCCGGGCCGACCAGCGGCGGGTCCGCGCCGAGGCCCACTCGTGGGCGCGGGCGTCCGGGTCGATGCCGGTGACCCGCAGATCGATCCCGTCCCGCTGCGCCCACCGGGCCAGGGCGCGTGCCACGTCCCCGCCGCCGGCGCCGACGTCCAGGAGGGTCAGCGGCCGGCCGGGCACGGCCAGGGGCCGGATCCGGCGCCGGTAGGTCGCAGCCCACCCGGCGACCAGGGAGTTGACCACGTCGAAGCGCGCGTAGGTGCGCCGCAGCGCGGCGAGGTCGCAGGAGGGGTCGTCCATGAGCTCGCGCAGCTCGGCGTCCCGCCGGGAGAGGTCGGGCCGGGCGCGCGGCTGGGCGGAGGGCATCTGCCCATTCTGCGCGGACCGACACGATCCGCCAAGGAGCACGGCGGGCCGGGGGCGGCGCGGGGTGCCGTCACTAGACTGGGGCTCCCGGCCGGTGCCGGGCAGGACCGGACGGCAGGAGGGGACCGCGTGGGACACACCGTGCACGCCGTGGGCTCGCGACCCGGCCCGTGGATCGGCCTCGCGAGCGCGTGCTGGGCCGCCAACGCCGCCCTGGGGGCGTCCGTCGGCGCCGGGATCGTGCGCACGGGCCGGTTCCGCTGGATCCACCACGCCCTCTACGTCACCACCACCACGACGACGGCGCTGGCCGCGGTCCTCGCCGCCGGCTCCCCCTCCGCCTCCGGGCGCGCGGCGGGCCGGGCCCTGGCGCCGGCGCTGCTGCCCCTGGCCGCCCTGCCGCACCTCGGCACGCCCGCCCAGGGGCACCCGCGCCGCCACGCGCTCGCCGCGCTGTCCGCGGCGCCGTTCTACGCCACCGCCCTGTTCCGAGCCCGCGCCGCCCGCGCCGGCTGAGCCGCCCGACCTGACCGGAGAGCACATGGAGTTCCTCGACGTCGTCTTCAACCGCCGCACCACCAACGGCCCGTTCCTGCCGGACCGGGTGTCCCCGGAGCATCAGAAGCTGCTGCTGCGCACGGCCGCGGCCGCGCCCTCCCAGTTCAACAGCCAGCCGTGGCGCTTCGTGCTGATCGAGGACCGGGGGACCATCGACCGGATCGCCCGGATCAGCGCCGACTCGATGACGCAGGTGATGGCCGAGGGGAGCTTCTTCGACCGGTACAAGCGCTACTTCCGCTTCAGCAGGCAGGAGATGGAGGAGCAGCGCTTCGGGATGCTCTTCGACAAGCTGCCCGCGGTGCTGCGCCCCTTCACCAAGAAGGCGTTCACCCCGGGCGGGCAGGCGATGATGAACCGGCTGCGGGTGCCCCAGACCCTGGGCGCGGAGAACCACAAGCTTGTCGCGGGGTCCCCCATGCTGCTCGGGGTGATGCTCGACCGCCGCGAGTACCGGCCCGGGGAGCTCTCCGGGTTCTACTCGCTGTTCTCGATGGGCGCGGCCATGGAGAACCTCTGGCTGACCACCGTGGAGCTCGGCATGGGCATCCAGTTCATCTCCTTCCCCATGGAGGCCCCCGCCCGGTGGGCCGAGGTCGTGGACCTCCTGGACGTGCCCGAGGACCTCGAGCTCATGGCCGTCTACCGCCTGGGCTACGTCCCCGAGGAGCACCGCCGCCCGGCCATCGACTGGTCCAGCCGGGAGCGGCGCCGGATCTCCCAGTACGTCTTCCGGGAGTCCTGTGCCACGCCGCAGGAGGGCTGGGACGACTGAGCGCCGCCCGCCGGCGACGGGAGCCGGGGCGTCGGGTGGGCGGCTCTTCCATTAGTGTGTGGCACACACTATCGTGTGGGTATGGCGGCTGAACCGAGCGACCCGATCGTGGCCTCCCACTTCCAGGAGCTGCGCCGCGGCACGGTGGTCCTGGCCTGCCTGCTCGTCCTGGACGAGCCCCGCTACGGCTACGCCCTGCTCCGGACCCTCGGGGACGCGGGGCTCGACGTCGAGGCCAACACGCTCTACCCGCTGCTGCGCCGCCTCGAGGCGCAGGGCCTGCTCGAGAGCGACTGGAACACCGACGAGTCCCGGCCCCGCAAGTTCTACCGGATCACCGGTCCCGGGGTCCGCGTCCGGGACGCCCTCGAGGCCGAGCGGCTCCGGCTGCACGCCGCCCTGTCCACCCTCGCCCGCCCCACTCGTCCCGAGGACTGATCGCCATGTCCGCCAGCACCCTCCCCCCGCGCACCGAAAGCTATCTCCACGAGGTCGCCCGGCGCCTGCCGCCCCGAGCCCGCGAGGACGTGTCCCGGGAGCTGCGGGGCACGGTCGCCGACATGGTCGACGACGGCGTGGCGCACGGTTTGCCGCCGGCCGAGGCGGAGCGCCGCGCCCTCGAGGAGCTCGGCGACCCCGCCCTGCTGGCCGAGGACTACGGTCCCGGCCCGCGGCACCTGATCGGGCTCGAGCACTACCACGACTTCCTCGAGCTGCTGAAGGTCCTGGTGCCCGTCCTGGCCGGCCTCTTCGGCGGGCTCACCCTGATCGGCCGGCTCTTCGGGGAGGCGGGGCGCGAGGACCTGGTCACCTACCTCGTGCTCTCGCTCACCCCCGCGGTCGGTGCCGCGATCCAGGGGGCGCTCATGGGGGCGGGCATCGCCGTCGTCGTCTTCGCCGTGGTGGAGCGCACGGAAGTCGCGGAGGCGGTGGGGCGCGGCGCCCGGGGGGAGACCGGGGCGGCGGGGGAGGCGCCCCCGCGCTGGACGGTCGAGCAGCTGCCGCCGCCGCGCCCGGAGCGGGACTCGACCGTGGGGGAGCTGGTCTGGGCCACCATCGCCCTGGGCCTGGCCTTCGCCGCGCCGTTCCTGCTCTCGCGGCCGCTGCTCCGTGAGGGCCCGCTCGCCGGCGAGCCCCTGCTCGACCCCGCCGTGTGGACGCCCTGGGTGCCGCTCTACCTGGGGATCGTGCTGCTGGCCTGGGGGTGGGAGCTGCTGCGCTTCTTCCGCCGCCGCTGGTCCTGGGCGCTGTTCGGGGTCGGCGCCGTCCTGGACCTCGCCATGGCCGCGCTGCTCATCACCGTGCTGCGCACCGAGTCCGTGGTGAACCCGGTCTTCCGCGAGCGCGGCTGGGTGGGCGAGGAGTTCGCCCAGATCGGGGTCGCGCTCGTGGTGGTCGTCACCGTCTGGGACCTCGTGGCGAGCTTCCTCGCCTGCCGCCGGTCGACGGTCCGGCGGCGCTGACCGGCGGAGCTGACCGGCGGCGGCGCCCGTCGCTCCTGTCCGGGGAAGCACTCGGCCCGCGGGAGCTCCGAGGAGCTCCCGCGGGCCGGAAGGGGGCCTCTGCCGCCGCGGGGTGCCGAGCAGCGCGGGACGCGGGACGCTTCGTGGGCGACCGGCGCCGGCCGGGATGCGCCGAACCGGGTCAGGTGGCGCATCGTGTGACCATCATTCGACACCCTGGTCGGCACTGTGCGCAAACGTCTACTCTGGAACCGGTCAGATCGATCAAATGGAGACGGGGAAGAGGGGCCGCGGTGGTCAGCATGACGAACGGCGGGACGGCAGCGGGTCCGCTGGACGCGACGGACCGGAGGATCCTGGCGGCGCTGGACGAGGACCCGCGGATGACGGTGCTCGCCCTGGCCCAGCGCACCGGCCTGGCGCGCGGGACGATCCACGCCCGGCTGGAGCGCTACCGCGCGAGCCCCGCGCTGCGCCCGCACAGCACCCGGGTGACGCCCGCGGCGCTCGGCTACGGCCTGGCCGCGAGCGTGGCTGTGGAGCTCGACCAGCACCAGCTCGACGAGGCGATCGCGGGACTGCAGGCGATCCCGCAGGTCATCGAGGTCTTCGCCCCCGCGGGGCAGACGGACCTGCTGTGCCGGGTGGTGGCGAAGGACCCCGAGGACCTCTACCGGGTCTCCGAGGAGATCCGGCTGTGCCCCGGCATCCTGCGGACCTCCACGAGCATGTTCCTGCGCACGGTCATCCCGTACCGGGTGGCGCCGCTGCTCGCGGGGGACGAGGTCCAGGGGAGGGGCGGGGTCAGTTCCGGGAGGCCGCGCCCATGACCTCGGCCCGCAGCCGGCCCAGGTCCACGGCGTCCCCCTCGTGCAGGCCGTGGGTGCGGACCCACGCGCGGGCGCTGAGCATGATGTCGTCGTAGTGCTGGTGCGTCTCGCAGTGGGCGGCGCCGATCCGGGCCTGGGCGCGGTGCTCCCGGTCGTCCTCCGTGAAGGAGATGACGGCCACCGGGCTGAGGGCGAGTCCCACCACGCCGCGGACGGCCGTGATGGTGCGCCCGTGGAACGTGTCGCCGGGAGCGAGGTCCCAGGCCCTGGCGGCGGGGTGCTGATGGGTGAGGTCCATGATCGGCTCTTGTGGTGTCGGGAGGACGTCCCCCGCGCGCAGTGCCGGGGGACGGCCTCGGGGGCGTCGGGAGGAGGAGCGGTCCGGGGGCCGTCCGGTGTCCGGCCGGCCCCCGGTGCCGTCCGGTCAGTGGCCGAGACCGGTCCAGTGGCTGGTCTCCTGGTGCCAGGGGGACCAGTGCTTGCCGTCGTAGTAGCGGTACTTGACCACGTGGTAGACCTTCTTGGCGTCGTGGTGGTCCAGGTGCTTCCAGTGCCCGCCGCCCCAGGAGTCGCCCCAGTAGTAGTCGTGGTGGCCGCCGGTGTAGTAGTGGTGGTCGTGCTTGTCGACCGCGTAGTAGTACTGCTTGACCTCTACCTTGTACTTCTTGTGGCACTTCACGTGGAAGGGGTACTTGACGTACTTCTTCCCGTGGTGCCACGTCCAGGACGGCTTGTGGGCGTCGACCGAGCAGTGCTTCTGGTGGGGCTTGTGCGACGCCGTCTCGAGCACCGAGGACTGCGTCGGGGCGGCCTGGGCCGAGGCGGCCTGGGCCGGGGCGGCCTGGGCCGGGGCGCCCAGCAGCGGCAGGGCGCCTGCGGCCAGGGTCAGGGAGGCCAGGGACAGCACCGCCTTGCGGGCGTGGCGGCGGGCGCCGGCCGGCTGCCGGGCTGTGGTCGTGCTGGTGTCGATGGACATTTGGGGTCTCCTGCGGGAAAGAGATTTCGTGGGTGCCGGCGGTTCCTGCCCGGGGTCCGGAGGGGAACTTCTCGAACCGACAGGACCAGGGTCGCAGTGGGGGGCACCTCCCTGCGTCCACCCGGGAGGTGAACTCCGGCGTACAACCGGGGTGGTACGCGCGGGACCGGGGGCAGGGCTCAGAAGCGGTCGGTGGGCTTGACGAGCCCGCTCTTGAACGCCGCCGTGACCGCCTGGGCGCGCTCGCTGACACCCAGCTTCAGGAAGATCCGGTGGACGTGGGTCTTCACGGTCGCCTCGCTGAGGAACAGGCGCCGGGCGATCTCCGAGTTCGTCAGGCCGTGGGCGACGGCGACCAGGACCTCGCGCTCCCGCCGGGTCAGCTGCTGCAGCCGCTCAGGCGGAGGGGCGGAGGGGTCGGGCCCGCGGCCGAACTCGGTCAGGAGCCTGCGGGTCACGTCCGGGTCCAGCCAGCCCCCGCCGCGGGCCAGCGAGCGGACGGCGTCCGCCAGGACCTTCGGCGCGGAGCTCTTGAGGATGAAGCCGGAGGCGCCCGCCCGCAGGGCGGCGTGGACGGCGGCGTCCTCGTCGAAGGTCGTCAGCACCAGGACGGCGGGGACGTTCGGCACCTGGTCCAGGAACGCGTCGGAGGTGAGCACCCGGGTGGCGGCCACCCCGTCCGTGCCGGGCATCCGCACGTCCATGACCACCACGTCCGGCTGCAGCCGCGTGGTCTCCTCGACGGCCTCCGCGCCGTCGGCGGCCTCCCCGACGACGATCAGGTCCGGCTCGGCCGTGAGCAGCATGGCCAGCCCGGAGCGCACCATCGCCTCGTCGTCCACCAGGAGCACCCGCACGGGTGCGGGTTCCGCGCCCCGTGTCATCCGGTGCCCTTCCCGCGGCCGGTGGCCGCCGTGGTCGCCGCGGCGTCCTGCGCCGCGGCGTCGCCGGGGCCGGGCGGCCGGACGGGCAGCCGCGCGGACACCAGGTACCCCCCGTGCGGATCGGGCCCGGCCGTCGCCTCGCCGCCCACCGCCCGGGCCCGCTCCGCCATCCCCCGCACCCCGTGCCCGGTCGACAGCCGCGCGGAGAGCCGGCCCCGGGCCCCGGCGCCGTCCGTGCGGACGGAGAGCTCGACGTCCCGGGGGCCCCAGTCGAGGGCGACCCGGACCGGGCGGTCCGGGGCGGCGTGCTTGACCGCGTTGGTCAGCGCCTCCTGCGCGATCCGGTACGCGGCCTCGTCCACCGCCGGCTCCAGGGCCCCGGGCTCGCCCGCCACGCAGAGCTCCACCTCACGGCCCGCTGTGCGCAGGTGGTCGAGCAGGCTGTCCAATCGCTGCAGGCCCACCGGCTCCGGCGCGGTCTGCGCCGCCGCGGACGGCGCCGGGGAGAGCAGGCCCAGCATGCGCCGCAGCTCCGTGACGGCCTGCTCCCCGAGCTCGTCGACCTGCCGCAGCGCCGCCCGCGCCCGCTCCGGGTCCCGGTCCATCACGCGCTCGGCCCCTCCGGCCTGCAGCACCATGAGGCTCACCGCGTGGGCCACGACGTCGTGCAGCTCGCGGGCGATGCGCTGGCGCTCCTCGGCCTCGGCCCGGGCGGCGGCCAGCCGGGCCACGAGCGCCCGCTGGGCCACGCTCCAGCGGACCCACCGGCCCACGCCGAAGACGACCACGTGGGCCACGGTGAGGAACAGCGCGGCGACGACGAACGTGGCGACCCGCATCGAGGGGTCGGGAGTGTCCCGGACGGTGGCCTGCACGCTCGTGGCGACCGGCAGGAACGCGAGCGCCAGGCCGAGGAGGGCGTTCCGGTCGGAGCAGTGCGCGGCCGCCGCGAAGAGGGCCAGCCAGACGCAGAAGACGGGGTGGAACGCGAAGCCGAGCAGGGGGACGGCCACGGCGCCCAGCGACACCAGGGCCAGCACCGTCAGGGGCCGGCGCCGGCGCCAGAACAGGGGCAGGTACAGCAGCGCCGCCGTGAGGACGACCACCCAGGTGGCGGTCGCGTCCGGCTCCGCCGTGCGGTCCCACGTGATCTGGAGCTCGATGCCCCACAGCACCGGTACCGCGACGAGGTCCACGGCCAGGCGCGAGGGGTGCCTCCGGGATCTCATCGGGTCCCGCTCAGCTGCACACGGACCTGCCGAAGACGGTGCAGATCCACATCCGCTCGACGGGAGGAGCGGGCAGCCGGCAGTCCTCCACGATCGAGTGGCGCCGGATCTCCTCC
Organism: Kocuria sp. CPCC 205258; assembly: GCF_040981005.1. Classification (NCBI taxonomy): domain Bacteria; kingdom Bacillati; phylum Actinomycetota; class Actinomycetes; order Micrococcales; family Micrococcaceae; genus Kocuria; species Kocuria sp. CPCC 205258. Next base: position 30,248 of record NZ_JAVKPS010000013.1, on the reverse strand, counting down.
CACGCCACCACGGGTCGCAGGGCCTCCTCGGTGCAGTCCGGGGCCTCCTCGGCCGGGGCCGGGCCCAGCACCGTGTCCACGGCCGAGCACAGTTCGGCGCCCGTGGCGAGCCGGCGCTCGGAGCCCGCGCCGTCCGGTGGGCCCTGGGCCGGGCACCCGGACGGGTGGTCGAGCCGGATGCCCGTCATCTCGGACGCGGGGTCGTGCAGGACGCCGTGCAGCTGGATCCGGGAGATCCTGATCCGCTCGACCTCGTCCGTCCGCCCCGACGCGACCCGGGCGATCAGCACCTCGGGGTCGACGTCCCGTCCCAGCCAGTCCGGCGGCCCGTGCACCAGCACGTAGTCGCTGTCCACCAGGCGTCCCCACGCCAGGTGTCCCTCGACGGCATCAGCTGCCCGCGCGTCCTGGACGGACACCAGTGTCCGGAATTCTGTCTCGAGATTCGCCATGTCGAGCCCCCCGCAGGTCGTGCGGCAATTCTCCCCGTCCGCCCACGTCAAGTCCATAGTCCTCCGTGGGGCGCCCCGGGCCCGTGCCGGCCGGGCCGCCGACCCCTGGTCACACCGCGCGCCCGGCGGTATCGTAAGCACACTGGCGAATCGGCGACGCTTCGCCGCCCCTGATCGTCGAGACGGATCGAAGGAGATGCCATGAGCACCAAGGTCGAGAAGAATGTCGTGGTCGACGTGCCGCTGAGCACCGTGTACAACCAGTGGACCCAGTTCGAGGACTTCCCCCACTTCATGAACGGCGTGCAGAGCGTGACCCAGCTCGGCGACGACCGCCTCCAGTGGGTCGCCGAGCTCGGCGGCGTCCGCCGGCAGTGGGAGGCGAAGATCGTGGAGCAGGTCCCCGACAGCCGGGTCTCCTGGGCCGCCACCGAGGGCGCCACCAACGCCGGCACCGTGACGTTCCGCGACGCGGGCAACGGGCGGACCGAGGTGCACCTGGTCCTCGAGTACGAGCCCGAGGGCCTCGTGGAGAAGGTCGGCGACAAGCTCAACGTGGTCGAGAACCAGGCCGAGGGCGACCTCGAGCGGTTCAAGAAGTTCATCGAGGCCGAGGGCTACGCGACCGGCGCCTGGCGGGGCTCCGTCAACGAGGGCGCCCCGGTCGGCACGCCCGGCGTGGAGCACGCCGCGGCCTCCCGCGGTGACGACGGCAAGGCCGGGGTGTCGGGCAAGGCGGTCGCCGCGGGCGTCGCCGCGGCCGGGGTGGCCGCCGCCGGGGTCGCGGCCGCGGCGAAGAAGAAGGACTCCGGCACGGACACGGAGCCGGTGACCTTCGAGTCGACCGCACCCCCGGCGGCGCCGGCCGCACCGGTGGCACCGGTGGCGCCGGGGGCTCCCGGGGAGACCGTGACCGGGGAGGTCCCGCCGGTCCCGCCCGTGGACGAGACGCTCGCCGACGACACCGTCGACGCGGACCCGGGCGTGGACCCCGCCACCCGGCGCATCGACGACCGCCCCGCGGGCGGCCCGCTCTGATTCGTCCCCGTGCACGCACCGGGCCCCGACCGCACACGGTCGGGGCCCGGTGCGTGCACGGGGCGTCCCGTTCGGCGGGGCGGCGGAACCGGCCGGTCAGCCGGTCACGGCGCCCAGCGAGGCCGAGCGCACCAGCTTGACGTACTTGCCCAGCACGCCGCCCTCGTACTGCGGGCGCAGGGGGGCCCAGCCGCTGCGCCGCCGCGCCAGCTCCTCGGCGTCCACCAGCAGGTCCAGGGAGCGGGCCGCCAGGTCCACCCGGATCCGGTCGCCGTCGCGCAGGAACGCGACCGGTCCGGCGTCGACGGCCTCCGGCGCGATGTGGCCGATGCACAGACCCGTGGTGCCGCCCGAGAACCGGCCGTCCGTGAGCAGCAGGACGTCCTTGCCCAGGCCCGCGCCCTTGATCGCCCCGGTGATGGCCAGCATCTCGCGCATGCCGGGGCCGCCCTTGGGGCCCTCGTAGCGGATCACGAGCACGTCCCCGGCCGTGATCTCCCCGGCCTCCAGGGCGTCCATCGCGGCCTGCTCGCGCTCGAAGACGCGGGCCGGGCCCTCGAAGACCTCGGCGTCGAAGCCCGCGGACTTCACCACCGCGCCCTCCGGCGCCAGGGAGCCGTGCAGGACGGTGATCCCGCCCGTGCGGTGGATCGGGTTGTCGAGCGTGCGGATCACATCGCCGTCCAGGGGCCCGGGGTCCAGGGCGGCCAGGTTCTCGGCCACCGTGCGGCCGGTCACGGTGAGGGCGTCCCCGTGCAGCAGCCCGGCGTCGAGCAGGGCCTTCATGACCACCGGGATGCCGCCGTGCCGGTCGACGTCGTTCATGACGTACCGGCCGAACGGCTTGAGGTCCGCGAGGTGCGGGACGCGGTCCCCGATCCGGTTGAAGTCCTCGAGGGTGAGCTCCACCTCCGCCTCGTGGGCGATGGCCAGCAGGTGCAGGACGGCGTTGGTGGACCCGCCGAGGGCCATGAGCACGGTGACGGCGTTCTCGAAGGCCTCCTTCGTCAGGACGTCCCGGGCCGTGATGCCCTGCCGGAGCATTTCGACGACGGCCTCCCCGGAGCGGTGGGCGAACTGGTCGCGCCGTCGGTCCGCCGAGGGCGGGGCCGCGGAGCCGGGCAGGCTCATGCCCAGGGCCTCGGCCACGGAGGCCATCGTGTTGGCCGTGTACATCCCGCCGCAGGCGCCCTCGCCCGGGCAGATGGCCCGCTCGATGCGGTCGAGGTCCGTCCTGCCCATCAGGCCCGCCTTGCACGCGCCCACGGCCTCGAACGCGTCGATGAGGGTGACGTCCTTCTCGGTCCCGTCGGTGAGCTTCACCCACCCCGGGGCGATGGTCCCCGCGTAGAGGAACACCGAGGCCAGGTCCAGGCGCGCGGCGGCCATGAGCATGCCCGGCAGGGACTTGTCGCACCCGGCCAGCAGGACGGACCCGTCGAGGCGCTCCGCCTGCATCACCGTTTCCACGGAGTCCGCGATGACCTCGCGCGAGACCAGCGAGAAGTGCATCCCCACGTGGCCCATCGAGATCCCGTCCGAGACCGAGATCGTGCCGAACTGGAGGGGGTAGCCGCCGCCGGCGTGGACGCCCTCCTTGCAGCCCTGGGCGAGCCGGTCCAGGGAGAGGTTGCAGGGGGTGATCTCGTTCCAGGAGCTCGCGATGCCGATCTGGGGCTTCTCCCAGTCGGCGTCGCCCATGCCCACGGCGCGGAGCATGCCGCGGCTGGCGGTCGCGTCGATGCCGTCGGTCACCTGACGGCTGCGGGGCTTCATGTCGGGGCTCATGCGGTCTCTCCCGGGTCGTCGGTGCGCGGTGGGGTGCGTGCCGCGAACCTATCAACGGAACTCGAGGAGCGTCGAGGGGTGTCCACGGCCGGCGCGGAAGATTGTGCACCCCCGGGGGAAGACAAGGGGGCGCCCGTCCTCCTAGGGTGGGAGAAGCAAACGATAAGCAACCTGATCGAAGGAGTCCGACATGCCCGAGGCACCCGTCTCCCAGCACGCCCGCGCGATGGCCGACGACGAGGGCGGGATGCCCGAGCAGCAGCAGACGCCCCCGGGGCTGACCGCCGCCATGGACCCCGTGCCCGACCACGGCGAGGCGTCCTGGGAGGGCAGGGGCCGGCTCGAGGGGCTCAAGGCCCTCATCACCGGCGGGGACTCCGGGATCGGCCGCGCCGTGGCCATCGCGTTCGCGCGGGAGGGGGCCGACGTCGCGATCAACTACCTGCCCGAGGAGCAGGAGGACGCCCAGGACGTGGTGGGGTGGATCGAGAAGGCCGGCCGCACCGCCGTCCTGGTCCCCGGTGACGTGCGCGAGGAGCAGAGCTGCCGGGACATCGTGGACCGGGCGGTCGAGGGCCTCGGTGGGCTCAACGTGGTCGTCAACAACGCGGGCTTCCACTGGGCCCGCGGGGAGGCGGGGCTCAAGGGCCTCGCCGCGGAGGACCTCGAGCGCGCCGTGCGCACCAACCTCTACGGCACCCTCTGGATCAGCCGGGCGGCGCTGCCCCACCTCGGCCGCGGGGACAGCATCATCAACACCACGTCCGTGCAGGCCTACGACCCGTCCGTGTCGATGATCGACTACGCGGCCACGAAGGCCGCGCTGAACAACGTCACCGCCAACCTCGCCGCCGAGCTCGGGCCCGAGGGCATCCGCGTCAACGCGGTCGCCCCCGGACCGGTGTGGACCCCGCTGGGGCCGGCCACGAAGGAGCCCGGAGCGGTCGCGAACATGGGCAAGGAGACGCCCCTGGGCCGGATCGGCCAGCCCGCCGAGCTGGCCGGCGCCTACGTCTTCCTCGCGAGCCCGGCCGAGGCCAGCTACGTCAGCGGCACCGTCCTCGGCGTCACCGGCGGCATGCCCGTCTTCTGAGCCGCGCCCCCACACCCCTACGGAAGGAGCACCTCGTGCCCAAGACCGGCAAGGACGACCACGCCAAGAAGAGCGAACTGCCCTCTACCCTGCAGCGCTCGGGGCAGAAGGCGCAGGACACGTTCGCCAAGACCTACGACTCCGCGCTCGAGGAGTACGGCGACGAGGAGCGCGCGGCGCGCACGGCCTACAGCGCGCTCAAGCACACCCACGAGAAGGTCGGCGACCACTGGGAGGGCAAGGAGGAGTACGGGCCCTCCGACGAGCACGCCGCGGGCGGCCGCGACTCCCGCGCGGAGACCGCCGGCGGGGTCGACGCGAACTCCTCGAAGGAGCACCTCTACGAGGTGGCGAAGCGGCTCGACGTGGAGGGGCGCTCCTACATGACCAAGAAGGAGCTCGTCGACGCGATCCGGAAGGCCAACGACGCCGCGACGCGCCGGGCCCGCGAGGACTGACTGACTTCCGTCCCTCAACCGCCGGTCGCAGGGTCGTGCTCGAAGATGTCGGGCGGGACCGCGTGGATGAGCAGCGTCGCAACCACGGGCTGCCGCTCGCCGAAGCCCACGACGTCGGGAATTCCGTCACCGCTGACGTCCGCCAGTTCCCGGGGGTGCCGGTCGGCCCGCCAGCCCTGGTGGTGGCCGAACTCCTCGAATCCCAACCAGGCGGCCGACAGCGTCTCTCCGGGGCCGGAGAAGGAGAAGTACGTCCCTCCGTCACCGAATCCCACCACGTCGGCGCCCTGCCCGGAGGTGGCCCGCTCGACGAAGCGCGGATGACGGTCGACCCGCCAGCCCTGGTCGTGGCCGAAGTCGCGGACCTTCAGGGCTGCGGCGCTGAAGGTCCCGTCGGGGCGGGCGTAGGAGACCCAGGTCCCGGCGTCGCCGAAGCCGACGACGTCGGCCCGTCCGTCGCCGTCCACGTCGGCCAGTTGCCGCGGGTGCCGGTCGGTCCGCCAGCCCTGGTCGTGGCCGAAGTCGCGGACCTTCAGGGCTGCGGCGCTGAAGGTCCCGTCGGGGCGGGCGTAGGAGACCCAGGTCCCGGCGTCGCCGAAGCCGACGACGTCGGCCCGTCCGTCGCCGTTGACGTCCGCCAGTTCCCGCGGGTGCCGATCGACCCGCCAGCCCTGGTCGTGGCCGAAATCGCCCACGCCGAGCACGGGGGACCTGAGTTCCACGAGGAAGTCGTCCTGGTGGTGCGCCACGGAGACCCAGGTCCCGGCGTCGCCGAAGCCGACGACGTCGGCCCGTCCGTCGCCGTTGACGTCCGCCAGCTCCCGCGGGTGCCGATCGACCCGCCAGCCCTGGGCGACGCCGTAGTCGGCCAGATCCGGCTCGGGGTGGCTGGGCGTGGTGATGACTCCGTTGGGCGCCGAGTAGGACAGGTGCAGGCCGTCCTCGCCGAAGCCGACGACGTCGGCCCGTCCATCGGCGTTGAGGTCCGCCAGCGTCCGTTCGTGCCGGTCGACGCGCCACCCCTGGTCCCGGCCGAAGGCGCTGGCCTTCAGCGTCGCGGGGGAGAAGGCGCCGTGGTCCAAGCCGTACCCGACAAGGACGCCGGCGTCCCCGAAGCCCACGGCGTCGGCGCGCCCGTCGCCGTTGACGTCCGCCAGTTCCCGCGGGTGCTGGCCGATCCGCCAACCCTGGGCGTAGCTGAAGTCTCCCGGCTCCGCCGCCGCCGAGGGCTGGACGGCCGCCGCGACGAGCAGCGCCGCCGAGGCCAGTCCCACCTGTAGACGAAGATGCCGCTGACGATCCATGGTGGCCCCCTGTGTCGGTGGGCCCAGCCTAGTTCCGGAGGCTCCGCCGGGCGCCGTTGGGCCACCGTTCGTTGCCGAAGTGCGACGTGCGGCGAGACCCCCCCTCGGTCGGCGGTCGGACTCAGAGCACGCCCAGCAGTCCGCGCACCAGCGTGATCGCCCCGCCCAGCCCCGCGAGGACCAGCGCGATCGTGCGCGCCGTGCTCAGCGGCACGCGGCGGGCGACGACCCCGCCGATCCGCACGCCCAGCACCACCGTGAGGACCACGCCCGGGGCCACCCACCACGGCGGCATCCCGCCGGTCCCCGCCGCCCCCAGAAGGGTCTTGGTGAGCACCGAGAGGGCGCCCATCGTCATGAACACCGGCTGCAGGGTCGCGGCGAAGGAGCGCTGCTCCCAGCGGGCCAGCCGGGAGTGGATCACCATGACCGGTCCGGCCACCCCCGCCGTGGTGTTGAAGAACCCCCCGATCGCCCCGGCGAGCACCGTGGGCAGCCGCCCCGGCCACTCGGGCAGGCGGGGGAGCCCGAACATGGTGGTGAGGGCCAGCAGCACCACGCCGCCCACCAGCACCTGCAGCCAGGCGGCGGGCAGTTCGCGGACCACGAGCGCCGCCGGCACGGCGCCCACCGCCGCGGCCGGGGCGATGAGGGCGAACCGCCGCCAGTCCACGTGGCGCCACACCGAGAGCATGATGAGGAAGCCGGAGACGGTCGTCGTCGCGTTGGTCACGAGCACGCCCGTGGCGGGGCCCAGCAGCAGGGCGAGGGTCGGGGCCACGACGAGGCCGACCCCCGTGCCCGAGACGCGCTGCAGGACCGAGCCCACGAGGATCGCGAGGGCGGCGATGACGATGATTTCCACGGGTCCCATTCTGCGCCCCCGGCCGCCCGGCCCTGGACCGCACACGGGCCCGCCGTGGTGATTCCCGGATTCGATAAGTACCCTTGCTGTCAGGAGAGCTCCCCCGCGGGACGCCGTCGGACGAGAGGAGCACCATGGGCATCAGCCGGGACCCGATCGGCGACGAGGACGGGCACGGGTCCGCGACCGTCCTCGCCCGGCCCCCCGCTGAGCCGGTGGGTGCCGCCACGGGCGCGGGCCGGCGCGCCGCACCGGTCACCGCCGAACGGCTCCGGGAGGTCGCCGTGTCCCGCTTCGGCATCGAGGAGTTCCGCGAGGGCCAGCTCGAGGCGATGGTGGCGGCGGCGGCCGGCCGCGACGTCCTGGCGGTGATGCCCACCGGCCACGGCAAGTCCGCGATCTACCAGGTGCCGGGTGCCGCCCTGCCCGGGACCGCCGTGGTGGTGTCCCCGCTGATCGCCCTCCAGCACGACCAGGTCGAGGCGATCAACGAGGACCTCGGGGCGGAGGCCGCCTTCGCGGTGAACTCCGCGGTGGGGGTGCGGCGCGAGCGCGCCGCCTGGGACGCCGTGGCGCGCGGGGACGCGAAGTTCCTCTTCCTCGCCCCCGAGCAGCTCGCCCGGGAGGAGATCACCGAGCGGCTCGCCGCGCACCCGCCGTCCCTGTTCGTGGTGGACGAGGCGCACTGCATCTCCTCGTGGGGCCACGACTTCCGCCCCGACTACCTGGTGCTCCAGGAGGCCGTCGAGCGGATGGGGCGCCCGGCCGTCGTGGCTCTGACCGCCACCGCGTCCCCGCACACCCGGTCAGAGATCGTCGACCGGCTGGGTCTGCGCGACCCCCTGGTCCTGGTGCACAGCTTCGACCGGCCCAACATCGAGCTGCGGGTGGTGCGCCACCACCAGGCCTCCGACAAGCGCCGGGCGGTGCTCGACGAGGTCTCCGGGCTCGCCGGCCCGGGGCTGGTCTACGTCGCCACCCGCCGGGAGACGGAGGACTACGCCGCCGAGCTGGTCCGGCGCGGCGTGCGCGCCGAGGCCTACCACGCGGGACGCCGGAGGTCCGAGCGGGACGAGGTGCACGCCCGGTTCCACGGCGACGAGCTGGACGTGGTGGTGGCCACCACCGCCTTCGGGATGGGCATCGACAAGCCGGACGTGCGCTTCGTGGTGCACGCGGACGTCCCCGACTCCCTGGACAGCTACTACCAGGAGATCGGCCGGGCCGGCCGGGACGGGAGACCCGCCCTCGCCGTGCTGCACTACCGTTCCGAGGACCTGGGGCTCCAGCAGTACTTCGCCGGGGCCGCCCCCGAGCCGGCGGACCTCGAGCAGGTCCTCCGCGCGGTTCGCCGGCACGGGCCGGTCCGGGCCCGCGAGCTGCGCGAGCACACCGGCCTCGGCCCCCGCGCCCAGGCCCGTGTCCTGCACCTGCTCGAGCACAGCGGCGGCGTGCTGGCCCGGCCCGAGGGCTACCGGGCCGTGGACGGGGTCGCGCCGGAGGACGCCGTCGCCGCCGCGCTGGCGGAGGCCGAGGCCCAGCACCGGATCGACCGCTCGCGGATCGACATGATGCGGGGCTACGCCGAGACGGACGGGTGCCGGCGGGACTGGCTGCTCCACTACTTCGGCGAGGAGACCGACGGCTGGTGCGGCAACTGCGACACCTGCGCGGAGACCGGCTCCGCCGCCGAGGCCGCGGAGCGGTCCGCCGCCACCCCGCACAGCTGGGCGATCCAGAGCCCCGTCACCCACCGCGAGTGGGGCCACGGGATCGTGATGGGCGCGGAGCCGGACCGGATCACCGTCCTGTTCGACACGGTCGGGTACAAGGAGCTCTCCCTGCGCCTGATCGAGGAGCACGACGGGCTGCTGGTGCGCGGCTCCGGGGAACGGCCGGATGAGGGACCGTGAGCCCCGACGGGCGGCCGCCGGTCAGCGGACGACGTCGTAGACGGACTTGAGGACGCCGTTGGCGTAGGCCTCGTGCTCCACCAGCTCCAGGGTACGGAACGTGTCGGTGCTGTCGTCGAAGAGACGGCGGCCCGCCCCGAGCAGCACGGGGAACACCAGCAGGTGGTACCGGTCCACGAGATCCGCGGCGGCGAGGCCCTTGGCCAGGGTGGCGCTGCCGTGCACGAGGATCGTGCCGTCGACCGTGGCCTTCAGCCGCGCGACCTCGTCGAGGGAGCGCAGCACGGAGGTGTTGTGCCAGCGCGGGTCCTCCAGGCTGGAGGAGACCACGTACTTGGGCATGGCGTTGTACTCGGCGAACTCCTCCATCGACGGCCAGACGGGGGCGAACTCGTCGTAGCTGACCCGGCCCATCAGCATCGCCGCCGCCTCTTTCTGCTCCCGGTCCTTGAGCTCGTAGGCCGCCTCGTCATAGGTCACGTGCCGGAAGCTCCAGCCCGCGTGCGGGTGCGGGCCGCCGCCGGGGGAGTCGACGACGCCGTCGAGGGTGATGAACTCGGTGACGATCAGCGTGCCCATGGGGATCTCCTGTCGGTGCGGTCGGCGTCCGTCGCTGCGGTTCCCACTCTCGCGCTCCCGCGCGGCCGGGGGAAGGGGGCGGCGCGGGATGACGCGTCCGGCCGGGGCGCGGGCCGGGCCGTCTCTTGCGCGACCGCCACCCCGGTGGGATCGTCGGCAGGGACAGCGGACGAGCGAGGGCCCGGGAGGCACCCGTGGCGGCGGAGCGGACGACGGAACAGGTGCGGACCACGTGCTGCGTGGTGGGCGGCGGCCCGGCCGGGCTGATGGCTGGGGTGCTGCTCGCGCGGCAGGGCGTGGACGTGGTGGTCCTGGAGAAGCACGGGGACTTCCTGCGCGACTTCCGCGGCGACACCCTGCACCCCTCCACCCTCGAGCTGATGGCCGAGCTCGGCTGGCTCGAGGACGTCCTGGCGCTGCCGCACACCCGCGTGGAGCGCGCCACCGTCTCCCTCGGTGGCGAGACGGTGGTGGTCGGCCGGTTCGACCGCCTGCCCGTGCGCTGCCCGTTCATCGCGTTCCTGCCGCAGTGGGACTTCCTGGACCTGCTCGCCGAGAAGGGCGAGGCGCTGCCCGGCTTCCGGCTGCTGCGCTCCACGGCCGCCGACGGCCTGCTCGTCGAGGACGGCCGGTGCACCGGCGTCACGGCGCACGACGACGACGGGGCGCCGGTGCGGATCCGGGCCGAGCTGGTGCTGGCCGCCGACGGCCGCGACTCCGCGCTGCGGGCCGCGGCCGGCCTGGCCCCGGTGGCCTCACCGTCCCGGATGGACGTGCTGTGGTTCCGCGTGCCCCGCCGCGCGGAGCAGGAGCAGCCGCTGTTCAACGCCGGGGACGGCGCGGTGGTGGCCCTGCCGCGCACCGGCTACTGGCAGGCCGCCCTGATCGTGCGGGCCGGCGAGCACGACGCCCTGCGCGCCCAGGGACTGGACGCCTTCCGGGAACGGGTGCGCGCGCTCGCCCCCGGGCTGGGGGAGGGGGTCACCACGATCGAGGACTGGGACCAGGTGAAGCTGCTGCGCGTGCGCGTGGACCGGCTGCGCCGGTGGTGGCGGCCCGGGATCCTGTTCCTCGGCGACGCCGCGCACGCGATGTCCCCCGCCGGGGGCGTGGGCATCAACCTCGCGATCCAGGACGCGGTCGCGGCGGCGAACCTGCTCGGGCCGCGGCTGCTGCGCGGCGGGGTGCGGGCGCGGGACCTCGCGCGGGTGCAGCGCCGGCGGGCGTGGCCGGCGCGCGCCACCCAGCTGTTCCAGCTCGTGCTGGCCCGCCGGCTCGTGCCGGCCCGGACCGGGGCGCGGCCGCGGCCCCCGGTGCCGCTGGGCCTCGTCCGGGCGCTGCCGTTCCTGCCCCACCTCACCGGGCGGGCGATCGGCATCGGTCTGCGGCCCGAGCACGTCCCCGCCGAGCTGCGCGCGACGGACGGCACGGCAGGCGCATGACCCCGGTCCCGGACAAGCGCGCCCGGGTGGACGAGCCCCACGTGGCCCCGCTCAACGCCATGGTGCGCTCCTGGCGCCACGGCGGCCGGTTCGTGCCGTGGGTCGACCCCGACGGCGGCGGCACCGCGGCCCGGGTGCTCGTGCTCATGGAGGCGCCCGGGCCGGCCACCGTGGCGGCCGGGGACCTGGGGTTCAGCTCCGAGGACAACCCTGATCCCACCGCCCGGACCTTCCGGGTGCTGCGGGAGGAGTCCGGGCTGGCCCGCGGCGACTGCCTGCGCTGGAACGTGGTGCCCTGGGCGCTGCGGGACGAGGGCGGCCGGCAGCGGCCGCCGAAGGTCGAGGACCTCGTCGAGGCGGGACCCGCTCTCCGCGAGCTGGTCGGGGCGCTGCCGGAGCTGCGCGTCGTCGTGACCTTCGGGGCCCCGGCGCTCACCGGGATGATGCGCCTGCTCACCGTGGAAGAGCCCCCGCGGCTGCTGCCCGTGCTGGGCGTGCCGCACCCGTCGCTGCGCAACGGCCACCGCCGGGCCGAGACCCGGCAGCGGATCCTCGTCGCGCTGCGCACGGCCGCCGCCGCGGCGCGGGCCTGAACCGGCCGCTCAGGGGCGTGGGCTGAGCCGGTCCACCGCGGCCAGGAGGTGCTCCAGGATGGTGTGCCGCCGGGCGCTGCCGTCGGGCAGCAGGCCGATCGACGCGTTGTGGTAGAGCCCGTCGCCCATCTGCTGGACCGCGGTCGCCACCACCGGGTCGCCCACGTCCGCGAGGATCAGCTCGTACCATGCCACCTCGAGCCGCTTCAGGGCGGCCCGGGCGTTCTCGTCCCCGGCCTGGACCAGCCGGGAGGCCACGATCAGGGCCCGGTCCAGCCGGCTGTCCTCGAACAGGGACGTGACCAGGAAGTAGCGCGCGGCCCCGTCCGGCGCCGCCGCCATGGCCTCGAGGTCCAGCTGCATGAGCTCCTCGAGGCGCTGCAGCGTCGCGTCCACGAGGGCCTGGCGGTGCGGGAAGTGGTAGAGCAGACCCCCCTTGGACACTCCGGCGGCGGCGGCGACGGCGTCGAGGGTCGCGGCGCGCTCGCCGTCGTCGAGGACGATCTGCTCGAAGGCGGCCAGGAGCTTGTCCCGGGCCACGGGTGGGCGGGGCATGTGAGGAAGACCTCCCTGGGTCGGACGTGGTGCCCATTGTGTCAGCTCGCCCATAACTGTACCGTCTAGACGGTACAGTTACTAAGGCTGTCCGCTCCCGATCCGTTCCCCGGAGGTGAACCATGACCACTCTGCTGACGCCCCGCCCCACGGCCGGTGCGCGCGAATGGGCCGCGCTCGCGGTCCTGATGATGCCCGTCCTGCTCGTGTCGGTCGACAACACGGCCCTGAGCTTCGCGCTGCCCACCATCTCGCAGGCGCTGCACCCCACCGGGGCGCAGCTGCTGTGGATCGTGGACGTCTACCCCCTCGTGCTCGCCGGCCTGCTCATCCCCATGGGCTCCCTGGGGGACCGGATCGGCCGCCGGCGGCTGCTGCTGATCGGCGGCACGGGCTTCGCCGCCGTCTCCGCGGCGTCGGCCTTCGCGCCCACGGCCGAGCTGCTCGTGGCCGGGCGGGCCGCCATGGGGCTCTTCGGCGCGATGCTGATGCCTGCGACCCTGTCCCTGCTGCGCAACATCTTCCTGGACCCGGGGCAGCGCCGGATCGCGATCGCGGTGTGGGCCGGCGGCTTCAGCGGCGGCGCCGCACTGGGCCCCATCGTCGGGGGCTTCCTGCTCAACCACTTCTGGTGGGGCTCGGTGTTCCTGATGTCCGTGCCGGTGCTGCTGCCCCTGCTGGTGCTCGGCCCCCTGCTGGTGCCGGAGTCGCGCGACCCCCGGCCCGGGCCGGTGGACGTCCCGTCCGTGCTGCTCGCCATGCTCGCCATGACCCCCGTGGTCTACGGCATCAAGGCGGCGACGGCCTCCGGGGAGCTCTTCCAGGGCCTGCTCAGCGCGGCCTTCGGCGTGCTGGCCGGTGTGCTGTTCGTCCGGCGCCAGGCGGTCCTGGCGCACCCGATGCTGGACCTCGGCCTGTTCCGGCACCCGGGCTTCCGCGGCGGCGTCACCGTCAACGTGCTCGGCAACGTGGGGCTCTACGGGTTCCTGTTCATGCTGACCCAGTACCTGCAGCTCGTGGTCGGTCTGGACCCGATGACCGCGGGACTGACCATGGTCCCGGGCCTCGTCCTCACGGTCCTCGCCGGCTTCGTGGCCGTGCGCGCCGTGCGGTGGCTGAGCCCCCGGACCGTGATCACGGCGGGGATCCTCCTGTCCTCGACCGGCTTCCTCGTGGTCACCCTTGCGGACCTCTCCGCGACCGCCGGCGCCGTGGTGGTCCTGGTGGCCTTCTGCCTGGTGGGCACCGGCATCGGGCTCGCCGAGACGCTGTCCAACGACCTCGTCCTCACGGCGGCCCCGCCGCACAAGGCCGGAGCGGCCTCGGCGATCTCGGAGACCGGCTACGAGGTCGGTGCGGTGCTGGGCACGGCCGTGCTCGGCGGACTGCTGACCGCCTTCTACCAGCGTCACCTCGACCTGCCCGCGGCCCTGGACGCCGGCTCCTCGGCCGCGGCGCACGAGACCCTCGGCGGAGCCGTCGAGGTCGCGGAGGGCGCCGGGGCGCTCGGTCCGGCCGTGCAGGAGGCGGCGGTCGCCGCGTTCACCGCGGGCATGCACTGGACGGCGCTGGTCATGACGGCCGTGGTGGTCCTGGCGGCGTTCACGGTCGCCCGCATGCTGCGGCCGGCCGTGCGCTGACCCGCCCGCCCCCCCGGGCCGTCACCTCACCGGGACCCGGCGCCACGGGCCTCGGGGGACGTAGGCTCGGCGGCAGGGGCCGGCCCGGCCCCCGGTGTGGAAGGAGTGGTCGCGATGACGCCGCAGGAACTGTTCGAGGACGCCGCCCGCCGCCCGTCCGAGGTGGCGGAGCACGTGCTCGAGGGCATCTCGGCGGAGGTGCTGCACACCATGCCGGGCGGGACCGCGAACTCCGTGGTCTGGCTGGTGTGGCACGCGTCCCGCCAGCAGGACGCACAGGTGGCCCAGCTCGCCGGTACGGAGGAGGTGTGGACCGCCGAGGGGTGGAGCGGGCGGTTCGGCCTCGACGTCCCCGACTCCTCCGTGGGTTTCGGAGACGGGCCGGAGGACGTCGCACGGATCCGCGTGGCGTCCCCCGACCTGCTGCGCGGCTACCTCGACGCGGTGGTCGAGCGCACCGTGGCGTACGTGCACGGACTCACGGAGGCTCAGCTGGACGACGTGGTGGACCGGTCGTGGACCCCGCCCGTCACCCGGGGCGCCCGCCTGGTGAGCACGGTCGACGACGCCGCGCAGCACCTCGGCCAGGCCGCCTACGCCCGCGGTCTGCTCGAGGACGGGTGGTCGGGGCCCTACTGACTGCCCTAAGGGGCGAACACCTTTGCCCATGAGGAGGTGCGCGGGCAGATCCGCGGACGCCTGGTTGGATGTCTAGCGTAGGAGTGCTCGGAACCACCACCGCGGCTATGTCGCGGTCTCCCGAAATGGGTGACGTCATGTCTGACGACCGCGTCCGCCGACAGGCCTTCACGGGGCCCGGTCATCGGGGTCTCTCACTGATGTCGGCCCTGGCCTTCGCTGTGCTGCTCGTGCTCAGCGCCTGCACTGTCCCGGGCGGTTCCCAGGCCTCTTTCGACACGGTCGCTCGGGATGGCACGACGTCGGCGACCGAATCATCCAGCGCCGAGGTCGAGGGCACCGGCACCGGCTGGAAGGTGTTCCTGGCCGCAACGCACCAGTGGCAGATGCAGTTCTCCCTGATGCAGGTCGGACCGCCTTGGGCTGCTGCCATCCCGTTGGTGTCCCACCTCCGTCCCGGGGCCGACGCGCCGGTGTACAAGGGCAAGCTCCCTGTGAACACACTGATCGCCCCTGCCCGACCCACCGATGTGCACCCTGCGGGAGCGTTCGGGAACCGGGTCGCCCCGGACCTCGGTGTTCCTGAGCTTCACAACGGTGCCGATCTCGCGGCCGAGAGGGGGTCACCCGTGGTCGCGGCGATGGACGGCGTGGTGCGGGCCGTGTTCTGGGACGTCTGGGGCGGCAACCGGGTTGAGGTCGCTCACGTCAATGGTATGAAGACGACGTACAACCACCTCGACGAAGTCAGCGTTCAGAAGAGAGACGTGCTGCAGGCCTCGCAGCGCCTCGGGAGTGTGGGGGCCTCGGGGGCCCGTGTTACCGGACCGCACCTGCACTTCGAGACGTGGATCGACGACAAAGCCGTGGACCCGCAGGCCTTCGACTGGATCGACGGGGACCGTGTCATCAAGGCACCGCGCGAATCAGGGCAGAACGTCCCGAAGATCGAGAGCGGAGGGCCAGGCGACCAGTCTTCGCTCGGCAAGGTCACCGACTGTCCCCATGCCAAGGGTGGCCACATCGACTGTGGTGCTCCGGACGCCGTGGAGAGGGAGGAGAGGTGTGCTACCGGCGACACCGACTCCGACTGTCCGGGCGCATTGACGTCCCAGCGGGCCAAATGCGTCGTCGTGGACGGGGAGGTGGCGAACTGCAAACCGGGCAAGAACAACGATCAAGGTCCATTGACCTCGGAGTGTCCGGAGGGTGGGCTGGGGACTCCTGGGTGCCCGACGCCGGAGCCGGTTCAGTGTCCGGAGGGTGGGCTGGGGACTCCTGGGTGCCCGACGCCGGAGCCGGTTCAGTGTCCGGAGGGTGGGCTGGGGACTCCTGGGTGCCCGACGCCGGAGCCGGTTCAGTGTCCGGAGGGTGGGCTGGGGACTCCTGGGTGCCCGACGCCGGAGCCGGTTCAGTGTCCGGAGGGTGGGCTGGGGACTCCTGGGTGCCCGACGCCGGAGCCGGTTCAGTGTCCGGAGGGTGGGCTGGGGACTCCTGGGTGCCCGACGCCGGAGTCCCCAGTATGCCCTCCTGCGACTCCGGGGCCGGTCGACTGCGAGCCTCCCGGGCCGGGGCCCGAAGACTGTCCGCCCACAGTGCCCGGTCAAGTCGACTGCTACCCCTCAGGCCCGGGGCTGGAGGACTGCGCTGTGCGCGGTCCTGGCGCTCTGGACTGCATACCCGCAGGGGTCGGACCGGAGGACTGCCCAGCGGCGGAAGACGGACGCACCGACTGTCCAGCGGCGCTGTCGTCTTCCGAGGGCGTCTCGTCCAGCAAGGGTGGTGGCACCGCGGCTCGGCTGGTCGGTGTCCCTGGTCTCGCTCCGGAACCGGTCCACTGGGGGGTTATGTTGCAACTGCATAAAGTCCTCGCATGACAAGGCGCCGATGAGGGGACGGCCGATCCCTCGGTCGGGACCCCTTTGTTCACTTAAGCTGATGCTGCGGGGCGAGAGTGCCCCCACCGTCTGTTCGTTCTTCTCGTCGCTCGCCGCGACTTCCTGGGGGAAACACCGTCATGCCCCGCGACTCCTCTCGCCGTCCCGCCCGCCACGCCCTACGCCACCGCGCGTCCTCGCCGGTGACCGCGCTCACCGCGTTCTCGGCGCTGGTGGCCGTCAGCGTGGCCGTCAGCGCGGGCATCAGCCCGGACACCGGGCAGGGCCGGGGCTCGGCCTTCGGCGCCCCGGCGGCCTCCGCGGAGCGGACGGAGCAGAGGGACAGCGGATGGAGCCTGCTCGCGGCCGGGCAGGAGCGGACCGCTCCGCCGGCCGGGCCGCTGCGGGACGACCGCACGACCTCGCCCGTGCGGGACGGCGGAGCGGGTCAGGGCTCCTGGCGGGCCGGGACGGGCCGCGGTGACGGGGGGCGCGAGTCGGCCTCGACCGTGCGCCCGGGCCGGCAGGCGCCGAAGCTGTACCAGGGCGAGCTGCCCGTCAACACGATCATCGCGCCGGCCCGTCCCGGCGCCGTCCTGCCCGGTGGCCAGTTCGGCTGGCGGATCGCCCCGGACCGCGGCGGGCGCGAGTTCCACAACGGCACCGACGTCTCCGCCGCGGCGGGCCTGCCCGTCGTCGCCGCCCTCGACGGGGTGGTGACGGCCGTGTTCTGGGACGTCTGGGGCGGCAACCGGGTGGAGGTCACCCACGCGGACGGGATCAGGACCACCTACAACCACCTCGAGGACGTCCGGGTCCGGACCGGGGACCGGCTCGCCGCCTCCGAGCAGCTCGGCACGGTGGGTGCCACCGGCGTCCGGGTCACGGGCCCGCACCTGCACTTCGAGACCTGGGTGGACGGGCAGGCCGTAGACCCGCAGTCCTTCGACTGGGTCGACGGCATGCGCGTCATCCCCGCCTCCCGCAGCAAGTACTCCCTCGAGGTCCCCGTCCCGGACACGGCCGAGGACCCGGCCGTGCAGCAGGCGGAGGCCGCGAAGAAGGCCGATGCGATGAAGAAGGCGGCGGCCGCCAAGAAGACCGAGGCGGCGAAGAAGGCAGGGGCCGCGAAGAAGGCGGCGGCCGCGAAGAAGACCGAGGCCGCGAAGAAAGCCGATGCGGTGAAAAAGGCGGAGGCCGCCAAGAAGGCCGAGGCCGCGAAGCGAGCAGAGGCCGAGAAGGCCGGAAACGCCAAGCCGCCCGTGCAGCAGGCGGAGGCCGCCCCGGCTCCGGCTACCCCACCCGTGCCGGCCACCCCGGCCATCCCGGCCGTGCCGGCTGCCCCATCCGTGCCGGCTGCTCCTCCGGCCGATCCTGACGTGCCCGAGCCCGTTCCGGCCCCGCCGGTACTCGAGGAGCCAGAGCTGCCTCCGGTGGCACCCGAGCCCGTGGTGAAGCCCGCGCCTCAGCCCGACGTGGAGCCCGAGCTCGAACCGGCAGTCGCCCCGCGGATTCCGGACGCGCAGCGGGACACCGACAAGGACGGGATCCCGGACGTCGACGACGACAACCTGGACGGCGACCTCCTCGACGGCGCCCCCCTGCTGAACCACGAGGACCCCGATCTCGACGGGGACGGCTTCCCCAACGACGAGGACCCGGACCTGGACGGCGACGGCCTGCGCAACGAGGACGACCCGGACCGCGACGGCGACGGGATCCCGAACGACCAGGACGCGGAGCCGGACAGCCCGGCGCCGAAGGCCGCGGCCGAGCCGGCCACCGGCCGGACCGGGACCACCGACCCGGCCGGCCCCGCAGAGGGCGCCGGTGCCGCCGGGGCGGAGCCGGACGCCGAGCCCGGGCCGGCCGCCGGAGCGGACGGGACCGCCCGTCCCTGACGTCGCGCGCGGAGTTATGCAGGCGTGACGAGGTCATCTGCCGAGTCGGGAACGCGGACGACTAGAATTTGCCCCCGGGCCGACGAATTATTTTCGCGCAGGAGCGGGAACCATGAGCACCACCGACCACGGTGCGCCGGACCACGGGACGGCCAGGGCGCTCCAGGAACTCCGGGACCGTCTCGCCGGGGCGCTGGTGGAGCCGGGGGACGCCGACTACGACAGGGCCCGCCGCGTCTGGAACGGCCTGATCGACGCCCGCCCCCGGGCTCTCGTGCGGGCCGGGGACCTCGCCGACATCGACCTGGCGCTGGCCGCGGCCCAGCGCACGCGCCTTCCGCTGGCGGTGCGGGGCGGCGGGCACGGCGTGGCGGGCCACGGCACGGTCGAGGGCGGCCTGGTGCTGGACCTCGGGCGGCTGCGGGGCGTCGTCGTCGATCCCGCGAACCAGCTCGTGAGTGTGGAGCCCGGCGCCACCTTCGCCGCTCTCGACCGTGCCACGGCCCGGTACGGCCTCGCCGTTCCCGGTGGCCTCACCGGCGCGGTGGGCGTGGCGGGGCTCACCCTGTGCGGGGGCATGGGGTGGCTGACCCGCGGCAACGGGCTGAGCCTCGACAACCTGGACTCCGCCGACGTGGTGACCGCAGCCGGCGACCACCTGCACGTCAGCGAGGAGGAGAACGCCGGGCTGTTCTGGGGGCTCCGCGGCGGCGGGGGCAACCTCGGGGTGGTCTCCTCCTTCACCTTCCGGGCCCGCCGGCTTCCGTCCACCGTGCTCGCGGGGAACCTCCACTACCGCAGGCCGCGCTGGGAGGGCGCCCTGTCCGCCTTCGCCGCGTGGTCGCGCGGTCTGCCGGACGAGATGAACCCGGTCCTCTCGTTCGCGATCCCGCCCCCGGCGGCGGGGATGGGTGAGGAGCCGGTGCTGACCGTGGGGTTCAGCTGGGTCTCGGAGGACCACGCCGCCGGCCTGGACGTCGTCGACGGACTGCGGGAGGACGCTCCGCCCGACGCCGAGGAGATGGGCCCGACGCCCTGGCTCGCGTGGCAGGGGGCACGGGACGGGCTCTTCCCCCGGGGCTCGCACGGCCACTGGCGCAACCTTCCCTTCTCCCGGCTGGACGACGAGGTCGTCGACGTCCTCGTCGGGCTGGCCGCCGGGATCACCTGCCGGGGCACCGGCATCGACGTCCACCACCTCGAGGGCGCCTTCGGCAGGGTGCCCGAGGAGGCCACCGCCTTCCCCAACCGGTCCGCGCGGTACTGGCTGACGGTGCACGGGGTCCGGCACGACCCGGCCGACGACGAGCACCTCGCAGCCTTCGTGCGGACCGTGCGGGACACCATGCAGCCGTTCGCCGAGCACGGCGAGTACGTCGGCCTCATGGGGCCCGACGCCGAGCTCGGGGGCGACCCGGCGGAGGCGGTGCGCCTGGCCTACGGGCGGGAGAAGCACCAGCGGCTGGCCGCGCTCAAGGACCGCTACGACCCCGGGAACCTCTTCCGGCACAACCTGAACGTGCCGCCCGGCCGGCCCTGAGCGCACGTCCGGCAGGGCCTCCTGGCGCGGGCTCGCGCCCCGAGGAACCTGCGGCCCCGCCCCGTCATGTCCGGGCGATGTCGATGGCGGCCCTTCCCCGGCCACGGACCCGGCACTAGGGTCGTCAGTCCAGAGACCCCGCGTTCCCGGGAGGCGCCCCGCATGCCGATCTACGAGTACCGGTGCCGGGAGTGCGGCGACTTCGAGGTCCTCCTGGCCATGGGCGCGGCCACGCGCGAGAGCGACTGCCCCGGCTGCGGCTCCGCGGCGCGGCGGCTGATGAGCGCGCCCGGGCTCTCCCGGGCCGGCACCCCCGCGGCCCGGCTGATCGAGCGCACCGAGCGCACCGCCGCGGAGCCCGACGTCGTCACCGCGCCCCCGCCCGGCTCCCGGCGAGCGCCCCGGACCACCGGCAACCCCCTGCACCGCAGACTTCCCCGGCCCTGAGAGGCACACCACCGCAGCACAGCCGCCAAGGAGGCACGTCATGCCGGAGCTCATCTTTCCCCTGGACTCGTCACGGCCGTTCGAGGACCAGCAGCTGGTCGGGCACAACCGGTGGCACCCGGAGATCCCCCCGGTGGCCACCGTGCGACCGGGGGACACGTTCCGGGTGCACTGCCGGGAGTGGTTCGACGGCGCGATCGTCAACGACGACTCCGCCGAGGACGTCCTCAACGCGCCGCTGACGACCGTGCACAAGCTCTCCGGCCCGTTCGCGGTGCAGGGCGCCCAGCCGGGCGACCTGCTCGTCGTCGACATCCTCGACGTCGGCCCCATCCCGCAGGAGGACTCCGGCCCCCTGGCCGGGCAGGGCTGGGGGTACACCGGCGTCTTCGCACGGTCCAACGGTGGAGGCTTCCTCACCGACCGGTTCCCGGACGCCTACAAGGCGATCTGGGACTTCCGCGGCCAGACCGCGACCTCCCGGCACGTCCCGGAGGTCTCGTTCACCGGCATCGTCCACCCCGGCCTGATGGGCACCGCGCCCTCCGCGGAGCTCCTGGCCCGGTGGAACGCGCGCGAAGGGGCGCTCATCGCCACCGACCCGGACCGGGTCCCGCCCCTGGCGCTGCCGCCCGAGCCGGAGAACGCCCTGCTCGGCGGGGTTCCCGGCTCCGACGTCGAGCGGGTCGCCGCGGAGGCCGCGCGCACCGCCCCGCCCCGCGAGAACGGCGGCAACCAGGACATCAAGAACCTCACCAAGGGCACCCGCGTCTTCTACCCCGTCTTCGTGGACGGCGCGAACTTCTCCGTGGGCGACCTGCACTTCTCCCAGGGCGACGGCGAGATCACGTTCTGCGGCGCCATCGAGATGGGCGGGTTCATCGACTTCCACGTGGACCTCATCAGGGGCGGCATGGAGACCTACGGGGTCACGGAGAACGCGATCTTCCTGCCGGGCAGGACGGACCCGCAGTACAGCGAGTGGATCGCCTTCTCCGGCACCTCGGTGACCCTCGACGGCGAGCAGCGCTACCTCGACTCGCAGCTGTCCTACCAGCGGGCGTGCCTGCACGCCGTCGACTACCTCACGAAGTTCGGGTACTCCCCGGAGCAGGCGTACCTGCTGCTGGGCGCCGCGCCGATCGAGGGCCGGTTCTCGGGGGTGGTGGACATCCCCAACTCCTGCGCCACGGTCTATCTGCCCACGGCGATCTTCGACTTCGACGTACGGCCGTCCGCGTCCGGACCGCACCGGGTGGATCCGGGTGCGGGGGCGCCGCACGCGGCCGCGTGAGCTCAGCCGGTCCCGAGCGCGAGGTACAGGTCGACCACGGCGGTGGCCACGTCCTGGCCGCAGGCCGCGGAGGGGTAGCCGGAGCCCAGCACCGCGATGTGGTGGGCGGTCCCGCCCGACACCGTGCGCCCCACGCTGTGGGTGTCCCACGCGCCGCCGGCGTCCGGCAGCCACCCGTTCTTGACGAGGGAGTCCACCACCCCGGACCCGTCCGCGCGGGCCGCGCCCACGCCCCAGGTCTGGGACGGATGGGTGGGCCGCATCTGCTCCCGCAACCAGGCCAGGTCCTCCTCGGGCAGCCAGTCCGCCCCGCGGACGACCGTGCCCAGCACGGCCAGCTGGTCGGAGGCGGTGGTCAGGTTGTGGCCCCAGCCACCCGAGGACCGGGTCGAGCTGACGCCCATGAGGTCGTAGGTCTCGTTGAGCTCGCCCTCCATGGCGGAGAGCGTGGGCCCGAGCGCGCCGTAGAGAGCGGTGGTGGACTCGTTGCCGCTCTCGTGGACGCTGTCGCGGATCAGGGCCCGCTGCTGCTCCGTGAGCCGGCCGTCCTGCTCGGCGGCCAGGCGCATGGTGGTGAGGGCCAGCGGGACCTTGGAGAGGCTGGCCTCCATGCCGGACACCTCGGGGCGGTGGGCGAAGACCGTGCGGCCGTCCGCGTCCTGCACCAGCAGCCCGATCTCGGCGCCCACCGCCGCGCTCAGCTCGTCCAGCGCGGTGGTCAGGGCACGCCGGTCGTCCTGCGCCCCGGGTCCCACCGCGGCGGGCAGCGGGCCCGTTGCCGGACCGCAGGAGGCGGGGACGGTGACCGCCGCGGTCGTGGCGGCCGCGCCGCCCGGGGCGGCCGGGAGCGCCGCCGCGGGGGCCGGGACGGTGAGTCCCAGGAGGAGCGCGGCGGCCCCCAGGGTGCGGACGGTCCTGCGGTGCTGCGGGTGCGATCGGCTCATGGTGCCCATGCTCTCGCACGGCGGCCGTCCTGCCGAGCCGGGCGGGTCCGCATCACGCAATGAGACCCCGGTCCGTCCAGGACGTCGGCAGGTGCCCGCCGGAGGGGAGCAGCACGAGCTGGGCCGAGGGCAGCCGCTCGGTGAGGCAGCGCGCGTGGGCGGGGGGCACCACGTCGTCGTCCTCGGCGTGGACCACGACGATCTCGAGGTCCGCGAGCTTCCGGCCCACGGTCGAGGGCAGGGCGAACCCCTGCTCCTCCACGTCCGGGTGCTCCGGGCACCAGCACGGGGCCGCCACGGTCACGACGCGCTGCAGCAGGGTGGGGATCCGGTGGCAGAGGAAGCGCAGGGCCTCGGACCCGCCGAGGGAGTGGCCCACGATCACCCAGGGCTCGTCCGGGATGGCGCGGACGGCCCGGCCGATCGCCTCCTGCCACTGGTCCGGGTCGGGGTCCTCCGGGCTCGGGAGGTCCGGGGCCACGAGGTCGGCATCGGGCCACTGCCGCCGCACGGCCTCGAGCACCGGGTTGTCGCCGGTGCGGGGCTGGGGCCCGGCACCGTGCAGGAAGAGGATGCGCTGGACCATGGGTCACCTCGGGGACGGGGGAGGTGACGGCGGACGCCGCCTCCACCAGCGTCCCCGCCGCCGCGGCGAGGTGTCAAGAGCGGTGGGAGGCTCCCGGGCCTGCTCCCACGACGTCGAGGCCGGGCCCCTCGAGCCGGTCCAACGCCGCGGTGCGGCCGGTCAGCAGCAGCAGGAGCGCGTCGATCGCGCCCCGGACCTCGGGGCCGCTGCCGGCGCGCCAGTCGACGTCGGTCGCGGTGAGCGCCACCCCGCGCAGTCTCCGGCGCGCCCGGAACGGGAAGGGCATGGACCACACCCGGTCGGCGGCCGTGCGTGCGGCCTCCGGGGGCATGGCGTGGTGCCGGCCCAGGGGCAGGACGATGTCCTGGGTGTGGACCAGGACGTCCAGCAGCGGCTCGCGGATGGTCGTGCCCGGCGGGTGGCGCCTCGAGCCGTCCAGGCGGCGGTAGTCGGCGAGGATCGACTCGACCGGCCGGCGGCCGCGGGCCCGGGCGTCCAGGTACAGGGCGCGGTTGTAGTCCCCGCGGCCCCGCCACAGAGCCGGGACGAGATCGGCGAGACCGACCTGGGGCGAGGCGATGACGTGCGCCGCGACGTCCCGCACCGCCCATCCCGGGCAGAGGGTGGGGTGGTCCCACTCCTCGGGACGGAGCGTCTCGAGCAGGTCCGCCAGCGCGGACCGCTCCCGGTGGACGGCGTCCCAGATGGCGTCGCGGTCCATGATAATCTCCTCCATATGGTCAGGTTTACTGACTGAATTTTCCGGCGGTGACGGCCAGGCTGTCAAGGGGTGGGCATGCACGAGGACGCGGGGACCAACACGGGGCTGCTGCTGTACTACCCGTACCGGGACATGGAGATCCGGGTGGTCGAGGCGCTGCACGCCGCCGGCTTCGCGGACCTCTCCTACGCGCAGGCCCGGATCTTCCAACGGATCGGCCCGGACGGCACCCGCACGGTGCAGCTGGCGGAGCAGGCCCGGGTCACCAAGCAGACGGCCAGCCTCCTCGTCCAGGCCCTGGAGGAGGAGGGGTACGTGGAGCGGCGCCCCGATCCCGCCGACGCCCGGGCGCGGCTCGTGAGCGTCGCCGAGCGCGGCCGGGCCGCCCAGGCGGTGGCGGCCGGGGTGGTCGCCGAGGTGGAGGAGCAGTGGCGGCGCCGGCTCGGGGCGCGGCGCTATGCCGCGCTGCGCCGGGCGCTCGCCGAGCTGCACGAGGAGCCCGGCGACGTCCGCTCCCCGCCGGCCGACCACGGGGCGCCCGGCTGATCCGGCAGCACCCGGCCGACCCCGCGGCGGTGTGGTCGGCCGGGGGCACGGGGGTCACGGGGGCGCGCCGTGGTCACCCGGTGGCGCGGCACGGCCGTCGGGACACAATGGGACCATGACCGACGCCGCTCACCCCGCCCCGCCGGAGGACCCCCGCACCGGCCGCGCCTACTGGACCGTGGAGCCCGGCCGGGGAGAGCTGCGCACCGCGGAGCTGCCCGTCCCGGGCCCCGAGGACGTCCTGGTGCGGGCGCTGCGCTCCGGGGTCAGCCGCGGCACCGAGTCGCTCGTCCACCGCGGCCTCGTCCCGGCGCGCGTGCACGGACGGATGCGCGCCCCGTTCCAGGAGGGGGACTTCCCCGGCCCCGTGAAGTACGGCTACCTGTCCGTGGGCGTCGTGGAGCAGGGACCGGAGGACCTGGTGGGCCGGCGGGTCTTCAGTCTCCACCCCCATCAGGACCGCTACGTGCTCCCGGCCTCCGCCGTGACCCCGGTGCCCGACGACGTCCCCTCCGGGCGCGCGGTGCTCGCGGGCTCGGTGGAGACGGCCGTCAACGCGCTGTGGGAGGCCGCGCCCCGCTTCGGGGACCGCGTGGCCGTGGTCGGGGCCGGGATGATCGGCGCGTGCACGGCCGCGCTGCTGACCCGCTTCCCGCTGGCCCGGCTGCAGCTCGTGGACCCGCAGCCGTCCCGCGGGGTGCTCGCGGCCCGGCTCGGCGTGGAGCACGTGCTGCCGGAGGACGCCGCGGGGGAGTGCGACGTCGTCCTGCACGCCTCATCCACCGCCGCCGGCCTGGCGCGGGGGCTCGAGCTGCTCGGCGACGAGGGGGAGCTGATCGAGCTGTCCTGGTACGGCGACGAGGACCCGGCCGTCCCGCTCGGCGCCGACTTCCACGCCCGCCGGCTGCAGCTGCGCGCCAGCCAGGTGGGCGTCGTCGCCCCCGCCCGCCGGGCCCGCCGCACGACCGCCGACCGGCTCACCACCGCGCTGGACGCCCTCCGGGACCCCCGCTTCGACGCCCTGCTCTCCGCGAGCTCCTCGTTCGAGGAGCTGCCCGCCACGATGGCACGGCTCGCCGCAGGAGCCCCGGACGTCCTGTGCCACGTGGTGCACTACGACTGACCGCCCCCCACCGACCCGAGGAGCTCCGTGTTCACCCTGACCGTCCGAGACCACATGATGATCGCCCACAGCCTGCCGGACCCGTTCTTCGGCCCCGCCCAGAACCTGCACGGGGCCACCTACGTGGTGGAGACCACCTGGTCCCGGCCGGTCCTCGACGAGCACGGGGTGGTCATGGACATCGGGGTGGCCAACGACCTGCTCGCGGGCGTCCTCGACGGGCTGCGCTACCGCAACCTCGACGAGCACCCGGACTTCGCGGGCCGGCTGTCCACCACGGAGGTCCTGGCCCAGTACGTCACCGAGCGGCTCGCGGCGGGGGCGGCGTTCGTCGAAGGGCTCGAGCGGCTGACCGTGACCCTCCGGGAGACCCCCGACGCCTGGGCCTCCTACACCCTCGAGCTGCCCGTGCTGAGCGAGCGCGGCGGGCCCGCCCCCGCCCGGTGAGCACCGCGCGCGCGGGCATCGACGTGGTGGTGCCCGACGACGGCGGGCGGCCCACCGGCGGCTCGCTCTACGACCGCCGGCTCGTGGCGGCGCTGGACGCCCTGGGGCGCCCGGCGCGGCTCGTGCCGGTGGCCGGGGGCTGGCCCGCGCCGGACGGTGCCGCCCGGGCCCGGGTGCGGCGCGCGCTGGGCGCACCGGCCCCCGGGCGGGCGGTCGTCCTCGACGGCCTCGTGGGGTGCGCGGCACCGGAGGCGGTCGACGACGCCGTGCGCTCCGGGGTGCCCGTGCACCTGCTCGTGCACCTGCCCCTGCCCGCCGAGACCGGGCTGGACCCCGCGGCCGCCACGGAGCTCGCCCGGCGGGAGGCGGCCGCTCTCGCCACCGCCACCGGCGTGCTGGCGCCCAGCGCCTGGGCGGCCCGCGACCTCCTCCGCCGCTACGGCACCGCGGACGCCGTCGTGGCCGAGCCGGGGGCCGAGCGCGGACCGGTGGCCGCGGGGTCGCGCCCGCCGCGGCTGACCTGTCTGGCGTCCCTGACGCCGCGCAAGAACCAGGGCCTCCTGCTGGAGGCCCTCGCGCCGCTGACCGCCCTCGGCTGGACCCTCGACCTCGTCGGCCCCGAGGGCGACCCCGAGCACGTCCGCACCCTGCGTGCGGCAGTCCGGGACCTCCCCGATCCGGGGCGCGTGCGCTGCCCCGGTCCCCTCGAGGGCGCCGCGCTGGCCCGGCAGTGGGCGCGCACCGACCTGCTGCTGCTGCCCTCCACGACCGAGACCTACGGCATGGTCGTCACCGAGGCGCTCGCCCACGGCGTGCCCGCGGTGGTCGCGGCCGGCACCGGTGCGGTCGAGGCCCTCGACGGCACGCCGGGGCCCCGGGGTGCGCCCGACACCGGTGTTCCGCCCGGCGCCGGCCTCCGGGCCGGTGCCGCCCTCGACCCCGCCGATCCGTCCGCCTGGACCGCGGTGCTGCGCGACTGGCTGACCGACCCCGCCCTGCGCGCGCAGTGGCGGGCCGCCGCACTGGCCCGCCGCGACCGCCTGCGCAGCTGGACGGACACCGCCCGCGACGTCCTCGCGGCGATCGGCCCGCACCTCGACCCGCCCCTCGACCCGTCCGATCCCCTCGGGCGCAGTCCCGACCCCGACCACGACCACGACCGCACCAGGAGACCGTCATGACGAACCACTCCGCCCCCGACCGTCCCGTCGCCGGCGACTGGCTGGCCCTGCGGGAGCCCGCCGACGCCGCGGCCCGCGAGGACTCCCTGCCGCTGATCGCCCGCATCGTGCGGCACTGGGAGCAGCTGCCGCCGGCCGCGGCCCCCGGCGCCGCGGACACCGAGCCGGTCGTGGTGGTGGACCTCGGCGCCGGGACGGGCGCGAACCGGGCCTGGCTCGCCCGGCACCTCCCCGGCCCCCAGCGCTGGATCCTGCTCGACCACGACCGCGAGCTGCTCGACCAGGCCGTGGCCGCCGCCCGGGCGGAGGGGGCCGACGTCGTGCCCGTCCTCGCCGGGGTCGAGGAGCTCGGCCGGGTGCTCGCGGAGCACCCGGCGGCCCGCCGGCTCGTGACGTGCTCCGCCCTGCTCGACCTGCTGACCCGGCAGCAGCTCCGGGACCTGGCCCGCGTGCTCTCCGAGGAGGCCGTCCCGGCGCTCCTCGCCCTGACCGTCGACGGCGAGGTCCTCCTCGACCCGCCCCACCACCTGGACCCCTCGGTGCTGGGGGCCTTCGAGGACCACCAGCACCGCGGCGAGCTCGCCGGGACCGACGCCGTGCGGCTGGCCGCGGAGGCCCTGCAGGAGCGCGGCATGGTCGTGGACGTGACGCCCACCCCCTGGTGGATCTCCGACCAGGCGTGGGCCCGGCCCCTCCTGGAGCGGTTCCTCGCCGACCGCGCGGACGCCGCCGTGGAGCACCGCCCGGACCTCACGGCCGAGGCCCACGCCTGGCTGCGGACCCGCCTGGTGGACTGCGCCCGCGGCCGGCTGCGGGCCACCGTGGGGCACGCGGACGTGCTCGGCCTGCCGCCCGTCAGCTGAGGCCGCGGGCGCACCGCTCCAGCCACAGCACGTCCCGACCGAAGGACACCAGCAGCAGGACGAGCGCCACGACGGTGGCCGTGACGGCCAGCGGCAGCGGGATCAGCGGGACCAGGGCGCCGAGCAGGACGCCGCCCTGGATCCCCGCCACCACCCGCCGGTACGAGGAGAAGGGCAGCTCGCGGCGCCACGCCGGGCGCACCCGCAGACCCAGCAGGAAGAGGTAGCGCAGGGCGCCGATCACCACCACCCACCACGCCTCCGGCAGCCCGATCCGGGCGGCGACCGCCACCGAGAGGAAGAGCAGCAGCACGGCGTCGACCTCCTGGTCGAACCGGGCCCCGGCGCGCGTGGCGGTCCCGGTGCGGCGCGCCACCCACCCGTCGATCCCGTCGAGCAGCCACGCGGGCAGCGCGACGGCGAACACGGCCCAGCACCAGGCGTCGGCGGGCCGGCCCCCGTCCTGCCCCAGCACCGGGGCCAGCCCCACGGGCAGGAGCCCGGCGGCCAGGGCGACGAGCACGGAGCGGCCCACGGTGACCCGGTCGGCCGGGCCGTAGGGCTCACCGCGGCGGCGCACGGTGCTGCGCACCACCGCCCCGAGCACGGCGAGACCCAGCAGCACCGAGCACACCAGCACGGGGAGCGCCGCGTCCGCCAGGAGGAGGAGCGCCGCGAGGGCTCCGCCCAGCGCCACGAAGGCGAGCAGACCGTCCCGGCGCGCCGAGGGGTGCGGGCCGGTGGAACGGGCCAGGGGCATGCGGTCGCCTTCCGCGTCGGGGGTCTTCATCCTGGGCGGGCCCGGTCCGCCGCGTCAAACCGGGCGACGGCGGGCGGTGGCTAGACTGCGCCCATGCCCGCCGAGACCACGCCCGCCCTCACGCGGCGGCGGCCCGATCTCCGCGTGCTGCTCGCCGCCGGGCAGGCGGTGGCCGGGCTGGTCCTCCTCGCCATGCTGTTCCGCGTGCTCGGCACGGACGCGGTCCGCAGCGCCGTCGGGATCCTCACCCCCGCCACGGTGGCGCTCGCCCTGGGCGCCGGGCTCGTGGCCACCGCGGCCCAGGCCCAGCGCTGGCGGCTGGTGGCCCGCAGCCGGGCCACGCCGATCGGCTTCCGGGAGGCGCTGGGCGAGTGCTGGGCGTCCGGGCTCGTCAACCTGCTGCTGCCCGGGGGTGTGACCGGGGACGCCGTGCGGGTGCTGCGCCGCCGCCGGCGCGGCGACAGCTGGCCCGGCGCCGGCGGCTCCGTGCTGGGCGAACGGCTGGCGGGGACGTCCGTGCTCCTCGCGGCCGGGGTCGTCCCGGCCCTGGCGGTCGGCGGCTGGCTCGCCGCGGCCCTCGGCCTCGGGGCGCTCGCCGTCGGGGCCGTCGCCTGGCGCTCCACGAGCGGCGCCCCGGCGCGGGACCGGGCCGGGGTCTGGGCGCTGTCCGTGCTCGCCTGGGCCTGCTACCAGGGACTGTTCCTGCTGGCGGCCGTGCGCACCGCACCCCAGGAGACCCTGGCGAACCTGTGGGGGACCACCGTGCTGGGCCTCGCCGGGATGTCCGTCCCCGTCGGGGTGGGCGGCTGGGGCCCGCGGGAGGGGATCACCACCCTGGCCGCGATGGCCCACGGCCTGCCCGCCGGGACCGGCTTCGCGATCTCGATCGGCTACGGGCTGCTCGCCCTGATCTCGGCCCTGCCGGGAGCCGTGGTCCTGGCGGGCTGGCTGCTGCCCCGGCGCGCCGGCTCTCCCCGAGCCGGTTCTCCCCGCGGCTGACGAGCCGGTCGACCGGCGTCGGGAGACCCGTGGTGCGCGTCAGCCGCCGATCGCGCTCATGGGGCGTTCCGGCTGGACGTAGTCGGAGGAGTCCAGGCCTACGTGGTCCATGCCGTGGGCGGCCGGTTTCGCCCACATCGCCGCCCGCCAGCGCTCGGCCAGCTGTCCGTCGGTGGCACCGGTGCGCAGCAGCGGCAGCAGCTCGACCTCCTCGTGGGAGAACAGGCAGGAGCGGATCCTGCCCTCGGCGGTGATCCGGGTGCGCTTGCAGTCGGCGCAGAAGGGCTCGGTGACCGACGCGATGACCCCCACCGTGCCCAGCGGCGGGTCCTGGGCGCCCGGGCGCAGGGCGGAGGCCGCGGCGGGGGGCGCCGCGGACGTCGCGTCCGAGGTCGCGCCGGAGTCCACGGGGGCGGCGCTGGCCGTGCGGGGGTGCACGTCCCAGAGTTCGGCCGGGGCGCCCTCGCGCGCCCCCGGGTGCGGGGCCAGCCGGAACCGGGTGGAGAGCCGGTGACGGATCTCGGCGGCGGTGACCATCTCCGCCCGGGTCCAGCCGTGATCGGCGTCCAGGGGCATCTGCTCGATGAACCGCAGGGCGAAGCCGCGCGCCAGCGCCCACGCGAGCAGCTCCGGGGCCTCGTGGTCGTTGACCCCGCGCAT
>NZ_JAVKPS010000012.1:0-100720 GCF_040981005.1 Kocuria sp. CPCC 205258 | reverse complement strand
AACCAATCAACCGAATAAAACATCCGGTATCAACAAACATGGCACACTATTGAGTTCTCAAACAACAGACCAGCAACCAGGCACCACACCCGGAAACCGTGTTGGAATTCTTTTTCGCTCGGTTCTCGCGATCTCTCGCTTTCCCCGCGGCGACCTCCTCAGCTTATCCCGATCTTCTCCGCTTTCCCAAATCGCTTTTCCGTCGCTCAGCGACGAAAAAGTCCTTCGGGAGGAGAATTCCTGGATCTGCCGGATTCGGCGCCGTGGGCCGCAGCGATTTCTCGCTGCTGCCCGAAACAGCTCCACCAGCGTACCCGACCCGGTCCCGGCCCACAAGCTGTCGGCCACCGCGCAGCGGTGATCGGCTTGATGGTTCGAGGGGGTTCGGTCCGCCGGATTCGGCGTTGCCGTCCGGGGCGATCTCTCGCGTCCCTTGCGGCGACTCGGAATACATTACACACGCCCCGCAGGACCGTCAAAACCCCGGAGGGCCGGGCGGATGCCTCCTCGTCACCGCTCCCGGCGCTCCCCCGGCCACCGGACGAGCCGATGGCCGGGGCGGCGGGGACGGCAGTGCGTAGGCTGATGGCACATCGATGCCCCGACCCGAAAGGACAGCAGATGAGCACCTCACCGGAAGAGCTGCCGGAGACCCCCGACACCTACGAGGGCGCCGCCGAGGTCGACCCCGAGCACTGGCGCGAGGATCCGCTGATCGAGGGCGCCGAGGCCGGCGCGCAGGACGAGCGCGTGGACCCCGAGCACCCGGAGGTCCCCTCGGAGCAGGAGCTCCGGGACGAGACGGCCGAGGCCCGCTACGAGGCGGGCGAGGAGCAGGTCCCGCCCGAGGAGCCCCGCATGGGCGAGGCGATCGCGGACCTCGACGTCCCCGAGGACCCCGCGTTCGAGGACGAGGTCGACCCGAGCAACGACTCGTTCCACGGCGGCGCCGACCTCTGAGCCCCGACGGACCGAGCACGACAGCGCCCCGGCCTCCACGGCCGGGGCGCCGTCGTCATGTGGACTCGGACGAGCTCAGGCGAACGCGGAGATGCCGGTGATCCCGCGTCCGATGATCAGGGCCTGCACGGTCTCGGTGCCCTCGTAGGTGTGCAGCGCCTCGATGTCCGCGAAGTGGCGGGCCACGCGGTTCTCGATGAGGATGCCGTTGCCGCCCAGGAGGTCCCGGGCGTTGGCCGCGATCGAGCGGGCCGTGCGCGTGGAGGTGTACTTCGCCAGCGACGCCTGCTCGGCGGTGAGCCGGCCGGCCTCCTCCCGCTCGGTCATCCGTGCCACGAGGAGCTGGATCTGGGTGAGCTCGCTCAGCATCCGGGCCAGCCGCTCCTGCACGATCTGCGAGGCGGCCAGCGGGCGGCCGAACTGCACGCGCTGGGCCGCGTACTGGACGGCGGTCTCGTAGCAGGCCTGGGCGTGCCCCACCGCGCCCCACGCCACGCTGATGCGGGTCGCGAACAGGACGTCGGCGGTGTTCCTGAAGGACCGTGCCGCCGGCAGCGCGTTCTCCTCGGGCACGAAGACGTTCTCGAACCGCAGGTGCGCCTGGTGGATGGCCCGGAGGGCGAGCTTTCCGCGGATGGTCGTGCCGGTGTAGCCCTCGCTCTCCTGCGGGACCACGAAACCCCTGACCTGGCCGTCCTCGTCGGCGCGGGCCCACACCACGGTGATCCCGCCCATCGAGCCGTTGCCGATCCACTTCTTCTCCCCGTTGAGCACCCAGCCGCCGTCCACCGGGGTGGCACGGGTCTCGAGGCTGACGGAGTCGGAGCCGTGGGTGGGCTCCGTGAGGGCGAACGCGCCGAGGAGCTCGCCCGTGGCCATCCGCGGCAGCCAGCGCTGCCGCTGCTCCTCGGAGCCGCACATGGCGATCGAGCGCATCGCGAGCCCGCCCTGAACGCCGGAGACGGTCGCGATGGACCCGTCGCCGCGGGAGAGCTCCATGCTGATCAGGCCCGCGGCGGTCTTGGACATCTGCTCGTAGCCGTCGACGGCCACGCCGTCGCGCAGCAGGTCGAGCTCCCCGAGCCGGCGGACGAGGTCGAGGGAGTACTCCGAGCGGTCCCAGTGCTCGCCGATGACGGGCAGCAGGTCCTCCTGGACGAACCGGCGGGCGCGCATCCAGTGCCCCCGGTCGGTGTCGGAGACCGCGTCGAACGCGCCGGCGGCGTCGGTGTCGAGGGCCTTGTCGAGGACGTAGTCGGGCTCCACGGTGCCGGCGGGGAACAGGGTCGCGCCGGTCTCGGGGGTGGCGGTCATGGCTGGGTCCTTCGTTCTGTGGGCTGGTGGGAGGTCGGTCGGGGACAGGGTCAGTCCTGCTGGAAGCGGCGTCCGAGGACGCGCTCGGAGGCGCCCGTGCGGTCGAGGTACGGGGTGATCCCGCCCAGGTGGAAGGGGTAGTTGGCGCCGAGGACCATGCACAGGTCCACGTCCTCAGGCCCGGCGACGACGCCCTCGGTCAGCATCGCGCCGATCTCCTCGGCCAGGGCGTCCTGCACCCGCACGAGCAGCTCCTCCGCCGGGACGGGAGCGCCGGCGGGGTGCTCCGCCCGGGTCCGCTCGAGCAGCCGGGCGGCGTCGGCGGCGAGGTAGCCGTCCGCGCCCGTCCCCGGGGCCTGCTCGGTGGGCAGCACGTGGGTGAGGCTCGCCCCGACCACCGCTTCCATCCACGGGGACCGCGCGTAGCGCTCTGGGTAGGCCCGGTGCATGGTCTCGTCCACGTGGTGCAGCACGGCCGGGCCCACGAAGTCGAGCAGCCGCAGCGGGGTCATGGGCAGGCCCATCGGATCGGGGGCGTGGTCGGCGACCGCCACATCCGTGCCCGCGTCGATCGCCTGGACGATCACGTCGAACAGCCGGGTCAGCACCCGGTTGACCACGAAGCCGGGGGCGTCCTGGACGCGCACCGCCGTGCGGCGCAGCGCCGCGGCGAGCTCGAAGGCGGTCGCGAGGGCCGCGTCGCCGGTCCGCCGCCCGGCGACGATCTCGAGGAGCGGGGTGACCTCCACGGGGTTGAAGACGTGGAAGCCGACCACCCGTTCGGGGTGCCGGAGGTCCTCCGCCATGGCGGTGACGGACAGGGAGCTCGTGTTGGTCGCGAGGATCGCGTCCGGGCGCACGATCTGCTCCCACTGGGCGAACACCTTCTTCTTCACGTCGAGGTCCTCGAAGACGGCCTCGATCACGAAGTCCGCGTCGGCGAGGTCCTCCGGCCCGCTCGCCCCCGTGACGAGGGCGCCGAGCTGCTCGGCCTGCTCCGCGCTGATCCGGCCCCTGGCCGCCTGGGCCGCGAAGCGCTCCCGGGTCCGGGCCACGCCGGCGGCGAGCCGCTCGTCGTCGAGGTCGGTCATGACCACGGGGATCCGGGCGCCGCTCGCGATGAGCGAGGCGAGCTGGCCGGCCATCAGGCCGGCGCCGATCACGGCGGCCTTGCGCAGGGGCACGGGCTCGGCGGCGGGCACGTCGGCCGCCTGCCGGGAGCGGGCCGAGACGAGCTCGAACGCGTAGAGGGAGGCCTTGGCCACGTCCCCGCGGACCAGCTCGGCGAAGGCGGCCACGGCCTTCGTCCCGTTCTCGGTGCGGGACTCCGTCCGGGCGTCGGCCACGAGGTCGATCGCCACGAGCGGTGCCGGCGCCGCGCCGTGCCAGGTGCGCTCGGCGCGGTCCCGGGCCTGGTCCACGGCGTCCTGCCACTCCTGCTCCCCGGTGCCGCCGGGCGTGCCCGCGCGGCGGCGGGTCCCCCCCGCGTCGAGCGCGTCGAGCGTGCCGGCCACCCACCGCTGCCAGGCGGTGTCCCACTCCCCGGTCCCCGGGGCGGCGTCGAGCACCACGTCCACGAGGCCGAGCTCGAGGGCCTCCGCCGCCCTGGTGTTCCGGCCCCGCAGGGAGTCGAACACGATGACGCGCAGCGCCGCGGCCGGGCCGATCAGGTGCGGGAGCAGGTGCACGCCGCCCCAGCCGGGGAAGAAGCCGAGCCGGCACTCCGGCAGTCCGAGCGGGCCGGTGCGCGGGTGGGCCGCACGGTAGTCCGTGTGCAGCGCGAGCTCGAGCCCGCCGCCCAGGGCCTGACCCGTGAGCAGGGAGAAGGTGGGCACGCTCGCGTCGGCCAGGACGCCGAAGGCCTCGTGGCCGAGCCCCACGTACCGGTCGGAGACGCCGCTGAGCTGGGCGTGGCGGATCTCCTTGAGGTTGGCCCCCGCGCCGAAGGACCGGGCGTTGCCGGTGACCACGATGGCCTCGACCGCCGACTGGTCGATCGAGCCCAGGACGTCCCGGAGCTGCTCCAGGGCCGCGGAACCCCAGATGATCAGCCCGCCC
Source organism: Kocuria sp. CPCC 205258 (assembly GCF_040981005.1). Lineage (NCBI taxonomy): Bacteria > Bacillati > Actinomycetota > Actinomycetes > Micrococcales > Micrococcaceae > Kocuria > Kocuria sp. CPCC 205258. Next base: position 96,388 of record NZ_JAVKPS010000012.1, on the reverse strand, counting down.
GGCGGGGTGGAGTCCAGCCGCACCAGGGCGACGGGCGCGGAGCGTCCGGGCAGGACCAGCTGCTCGACGTCCACCGCGACGGTGGAGGGGAAGGACGGGGCGGGCGCGGCGGGTGCCATGGGCGGACTCCTGACGAGTGGTGTGATCGTCACCACTCTGACTGATACGGAGTCTCAGGTCAAGGGATTGAGTCTCAGTGTCGTGGTGCGGCGTGCGGTTCCTGGGCGTTCAGGCCGTATTCTGGCTGGTGATGATCGACGTGCTGCCCCCAGAGACCGAGCGCCTCGCGTTCCGCCGCTTCGACGGCGCGGACCTCGAGCCCATGCACTCCTACCAGAGCCGCGAGGACTACGCGCAGTACGCGTGGCGGGGCCCGCGCACGCGCGAGGAGTGCGAGCGCACCCTGGCCGAGAACAGCGGCATGCGGCCGTGGGGCCGGGACGGCGACTCCGTCCGCTTCGCCGTCTCCCCCCGGGGCTCGCGGGAGCTCGTGGGCGAGATCGTGCTGACCCTCACGGACGCGGCGGCCGCGCAGGTCGAGATCGGCTGGGTGGTCCACCCCGACCACGCGGGCCGGGGCATCGCCTCCGAGGCGGCCCGCGCCGCGATCGAGTTCGCGTTCGCCGAGCTGGGCGCCCACCGGGTCTGCGCGAGCCTGGACGCCCTCAACGTGAGCTCCGCCAAGGTCTGCGAGCGCATCGGCATGCGCCTGGAGGCGACCCTGCGCGAGAGCCACCGCCAGCTGGGCGAGTGGCGCGACGAGCTGCTCTACGCGATCCTCGCCGACGAGGTCTGAGTCATCGGCGCAGGGCGTCCCGCACGGACGCCAGGATCTCCTCCGTGTCCGCGCCGGGGTCCAGGACGGTGACGACGACGGCGGGGCGGGCCCCGGGCGCGGCGGCCGGCCGCGCCGCGCCGTCCTCGTAGCCGGAGACGAGCGTGTGCGCGAGGCGCTCGAGCTGCCCGGCCAGCTCGGCCGAGGGGTCGGTGTCGGGTGCGCGCAGCCAGGCCCGCAGGGCGGCGTTGTGCACCGCCACCGCGGCGGCGGACAGCGCCGTGGCCAGCGTGCTCCGCCCCGGCGAGTCGGGCAGCGCGGAGCGCAGGTAGCGCCGCAGGACCCGCTCGTAGCGGTGGGACGTGATGAGTTCCCGGTCCCGCAGCTGCGGGACCTGCCGGAGCAGGGCGTTGCGGGCCAGCGCCCGCTCGCGGTGGTCGAGGTGGTGGCGGAAGACCAGCAGCACGCCGTCCCGCAGGGCGACGGCCGGATCGGTGCCCGGCTCCTCCCCCGCCCGGGCCAGCTGCTGCTCGAGGCGCTCGAGGTTCGCGGCGTGGTCCGCGAAGACGATGTCCTCCTTGGACCCGTACTTGCGGAAGAACGTGGCCCGGCTGATGCCCGCGGCGAGCGCGAGCCGGTCCACGGTCGTGGCGTCCCAGCCCTGCTCCGCGAGCAGGCGGATCGAGCCGGTGACGACGTCCGGGGCCGCCCGGGGGGTCTCGGTCATGGGTGCCTCCTCGCTGACGATGGTAGTCCGGCGGCCTGCCGGACCGCCCGCACGCCCCGGGCGGCGAGTGGGCCTCAGCCCGTGGCGCGGTCGGCGTTGGCGTGGATGGCGTCGCGGACGTATTGCGCCAGCCCGGGTTCCAGGTCCTCGTAGGTCTTCGTGAACCGCGGGTCGGCCACGTACATGTCCCCCAGGGCCCGGTGGAACTCGGGCGAGAGGTCGTAGAAGCGTTCGTGGATCTGGCGCCGGGCGGCCTCCGCGGCATCCATCGCCTCGGCCGAGTCCGCGGGGAGCCCCGCGCGCTTGACCGCGACGAAGCGCTCGTTGATCGCCGTGGTCTCGGCGGCGATCCGCCGCCAGTCCTCCCGGTCGTATCCGGCCGCGCGCCGACGGGACTGCGCCCACGCGTCGGTGCCGCCCCAGCGGCGCTCGGCCTCGGCCGCGTACTCGTCGCTGAATCCCTCACCGAAGAGCTCGCGGTGCTCCTCCGGGGTCAGGTCGATTCCGGTCATTTCCTTCTCCAGTGCTCGGTCGATCGCGGTGACGAGGTCGGCCAGCTCGGCCTGTCTCGCCAGGACGGACTCGCGCTGCCGGCGCAGGTGGACCAGCACGGAATCGGGGTCCGCCGCGGCCAGGAGCTCCTCGATGCGCTCGAGGGGGAAGCCGAGCCGGCGGTAGACCACCACGTGCCGCAGCCGGAGGAGGTCGTCCTCCGTGTAGAGGCGGTATCCGCCCGCGGAGCGTTCGCTCGGGCGCAGCAGGCCGACGTCGTCGTAGTGGTGCAGCGTGCGCACGGTGACGCCGAAGCGCTCCGCGACCTGTCCCACGGTGAGCTTCTCGTCCGCCGTCACGGGGCGCTGTCCGTCCATGTCCTCCACTCTGGGCCCTCCCGTCGCGTGAGGGTCAAGCCCGTCAGCGGTGGGTCCGGGCGCCGAAGAAAACGGCCCCGGCGGCGCACAGCACGGCGAGCACGGCGAAGGAGAGCGCCGAGGAGGTGCCCCCGCTGAGCAGGGAGCCCACGAGGGCCACGACCCACACGAGCACGAGCAGCCACAGCAGTCCGGCGGTGCGCCGGGGGTTCTCCACCGCGCTCAGCCCCCGAACGGCAGGACGGGCAGGCCGGGGACGTCGACCCGGACCGCGAACAGGGAGCCGGCGGCGGGGTCCTCGTCCGGGGCGAGGTTCTCCCGGGACGTGGTGATGTAGAGGGTGTGCAGGTCCTCCCCGCCCAGGCAGCACGCGGTGGTCTGGCGGGCGCCGACCTCCACGACGGTGTCCAGGACGCCGTCGGCCGTGTAGCGGTGCACCTGCCCGGCGCCGTGCAGCGCCACCCAGACCGCGCCCTCGGCGTCGACGGTCAGCCCGTCGGGGTGGACGTCCCCCTCCTCGAGCTCGGGCACCACGAAGGTGCGGCGCCCGCGCAGACCCCCGTCCGGGGACCAGTCGAGGACGTCGACCTTCCCGGTGGGCGTGTCGTTGTAGTAGGCCAGCGCGCCGTCCGGGGACCAGGCGATGCCGTTGGAGACGGTGACGCCCTCCAGGACCGGCTCCCAGCGCAGGTCCGGGTGCACGCGCCAGAGCGTGGCCGCGCCCTCCGTCTGGTCCCAGGCCATGGAGCCGACGTAGAAGGAGCCGTCCGGGCCGGCCCCGCCCTCGTTCATCCGGACCGCCCCGGGCTCCCAGAGCTGCTCGGCCGGGTGGACGGTGCCGTCCGGGTCCTCGAGGGCCACGCCGGTCTCCAGAGCCAGCACCGCTCCCCCGGTCGCGCGCGGGCGCACGCAGGCCACGACGTCCCCGACGTGCTTGCGGAGCACCTCGCCGTCCGCGCCGAGGGACAGCACGTCCCCCGCGAGCATGTCGACCCACCGCAGCCCGCCCCAGGACTCCGACCAGCACGGCCCCTCGCCGTGGTAGGTGACGGAGTCGGTGATCCGCTCGGCGCGCAGCCGCCGCGCCGCCATCTCAGAGCCCCTTCCCGTGCACCGCGGGCAGCGCCGTGGTGGGGATCCGGTCCCGGTCGGGGTTCACGAGGATCTCCGACATGTACTTCGTCACCGCGCGCTGGTTGCCGAGCTGGACGATGGCGTAGATCGCCGCCTCCTCGTCGATCCAGCGGAGCAGGCTGCCGCCGAACAGGGTGCCGTTGGCGTTGAGGTCCTCCGGCTCGACCCACTTGCGGGTGCGGAAGGTGATGTCCTGGGTGGTCATGCCCCCACGATACCGAGGGCGCCCTCCGCACCGTCGGCTACAGCTCCACGGTCCCGCGGACCACCGGGCTGACCTGGCCGCCGACCCAGACGGTGTCTGCGTCCCGCTCCAGCAGCACGCGCCCGGTGCGCCCGAGCACGGTGCCCTGGGCGGCGACGTAGCGCGCCGGAGCCCACCCGTTGTCCGTCAGCCACCGGGCCAGGCCCGCGTTGAGGCTGCCCGTGACCGGGTCCTCCACGACCCAGTCCCCCACGAACGCCCGCACCTCGACCGCGCACTCGGCGCCCTCGGGGTGGGGGCCCACCACGCCGAGCTTGAGCCCGGCCATGGCGGACCAGTCCGCACGCACGCCCAGCACGGTCCCGGCGTCGGCCACGCGCACCCCGATCCAGCCGGGGCCGTTGTCCAGCCAGGACACGTCGAGCAGCGCGGACGGGTCCAGCCGCAGGGACCGCGCCACCCGGTCCAGCAGCGCGGGCTCCGCCACGGGCTCGTAGCGCGTCAGGGGCGGGGCGGCGAACGAGAGCCTGCCCTCGCGGCGCCGGACGGTCACCAGCCCGACCCCGCACTCCTGGACGACGTCCGCTCCCGCGGGCTCCCCGCCGAGGGCGAGCCAGGCGGACGCCGTCCCGAGCGTGGGGTGACCCGCGAAGGGCAGCTCCCCGCCGGGGGTGAAGATCCGCACCCGGTAGTCGGCGCCGGGGACCGTGGGCTCGAGCAGGAACGTGGTCTCGGAGAGGTTGGTCCAGCGGGCGAAGCGCGCCATCGTGGCCTCGTCGAGGGCGTCGGCCCCGTGCACGACGGCGAGCGGGTTGCCGCCCAGCGGCGCCGGCGAGAAGACGTCCACCCAGCTGATCGCGTGGCTCGTCATGATCTCAGAGCACCGGCCCGCGCGTGTTCCTCCGGGCGGGCCGGGCCCGTCCCGTCCGCCGGGCGTCCCGGCCGGCGGGCCCGCCGGCGGTCCCGCCACGGGCCGCCGCCCGGTCCTCCCGCAGCCTCCGGACCACCAGGCCGACCAGGACGGAGCCCACGGTGCTCAGCACCAGGGGCAGCACCGCGCTGCGCTGCTCGCTGTTGTCGTACATGGCCGGGCCTCCTGCCGGAAGGCGACGCGGGGCGTCGTCGGGTTCGGTGCCAGGAATCCTACGCACCCTCCGGCGCCTCCGGCCACACCCCGGAGCTGCCCCGGCGGTGGCTGCCGAGCAGGTGGGTGTCGACGATCCCGACCGCCTCCATGAGCGCGTGCATCGTGGTCGGCCCCACGAAGCGGAAGCCGTGCGCCCGCAGGGCCCGGGACAGGGCCTCGGACTCCGGCGAGCGGGTCGGGACCTCCTCCGCCGTGCGCGGACGCGGGGTCCGTGCCGGGCGGAACGACCACACGAGCTCGGTCAGCCCGCCCTCGGCGCGCAGGGCCACGGTGGCGCGGGCGTTGCCGACGGCGGCCTCGATCTTGCCCCGGTGGCGCACGATCCCGGCGTCGCCCAGCAGGCGGTCGACGTCGGCCGGGCCGAAGCCCGCGACCGCGTCCGGGTCGAAGCCCGCGAAGGCCGCCCGGAAGGCGGGCCGCTTGCGCAGGATCGTGGCCCAGGACAGCCCGGACTGGAAGCCCTCGAGGCAGATCCGCTCGTAGAGCCCCCGCTCGTCCCGCACGGGGACGCCCCACTCGGTGTCGTAGTACTCGCGCAGGAGCGGGTCCGTGGCGGCCCAGACGGGGCGGGCGAGCCCGTCCTCGCCGAGGACGAGTCCGGTCGCGGGATCGGGCAGGGAGCTCATGCCGAGCATCGAACCACACCGAGGGGCTCCGGCACACCCGGAGCGAGTACCCCCAGGGGTATAGGATGGCGGTCATGCACCCGACGAACCCCGCCGTGGACCGGCGCGCCCTGCAGCGGAAGGTCGTCCGCGTCCTCGCCCTCGGCCAGATCCTCGGCGGGCTGGGCGTCGGCGCCACCCTGGCCCTCGGCGCCCTCCTCGTCACCGAGGTCTCCGGCTCCTCCGCCTGGTCCGGCATGGCCGCGACCATGAACACCCTGGGCGCGGCCCTGCTCGCCGTCCCCCTCGCGCGGCTCGCCCAGGCCCGCGGCCGGCGGATCTCGCTCAGCACCGGGGCGTTCACCGCCATGGCGGGCGCGTCGATCACGATCGGCGCCGCCGTCCTCTCGAGCTTCCCCGTCCTGCTGCTGGGCCTGGCGCTGCTCGGCGCCGGCTCGGCGCTCAACCTCCAGTCCCGGTTCGCGGCGACCGACCTGGCCGCGGACGACACCCGCGCCCGGGACCTCTCCCTGGTGGTCTGGTCCACGACCATCGGCGCGGTGCTCGGCCCCAACCTCTTCGAGCCGGGTGAGCTGCTCGGGCGGGCCCTGGGCCTGCCGGCGCTGACGGGCGGATTCGTCATCGCCCTCGTGGCGCAGGCCTTCGGGGCCCTGGTCTACCTCACGGCGCTGCGGCCGGACCCCCTGCTGCTGGCCGTGGCCGACGGCGAGGCCGCGGGCAGGGGCAAGCCCTCCCCCGCGGGCGGGCTGGCGGTGCTGCGGGCCTCGTCGCCCGCCCGCCGGGCCGTGCTCACCGTGGCGCTGAGCCACGCCGTCATGGTGGCGCTCATGTCCATGACGCCCGTGCACCTGACCCTCCACGGGGCGTCGCTGAGCGTCGTGGGCCTGACCATCAGCCTGCACGTGGCCGGGATGTACGCCCTCGCCCCCGTGTTCGGCTGGCTCGCGGACCGGGCCGGGCGCCGCCCCACCGTCCTGCTCGGCCAGGCCCTGTTCGTGGCGTCCCTCGTGCTGTCCTGGTTCGGCTCGACGTCCCCCGTGCTGGTGACGGTCAGCCTGGTCCTGCTCGGGCTCGGCTGGTCCGCCTCCACGGTCGCGGGCTCCACGCTCGTGGCCGAGGCCGTCCCGCCGGCCGAGCGGCCGAGGCTGCAGGGCGTCTCGGACCTGTTCATGAACCTCGCCGGGGCGACCGGCGGTGCGCTCGCCGGTCCGGTGCTGGCGCTGATCGGCTTCGACGGCCTCAGCGCGGCCCTGCTCGTCCTCGTGGCGGTCGTGGTGGTCTCACACGGCGGCCGGGCCCAGCGGGATGCGGGCGCCGACGCGCCAGCCGCCGTCCGCCGGTCCCGCCGCTAGCTCCCCGCCGAGCAGCTGGACGCGCTCGCGCAGCCCGAGCAGCCCGTACCCCGAGGCCGGGAGGCCGGGCCCGGAGCCCGGCCCCGCGGCGTTGTGCACCTCGACCACGACGTCGGCCTCGTCGACCTGCACGGCCAGCACGCAGCTCGTCCGGGCGGGCGCGTGCTTCATGATGTTCGTCGCCCCCTCCTGGAGGACCCGCTGGACCGTGGGCCGCACCCCCTCCGGGATCCGCGCGAGATCGCCCCGCACCCGGGTGTCCGTGCGGAACCCGACCTCCCGCAGCGCGGCCGCGACCTCCTCGAGGCCCCGGCCCGTGTCGACGGCCGCGGCGGCGCTGGAGTCCTGTGCGAGCCCGGCGCCCGGCTCCACGCGCATGATCCCCAGCAGCCGGCGCAGGTCCTTGAGGGCCGCGCGGGAGGAGTCGCCCACCACGTCCAGGGCCTCCTTCATGGTCTCCGGGTCCCGGGAGTAGGCCCCCGAGCGCGCCTGCATGGCGATGAGCGTGAGGTCGTGGGCGACGATGTCGTGCAGCTCCCGGGCCAGCTCGAGGCGCTGCTGCTCGAGGGCGTGGGCCGTGCGCTCCTGGCCCGCGGCGATCTCGACGCGGTCCAGCTCCTGCTGCGCGCTCAGGGCCCGCAGGACGAGACCGGGCAGGAGGAGGACCAGGGTCAGCGGCACGTAGCTCCAGAGGAACTGCGGGCCCACGACCGAGACGTTGACGGCCCACGAGGTCTGCCACACGAGGAAGGCCCCGACGGCCGCGGCGAGCCCGGGCAGGGCCGCCCCGTACGCGGTGAAGGCCAGGACCAGCGGGATCACGACCATGTAGCTGCCCGGGTTGGTCTGGGGGTGGAGCAGGACCAGCAGCGCGGCGAGCGGCAGCCACGTCCAGCTGGAGCGCAGCGCCAGGACGGCGACCGTGGCGGCTTCGAGGACCACGAGCAGCAGCTCGTAGTCCCGGTCCCCGAACCCCAGGCCCGGACCGGTCAGCACGAGCCGGACGGCGTCCAGGGCGCTCACCGTGATGAACAGCAGCAGGGCCACCCGCACCCACCGGTGCAGGGGGCGGGCCCGGGCGATCCCCTGCGGCAGGAGCGTGCCCAGGCCGGACCGGCGGTCCTGCTGCGCTGCGCGGCGTGCCATGCGGTCCTTCCCGTGCGGTGGCCCGGTGCTCCGGTCCACCTCGGAGGATAGCCGCGGGCGCCGGGCCCGTCCGGGAGCGCGCCGGATCAGCACCAGCGCAGGAAGAGGAACGAGCACCCGCGGCTCGTGTGCCCGTCCGGGCTGTCGGTGCCGGGGTCGACCTTCAGGACGGGCGCCAGGGCCACCGGCGGCTCCGGGGCCGCGGCGGTGGGAGCACCGCCGGCGGTCAGCAGCAGTGCGGCGAGCAGCGAGGCGGCGGAGAGCGTGTTCACGGGGGTCCTTCCGGCAGGGCGCCGCACCCGATCGGTGTGCGGTCGTGAACCATGGTCGCCGAGGGGTGGGGTCCGCGGGGTCATCCGGGAGGATGGCCGGGGGTCATCCCTTGGGCGGACCCGTGCGACGGGCGGCCCCGTCCCGCCGGCGCCGTGGCCTCTCTCCGCTACGGTGAGAGCCATGAACGAGCACGCGCCGGCGGCGAGCCCCGTCAAGGTCCTGATCGTCGACGACCAGCAGCTCATGCTCCGCGCCCTGCGCGTGTTCGTCGACGCCGAGGAGGACCTCGTGGTCGTGGGCGAGGCCCGCAACGGCCGGGCGGCGGTGGAGCAGTGCCGCGCCCTGCGCCCGGACGTGGTGGTCATGGACCTGCAGATGCCGGTCCTGGACGGCATCGAGGCCACCCGTGCGATCACGCACGAGCACCCGGAGGTGAAGGTGCTGGCCGTGACCACGTTCCACTCGGAGGACTGGGTGATCCCCGCGCTCCGGGCCGGAGCGAGCGGCTACGTGGTCAAGGACTCCGAGCCCCACGAGATCGTGGGCGCCGTGCGCAGCGTGCTGGCCGGGGAGGCCGCGATCTCCCGGCGGGTGGCCGCCACCCTCGTCCGCAGCGTCGTCGCAGACCCGGAGCCGGCGGCGCCGCGGCCGGAGGACGTCGCCGCGGTGGAGGGGCTCTCGGCGCGGGAGCGCGAGGTCGTGGCCCTGCTCTGCGAGGGCCTCAGCAACCGCGAGATCGCCGCCGCGCTCTTCGTGTCCGAGCCGACCGTCAAGTCCCACCTCAGCCACATCCTCACGAAGATGGAGGTGCGGGACCGGGTGCAGGTCGTGATCAAGGCCTACCGCACCGGGCTGGTGACGATCCCCTCGTCCTGAGCCGCCCGCGGGTCCGCGCCGCCGGGGAGGGTCAGCACCGCGTCCGGCGCCAGCTGCGCCGGCGGGCGGTGGGACACCACCAGGACCGCGCGCCGCGCCGCCCACTCCGTGAGCTCCTCGCAGAGCACCGTCGTGGACGCGCCGTCCAGTCCGTTGAACGGCTCGTCCAGGACGACGACGTCGAAGTCGCCGCTGGTGCACACGATCGTCCACAGCTTGCGCCGGTTGCCCGTGGACAGGTGCTCGGCGGACTCGTCCAGCCACGGTCCGAGCCCGTGGCGCTCCGCCCGGCGCAGCCCCTCCTGCGGGTCGACCCCGCACCAGCCGCTCGCGAACACCACGTGGTCCCGTGCGGTCATCGTGGGGTAGAGCGCCGGTTCGGTGCGGCAGATCCGGCGCACCCGGGAGGCCTCCGGCGAGCGTGCGTCCACGCCGGCGAGCGTGACCGTCCCCGCCGTCTGCGGCAGGTGCCCGCTGAGGACCTCGACGAGCGTCGACTTGCCGGAGCCGTTGGGGCCCTGCAGCAGCGTCAGCCCGGGGGCGTCGATCCGCAGCGTGAGCCCCCGGTGGACGGGGCGCCCGGCGTCGAAGCCGGCGCTCACCGTCTCGACGTGGATCAGCGGCGGGTGAGGGAGCGATGCAGGCATGTGAGGGCACCTCCGGCGAGGGTCAGGGCGAGCAGGGGGACGATCCACGGGTCGGTGGCGGGGAAGGTCAGCGGGACGGCCACGGGCGCCGCGGCGAGGACGACGGTGAGGACCCCCGTGAGCGGGCTGTCCGCGCCCGTCCCCTCGACCGTGCGCGGCGGGGGCAACAGGTGCTCCGCGACGGTCGCGGCCCACACCGCGCCCAGCACCACGGCCGCGGGCGCCGCGGACAGGGTCCCCGTCAGCACCCGGACCGCCACGACGAGCAGTAGGGCCGGCAGCAGCAGCGGCAGGGTGAGCGCGGTGAGGTGCCCCAGCGCCACGGAGGAGCGGGACGCCCCGGACTCCACGGCGGTGCGCAGGTGGCGGCCGTAGCGGAAGGCGCCGATGTCCGAGCTCACGAGCTCCGCGAGAGCGAGACCCGTCATGAGGGCGGCGAAGCCCAGGGTCGGCCGCAGCGCCGCCTCCCATGCCGCGTCCGGCACGGCGGGCAGCGGCGGCATCCGGAGACCGGCGGAGGTCGCCCCGAGCAGCGCCGCGGTCGCGGCGGCGACCGCGACGGTGATCCGCTGCTGGGCCCGCAGACGCCACCCGTGCGCCCGCTGGACGCCCAGCACCCGGGCGAACTGCAGGACCGCGGGACCGCTCAGGCGCGGCCGGCGCACCGGGGGCGCGGCGCGCCGGGCCGGGAAGGACTCCGCCGCGAGGGCGCGGCGGCCGGCGACGGCACCGACCGCGCCGACGGCCGCGACCGCCGTGAGGCCGGCGAGGAGGACGGGCTCAGGCAGCCCCGGCGCGGGACCGGGTGCCGCACCGGCCGCCGGGACGAGGGCGCCGGGGACGAGGGGGGTCAGCAGCAGCACCGCCCCGTGCGCCCCGGCCCCGGCCAGGACGGACGCCGCCGCGAGCACCGCGGGGAAGTGCCGGCGCCCGTTCTCGGGGCGGGCGGCGGAGCGCAGCGCCCCGGCGGCCGTCAGCGCGCCGAAGGCCACGGGCGTCCCCAGCAGCAGTGCCGTCCCCGCGGCCCCGGGCCCGTGCCCGGCCAGGACGGAACCGGCGAGCACCCCCAGGCCCGCGGCACCCCACACGGCGCTCGCCACGGCCACGCGCGGGAGGGCGTGGACGACGAACACGTCCGCGGCCCGGACGTCGAGGCCCACGAAGAAGTCCCGCTGCGGGTGGTCGCTGACGCAGCTGCGGAACCGGCCGAGGGTCTCGCCCGCGAGGGCGCCGAGCCCGGCGTAGGCGCAGAGCAGCACGAAGAGCCCGACCACGTCCGCGCCCGGCGCCAGCACCGCGGCCGCGCGCGCCGCGACGATCCCGGCCGCGAACGCCAGGAGCACGGCCCCTGCCGCGGCCCCGACCACGATGCGGCGGGCCGTGTCCACCGGCACGGACGTGCCCAGCGCCTGCAGCAGGTCCGCGATCCGCAGGTCCGCCAGGAGCCGGAGCCGGCGGCGGGCCGGCGGGGCGGGCGGCCGCCGCCGCACCGACCCGCTCGTGGGGCTCGCGGTCGCGCTGGTCGTCACGAGAGCCTGCTGCGCGTCCCGGACCGCTCCCGGCGCAGCCCGAGCGCGTTGAACAGGAGCACGACCGTGCCCGCGAGGGCGACGACCACGCCCATGGTGCACAGCCAGCCCACGGGGAACCCGCTCAGCTGCTCGTCGAGGAAGGTCGCGTGGGCCGTCATGGCCAGGAACAGCAGCACGGCCGGTGCCACGGAGCGCGGGCGGGACAGCGGGGTCGCGGCGGCCACGAGCGGCAGGAGCACCCCGGCGACCGCCAGCCCGCCCACGAGGAGGGACCACAGCCCGACCGGGACGGTGCTGGTGCCCCGGCCCTCGAGGAGGATCGCGGTCAGGGCTGCGGCGCTCAGGACGGCCACGGTGACGAGGACCAGTCGGACGTGGTTCTGGGTGAGGGTCGGCACGGTGGGCACTCCTGGTGGTCGAGGATCTGGTGAGCGGTGAGGGCGGGTTCGGGAGCGGGAGCGGCGGCCGGGTCACACCATGGCGACGAGCGCGGCGGTCGCGACGGCGACGACGACCACGAGCACCTGGCGGCCGGCGCCGCAGGACCTCCACCGGCCGCGGTAGAGCAGCGCCGCGGCGAGGGCGAGGACCAGCACCGCGGCGGCCTCCACGGGTCCCTCCGCCATCCGCCCGGTGGCCAGGGCCCAGCCCTGGGACAGCACCGTGAGGCCGCCGACCACCAGCGTGTAGAGCCCGATCCGCTGCCCGCCGCCGAGCGGCAGGCCCTGCGGGAGGAGTCTGCTCTCGAGGAGCCCGGCGAACCAGAGGTACAGGGCGAGGACCACGGCGAAGACCAGGACGCCGACGAGCACGGCGACGTTGACCGAGAGCCCGATCAGGGACGGGTCGACCCCCTGCAGCTCGCCGGTCACGGCCGCCGCGGCCTGGTCCTGCATCTGGTCGGTGGTCGCCGGCAGCCGCAGCAGCAGCAGCCCGAGCCCCACCGCCCAGAGGACGGTCCGGACGGGCCGGGTGGTCGCCGGCAGCGGACGGGTGGCAGGGGTCCCGGCGCTGGGGTGGGCGGAGACGTGGAGGCTGGACATCGGGGGCCTTCCGGTAGCGGGGGGAACGGCGGCGCTCACCGCCGGGCGATGAGCGCCGCCTCGATGCCCGCGGCGGCGAGGAGGAGGGCGACGGCGAGGGCGAGGACGCCGAGGGAGGCCGGCAGCGCCGTGAGGTAGCTGCGCACCAGGCCGTGCCGGCGGGCGGTGAGGGCGGCGGTGAGGGGGAGCAGGCCCGCGGCCGCGGCCACGAGGCAGCCGAGGAACTCGAGCCCCGCGTACCACCCGGCCGCACCGACGAGCGCGGCGGCGCCGACGTTGAGCACGCCGATCTTCGCCGTGGCCCCCACGTAGACCGACAGCAGCGCCAGGGACGTGCCCGTGAGCAGGCCGCCGGTGAGCACGCCGCTGTAGAGCAGGGCGGCGGCGCCGAGGTTGCGGACCAGGATGGCGCCGAAGGACCCGTCGTGGTCCTGACCGGCACCGGCCGTGTCCTGCAGGGTCGCGGGGACGCGGGAGATGCTCTCGTAGCCCACCAGGAACCCCGCCACGAAGAGCGCCGTGGCGGCCGCCGCCGCCCACCCGAGGGCGCGGCGCGCGGCCCGGGCGTCGCGGGGAGCAGTGCGGAGGTCCGTGGGCACGGTCTTCATGGCGGGGGTCCCGGCAGGGTCGGCGGAGCGGGCGGCGGCTCAGGCGATGGCCAGGCTGCGAGCCTTCTTGGACAGGTACCAGCGGATGGTGCCGACGACCGCGCCGCCGATGCCGAAGCCGAACATCGCGGCCACGAGGGTCAGCGCCCAGCCGCCGGCCTCGACCGCGGCCACGATCTGGCTCGCGGACGCGGCGGAGATGCCGAGGGAGCCGGCGACCCAGGCGATGCCGACACCGCCGAGGACGAGGCCGAGGACGGCGACGGAGGCGGCGGCCGAGACGGGCAGGACCGTGCGGACGGAGGGGGTGCGGGGGGTGGTCATGAAGAGCTCCTGCGTTCCCGAGGTTTCTGTGGGGGGTGCATCATCCGGCGGGTTCCCCGGGTGATGGCTCAGAATCTACGAGAGCCGGGAGGCCTCGGCCATCGGCCGAAGGAATGGTTCCGGACCGTCCGGAGGATGCCGCCGGCCGGTCCGGAAGGACGTCACTGCAGCACCGGCAGCTGGAGCGGGTAGCGGTACACCTCGCCCTTGTTGGCCTTGAGCACGGCCAGGACGTGGCACACCACGAGCAGGACCGCGGCGAGGATCCACAGCACGATCGCCACGGGGATCAGGATCACGGTGAACAGGCACACCCACGCCACCACGTTGAGCAGCCACATGGACAGGTTGAAGTTGAACGACCCGGCGGAGGTGGCGCGCAGGAACGCGTTCTTGTCCCGGTAGACGAGCCAGACGACGAGGGGACCCACGAATCCGAGCCACCCGACGGAGACCAGCGCGCCGATCAGTCCGGACAGGTGGGTGAGGACCGCGATGGTGCGGTCGTCCCCCTGCGCCCGGTACTGCGGACGGGGTGCTGACGGTGGAAGGTAGGACATGGGGTTCTCCTGGTGGGCAGTGGCGGAACCGGTCGCGGCACCCGGTGCCGCGGACGCCGGACCGGCGCGGTGCAGCCAGCGTATCGGGGCCGGGCCCGCGCCCGGTATGGGGGAAGACCGCACATGACGGCGGCGGATCCCCGCCGTCACGCACGGCACCGACCGCGGCGCCGCGCCGCGCGCTGGTCTACGATTCTCGGCAGACCGTTCTCGGCCCGCCCCCGCGGGCCTCTTCCCGAGGGAGGCCCGTGGCTCCGCAGCTGCGCCCCAACAAGTACGCCTACCGGGCCATCGTGCTCGCCGGCCTCGCCGCGGTGAAGCTCTTCCGCGTGCCCCTGCTGGCCTCGGGCGAGGAGCATCTGCCCACCGACCAGGTGGTGCGCGGCCTGCACCGGGAGGTCCGCCCCGGCCGGGGCGCCGTCGTGGCGGTGACCCACTTCGGCTACCTCGACTTCGTCTTCGCGCAGCTGGTGGTCTGGCGCCGGCTGCGGGCCCACTCCCGCTTCCTCATCACCCGCAAGCACACCAGCAGCGCCTTCGTCACGGCGGTGTGCCGGCTGTGCGACCACGTCGTGGTCGACCGCGCCGACGGCGCCCCGGCCTACGCCGAGGCCGTGGCCAAGCTGGCGCGCGGCGAGTTCCTCGCGGTGTTCCCGGAGGGCGGGGTCAGCCGCAGCTGGACCGTGCGCCCGCTGCGCACCGGCGCCGTGCGCATGGCCGCCGAGACCGGCGCCCCCGTCATCCCGGTGTCCGTGTGGGGCGGCCACCGGATGCTCACCCGCGGGCGCGGCCGGATCCGGCTGCGCGACGTGTGGCGCACGCCGGTGCGCGTGCACGTCGGCCCGGTGCTGCGGGTGGACCCCGACGAGGACGTCCGCGCCGCGAGCGCCCGGCTGCGCACGGTGCTGCAGGAGGGGATCGACCGGTGCATCGACAGCTACCCCGTGACCCCGGAGCCGGGTGCGTGGTGGATGCCGGCGCACCGGGGTGGGAGCGCGATCACGGTCCAGGAGCAGATCGACGCCGACGCCCGGGAGCGGGAGGCCTACAAGCGCACCGGCTGAGCCCGGCGGGGGCACCGTCTCAGCGGAAGCCGGCGCGCAGCACCAGCTCGAGCTGGAACCGGCTCCTGGGGTCGTTGAGGCGGTCCCCGAAGACCTCCCGGAGCTGGTTCACCCGGTAGCCCACCGTCTGCTCGTGGATGTTCAGCTCGGCGGCCATCGCCGCGCGCTGCCCGTGGTGCTCGAGCCAGCACAGCAGGGTCGCGACCAGCCGCTCCCGCTGCCCGGCCTTGAGCTCGTCCAGCGGGGCCAGGCACTGCGCGGCGAGGTCCGCGACCACGCTGCGCTCGCTGTGCAGAACGAGCTCCATGAGGTGCTCCGAGACCCACAGCGGCCCGGCGTCGGCCGGCTCCTCCCGCTGCAGCAGGTCCCGGGTCAGCACGGCCAGGCGCAGGGACTCGGGGGCCGCGTACCAGGGCCGGCCCGGGCCGATCACCGCGCCCCGGCCGGTGAGCGCGCGCTCCAGCTCCCGGCGGCCGGTCGGCGAGGAGGGCTCGGGGACCACCGCCACCACGTCGCCGGGGCGGGACGTGAGCAGCGCCCGCTCCCCGAGGCGCGAGCGCAGCCCCACCCGCCGGTCGGCGGCCAGCGTCACCACGACCACCCGGTCGGGCACCGGCCACCCCGCGGCGGCGGCGGCCGTGCGCACCGCGTCCTCCACCACGTGGCCGCGGACGAGCATGTCCGCGAGCGCGTCCAGCAGCCGGTCCCGCTCCCCGGCACGCTCGGACTGCTCCATGGCATAGCCCTCGGCGCTGGCCGCGGAGAGCTCCTCGATGTAGGCGAACACGGACTCCGCGAGGCCGATCAGCACGGACGCCTCGAACCCCGCGTCCATGGCCACGCGGGAGAGCGAGCGCAGCGTGGTGCGCGCCCCGGAGCGGTAGGCCGCGAAGAGGGCGTCCATCGGCCGGCCCTCGCGCACCTCGCCGCGGCCGAGCCCCTCGTAGACCCGCCGGTCGTCCCCCATCAGCGCCGGCTGCTGGGTGCCGGGCAGCTGCAGGAACCGGGTCAGGGCCACCTCGACCCCGCGCCGGATGCTGTCGCCGAACAGGCCCTCCAGCGGCCGGGCGTAGACCGGGACGTCGAGCCGCACGGCGTCCAGCAGTTCCTCCGTCACCGCGGGCAGGTGCGGGACCAGCAGGGGGGTCAGCGCCGGCGGCAGGGAGGTCCACGGCAGCTCCCGGTCCGCCCGCCGCCCCGGCTGCGCGTGCTCCGTCGTGTGGTCCACCCGCTCCACGATCCCCCGCTTTCATTCCGACACCACAATTTCTCTGCTGAAAGAGTACGTGACGGGACGAGAACTGCCGTCGGATTTGGGGCACAGTTATTACGTGCCCCAACTGCGACTGTTCACCCGCCTGGCCTCGGCCTTCACCACGCCCCGCTCCCCCGAGGACTTCCTGCGGCTCATCGACCCCCTGGCCAGCGCCCGCCAGCTGCGCGGCCTGGTGACCGCCGTGGTGCCCGAGACCGCGGACTCGGTGACGATCCGCTTCCGCCCCGGCCGCGGCTGGAACGCGCACGAGGCCGGCCAGTGGGCCCGCATCGGCGTGGAGATCGACGGCGTGCGGCACTGGCGCTCCTACTCCCTCAGCACGGGCGCCGGCCAGGACCCGGCGATCACGGTGACGGCGATGGGCAAGGTCTCCACCGCCCTCGTCCGGGGGACCCGGCCCGGTGACGTGCTGTTCCTCGCCCCGCCCGAGGGCGACTTCGTCCTCCCCGAGAGCCCGCGCCCGCTGCTGATGCTCACCGCCGGCAGCGGCCTGACGCCGGTCATGTCCATGATCCGCACCCTCGTGCCCCGCCGCCCGGACGCCGACCTGGTGCTCGTGCACTCCTCGCGCTCCCCGGAGGAGTCCCTGTTCCGCGAGGAGCTGCTGGAGCTCACCGACCAGTTCCCCGGCTTCCGCCTGGTCCAGTGGTTCACCGGCGAGCGCGGCCGCCGCCTCGACCTCGCGGCCACCGCCGACCTCGACACCGCGTGCCCCGACTGGCGCGACCGCGCCGCCTACGCGTGCGGCCCCGCCGACTTCCTCGACGCCGCCGAGGCGCTCTGGCAGCGGGAGGAGGGCGAGCTGCGGGTCGAGCGCTTCGCCGCCGTGGTCGCCCCCGGCTCCGGCGGGAAGGGCGGGCGCGTGACCTTCGAGAAGTCCGACAAGGAGGTCGAGGCCGACAGCGCCACGACGCTCCTGGCCGCCGGCGAGGACGCCGGTCTGATGATGCGCAGCGGCTGCCGCATGGGCATCTGCCACGCGTGCGTGACCCCGCTGCTCTCCGGGCAGGTCCGTGACACCCGCACCGGCGAGGTCCACGGCGAGCCCGGCCACCTCGTCCAGACCTGCGTGTCCACGGCCGCCGGTCCCGTCAGCCTCGACGCCTGACCCCGAAACTTCCAGCACTCGTTCCCCGACCCCGTTCCGAAAGGACCGACACCATGACGATCGTCACCCCCTTCCTGCTCGACTCGGGCCGCCCCACCGAGTCGGCCAAGCCCTCCGCCGCCGCCCACCTCTCCGACGAGCAGGTCGAGGAGCTGGGCCGCGAGCTCGACGCCCTCCGCGAGTCCGTGATCGCCACCCGCGGGGCGAAGGACGCGGCCTACATCCGCCGCGTCATCGCCACGCAGCGCTCCCTCGAGCTGGCCGGACGCGCCACGCTGCTGTTCGCCAAGCACAAGCCCGCCTGGTTCGCCGGCACCGGCATGCTGACCGTCGCCAAGATCCTGGAGAACATGGAGATCGGGCACAACGTGCTGCACGGGCAGTGGGACTGGATGCGCGATCCCGACATCCACTCCACCACCTGGGAGTGGGACTTCGTGACGCCGTCCCGGGCGTGGCAGCACACCCACAACGACCTGCACCACACCTGGACCAACGTGGTCGGCAAGGACCGGGACGTCGGGTACACCATCCTGCGCATGGACGAGGACCAGGAGTGGAAGCCCTGGAACCTCGGCAACCCGGTGTACAACGCGCTGCTCGCCCCGGTCTTCGAGTGGGGGATCGCGATCTACGACCTCGAGCTCGACGAGTACCGCGAGGGCCGCAAGCCGAAGTCGGAGCTCCGGCGCAGCCTGAAGGCCCTCGGGGCGAAGTTCCTGAAGCAGGCCGCGAAGGACTACGTGGCCACCCCCGCCGCCGCGGCCCTGGCCGGCTCCGGGAAGCAGGCCCTGACCGCGACCCTGACCGCCAACGCCGTCCGCAACGTCTGGGCGCACGCCGTGATCTTCTGCGGCCACTTCCCCGCCGGGGCGGACACGTTCACCGAGGAGCAGATCGAGGGCGAGACCCGCGGCGACTGGTACGTGCGGCAGATGATCGGCTCGGCCAACATCTCCGGGTCGAGGCTGATGCACCTCATGACCGGCAACCTGTCCTTCCAGATCGAGCACCACCTGTTCCCGGACCTGCCCTCGAACCGCTACGCCGAGGTCGCCGTCAAGGTGCGCGAGATCTGCGAGCGCTACGAGCTGCCCTACACCACCGGGCCCCTGCCGAAGCAGGTCGCCTCCGCGTGGGCGAAGGTGTTCCGCCTGGCCCTGCCCTGATCCGTCCCCGCACGACGACGGGCCGAACGGCCGCGATGCTCCGGCACGCGGCCGTTCCGCGTGCCGGGACCCGGGCGGGAGCGCCTGCCGGGGTACCCGAGGCACCGACGGGACCGGGCCGGGCTCCTGTCGGGCGGCGTTGGTAGGCTCGCGGGACCCGCACGAAAGGCAGGCCATGAGCTCTCCCCAGCGCGTCCTCATCACCGGTGCCACCGGTTACATCGGAGGGCGCCTGGCGCCCAGGATGCTGGAGGCCGGGCACACCGTGCGCGTCGCCGTCCGGTCCCCCGGCAAGCTGCGCGCCGTGCCGTGGCGGGACCGGGTGGAGGTCGCCGAGACGGACCTCAACGACCTCGACGGGATGACCGCCGCGTGCCAGGACGTGCACACCCTCTACTACCTGGTGCACTCCATGGGCGGTTCCCGGGAGTTCGAGGAGGAGGAGGCCGAGATGGCCCGGACCGTGGCCCGGGCCGCGGAGCGGGCCGGGGTGCGGCGCATCGTCTACCTCTCGGGGCTGCACCCCCAGGGCGTGGAGCTGTCCCAGCACATGCGCTCCCGGGTCCGGGTGGGCGAGATCCTGCTCGCGAGCTCGGTCCCGGCGGTGGTCTTCCAGGCCGGCGTGGTCATCGGCTCCGGCTCGGCATCCTTCGAGATGATCCGCCACCTCGGCGACACCCTCCCGATCATGCCGGCGCCGTCCTGGGTGACCAACAGCATCGAGCCCATCGCCGTCCGTGACGTGCTGTACTACCTGATCCACGCGATGGACCTGCCGGAGGGCCTCAACCGCACCTTCGACATCGGCTCCCGCGACGTCATGACCTACGCGGACGCCATGCGCCGCTACGCCCGGGTGGCCGGGCTGCGCCGGCGGGTGGTCTTCCACTTCCCCCTCCCCGCGCCCCGGCTGTCCGGGTTCTGGGTGGGCATGGTCACCCCGATCCCCCTGGGCCTGGCCGTTCCGCTCGTGCAGTCGCTGCAGCACGACGCCGTGTCGGGCGAGCACGACATCGACGACCACATCCCGCCGCCCCCCGAGGGGCTGGCCGGCTACCGCCGCGCCGTGGCGCTCGCGCTGAAGAGGATCGAGGACAACTCCGTGGAGACCACGTGGGACGTCCACTACAGCTCCTCCGAGGCGGCCGCGGACCCGCTGCCCTCGGACCCGGACTGGGCGGGGCGCACGGTGTTCGTGGACGAGCGCAGCCGCTCGGGCCCGGCGCGGCCCGAGCAGGTGTGGCGGGTCGTCGAGTCCATCGGCGGGCGCAACGGCTGGTACTCGCTGCCGCTGGCGTGGCAGGTCCGCGGCGTCATGGACAAGCTCGTGGGCGGGGCCGGCCTGAACCGCGGCCGCCGCGACGCCACGGACCTGCAGGTGGGCGAGTACGTGGACTGGTGGCGCGTCGAGGCCATGGAGGAGGGGCACAAGCTGCTCCTGCACGCCGAGATGCGGGCCCCCGGACGGGCGTGGCTCGAGCTGTCCGTGGAGCCCGAGGGCGAGGGCAGCCGGTACACGCAGCGGGCCATCTTCTTCCCCCGGGGCCTGCCGGGCCGGCTCTACTGGTGGGGCGTGTGGCCCTTCCACGGCTTCATCTTCCCGTCCATGGCCCGCAACATCCTCGCCACCGCCGCCGCGCTGGACGACCCCGCCCCCGGCGCCCCGGGAGAGGCGGACCGGACCGACGGGGCCGCGGCGCGGATCAGTCCTGCCGGGGAGACCCCGGCCCGCGGCTGACCCCCTCGGGGCCCGCCACGGGCCGGGGACCGGGGCGGCCCCACTCGCTCCACGAGCCGTCGTAGACCGCGACGTCCTCGCGGCCGGCGAGGTGGGCGCCGAGCGCCAGGACGCACGCCGTGAGGCCCGAGCCGCAGCTGGTGACGATCCGCCGCCCCTCGGGCGCGGCCGCCGCGATCCGCTCCCGCAGCTGCGGCAGCGGCAGCAGCCGCCCCTGCCCGTCCTGCAGGTCGGTGTAGGGCAGGCTGACCGCCCCCGGCATGTGCCCGGGGCGCAGGCCCGGCCGCGGCTCGGGCTCGGTGCCCGCGAACCGGCCGGCGGAGCGGGCGTCCAGGACGGTGGCGCCCGGGTCGGCCAGGGCGCGGGCGACGTCCTCCGCCCCGACGAAGCCGCCCGGACGGGGCACGAGCTCCACGTCGCCGGGCTCGGCCGGCGGCGCAGCATGCGCCCCCGTGGGCCGGCCCTCCGCGGTCCACGCCGGGAGGCCGCCGTCGAGGACGGCGACCCGGTCGAAGCCCGCGGTCCGGAGCAGCCACCAGACGCGGGCGGACGCGAAGACGCCCTTGGCGTCGTAGGCCACCACCGTGCTCGTGCGCGAGATGCCGAGCGCCCGGGCCGCCGCGCTCAGCTGCTCCGCCGGGGGCGCCGTGTGCGGCAGGTCCGAGGACGGGTCCGAGAAGGCCCCGTCCAGGTCCAGGAGCACCGCACCGGGGAGGGCCTCCTCGGCCCGGTTGAGCGTGGAGCTCGCGTCCACGAGCACCAGCCGGGGGTCCTGGAGGTGCTCGGCCAGCCAGTGGGTGCTCACCACGGGCCCGGGGAGCGCGAGCGGGGCGTCGTCGTGCGGGGTGCTGCTGGGCGGGGTGCTGTGCTGCTGGGTGCTGTGCTGCGGGGTGCCGGTGCTCATGCGCCCCAGGCTAGTGCGCTCGGTGCCGGGACGCCGGGTCGGGAGGAGCAGGTTCAGGAGGCGCCGGCGAGCGCGCGCTCGAGGTCCTCCAGCTGGTCCTCGACGTCCTCGATGCCCACCGAGAGCCGCACCAGGTCGACGGGCACAGCCAGCGCGGTGCCCTTCACGGAGGCGTGCGTCATCTCCGAGGGGTAGCAGATCAGGGACTCCACCCCGCCCAGGCTCACCGACAGCGAGTACAGCCGGGTGCCCTCCGCCACCGCCCGGGCCGCGGCCTCCCCGCCGGTCAGCCGGAAGGAGACCATGCCGCCGAACCCGCGCATCTGCGCGGCGGCGAGCGCGTGGCCGGGGTGCCCGGGCAGCCCGGGGTAGAGCACCTGCGCGACCTCGGGGCGCTCCAGGAGCCACTCGGCGATCCGCTGCGCGTTGTCCTGGTGGCGCTCCATCCGCAGGCTCAGGGTCTTGAGCCCGCGGGCGGCCAGGTAGCTGTCCTGGGGGCCCGCCACGGCGCCGGCGGCGAACTGCTGGAAGCCGACCGCGTCGGCGAGCGGGGCCCCGCGCCACTGGGCCGCGCCCACGACCACGGCGCCGCCGAGCACGTCGGAGTGCCCGCCGATGTACTTCGTGGTGGAGTGCACCACGGCGTGCGCGCCGAGCTCGAGGGGGGTCTGCAGGTACGGGGACGCGAAGGTGTTGTCGACGACGAGCAGCGCCCCGGCGTCCCGGGCCAGCTGCGCCCAGGCCGCGACGTCGGCGATGCCGAGCAGCGGGTTGGACGGCGTCTCGAGCCACAGCACCTTCGTGGCGCCGGGGCGCACGGCCGCCCGGACGGCGTCGAGGTCCGTGATCTCCACGGGCGTGTGCCCGATGTCCCACGGGGCGAGGACCCGGGTGATCAGCCGGTTGGTGCCGCCGTAGCCGTCGGCGCCGAGCACGATGTGGTCGCCCGGGCGCAGCACGGCGCGCAGCAGGGCGTCCTCGGCCGCGATCCCCGAGGCGAACGCGAACCCCCGCTCGCCGCGCTCCAGGGCCGCGAGCTGCTCCTCGAAGCCGCTGCGGGTGGGGTTGGAGCCGCGGCTGTACTCGTGCCCGGCGCGCAGCACGTTGATCCCGTCCTGGGCGAACGTGGAGGTCTGGTAGATCGGCGGGATGACCGCCCCGGTCAGCGGGTCGGGCTCCTGGCCGGCGTGGACGGCGGTGGTCGTGAAGCCCCGGTGGCGGGTGCGGGTCTCGGTGGGGGACGTCATGGCGGGCTCACTTCCGGGTGGTCTGGACGGCGGTGACGACGGTGTCGAGGGCCTGGCCGAGGTCGGCCACGAGGTCCTGGGGGGACTCGAGGCCGATCGAGAGCCGGATCGTGGTCTCGGCGATCCCGCCGGCCCGGCGCTGCTCGGGGGTCAGGCGGCAGTGCGTCATGGCCGCCGGGTGGGCCACGAGGCTGCGGGTGTCCCCGATGTTGGCCACCAGCTTGAACAGCCGGAGCGCGTCGATGAACGGGCCCACGGCGCCGTCCGGGGCGGCGAGGTCGAAGGAGAACACGGAGCCGGTCCCGCGCGGGAAGTCCCGGGCCGCGATCCCGGCGCCGGGGTCCCCGGGCAGGCCGGGGTGGTGGACGCGGGCGACGGCGGGGTGCCCGGCCAGGAACTCGGCCACCGCCAGCGCCGAGGCCGTGTGGCGGGCCACGCGCAGGTCGAGGGTCTCGGTGCCCTGCAGGATCTGGCTGGCGTTGAACGGGGAGAGCGTGGTGCCGAGGTCGTGCACGTACTTCGCCCGGACCAGGTGCAGGTAGGGGCTGGCGGCGGCGCACTTGTCGACGAGGCTGAGCCCGCCCCAGCGGGCGCGGGCCTGGGTGAACTGCGGCCACTTGTCCGGCCGGGCGGACCAGTCGAAGGTCCCGCCGTCCACGACCGCCCCGGCGAGCGCGTTGCCGTGCCCGCCCAGGAACTTGGTGGCCGAGTGCACCACGATGTCGGCGCCCTTCTCCAGCGGCCGGTACAGGGCCGGGGACGCGAGGGTGTTGTCGACGACGACGGGCACCCCGGCGGCCCGGGCGACGTCGGCGATCCCGGGCAGGTCCGGGAGGGTGGCCAGCGGGTTGCCGATGGACTCGAGCAGGAACGCGCGGGTGTCGGGGCGCACGGCCGCGGCCCACGCCCCCGGGGCGGTGGGGTCCACGAAGGAGACCTCGATGCCGTAGTCCGCGAAGGAGTCGGTGAGCAGGTCCACCGTGCCCCCGTAGAGCTTCTCGGAGGCCACGAGGTGCTTCCCGGCGCCCTGGCCGAGCAGGGCCAGCAGCGCCACGGCCACGGCGGACTGGCCCGAACCGGTCGCCACGGCGCCCGCGCCGCCCTCGAGGTCGCTGATCCGCTGCTCGAGCACGGCCACCGTGGGGTTGCCGGTGCGCGTGTAGGTGAAGCCCGCCCGGGTCTGGGCGAACATCTGCCGGGCCGCCTCGTAGTCCGGGAACTCGAAGGCCGCGGTCTGGTAGATCGGCACCGTCAGGGTGCGCTGGACGACCTGGTCGTGGGTGCCGGCGTGGATCTGCCGGGTCGCGAGGTCGTGGTCGGTCACGGGGATGGACATGGCGCTGCTCCTGTGCCTTGCTCTTACCCGCACCGGTCACCCGCGCGGACCCGGTGGGCACGCCGCGGAAGATGCAGGCCGCTTCCTCATCCGAACCACCCAATGAGCATGGGGTTGGTGCGTGACCAAGTCGGAGCTTGGCGGTCACGTCTCGTGAAGCTGGAACAACACTATGCGCAGAGGTAGTGGGTGTCCCTCCGCGTCGGAAGATGACGACCGTGACGGTTCGTGACGCCGGCCGTGCGCGCCGGGCCCGGCGCGGGCCCTCGCGTCAGGCCCGGGTGTCGATGTCCTCGAAGATCAGGAACGTCTGGGTGTCCACCACACCGGGCAGCTGCTGGACGTGCTCGAAGATCACCTGCCGCAGGTGCACGGTGTCCACGGCCCGCACGAGGAGCATGACGTCGAAGTTCCCGCCCACCAGGGCGATGTGGTGCACGGCGGGGATCGCCTGGAGCTGGGCGCACAGCTCCCGCCAGGTGTTCTGCTGGAGCTTGAGCGTCACGTACGCGGAGGCCTGCAGGCCCGCCCGCACCGGGTCGATCACGGTGCTGAAGCGCAGGATCACCCCCTCGTCCCGGAGCCGGTTGATCCGGGCGTAGGCGTGGGCCCGGGAGACGTGCACGGCCGCGGCGATCGCCGTCACGGACTGCCTCGCGTCCCGGGACAGCTCCGCGAGGATCTTCCGGTCGGTCTCGTCCAGCGGCACGGGGGTCGAGGGCACGGCGGGCTCCTTCGGGGCGGGTCGGGCGCGGGGCCCGGAACGTGTCGGACGAATGCGTGTGCTCCACGCCACACTAGAACATTTCGTCCACGCGCGGTGCACTGTCCGTCTCAGACTTCTGCATTTTCCCCGCTCTGTGGATACGAACCATGCCCGGTTCCCATACTGGGGAGACAGAGCCGCACCACCTTCCTGCCCTCCCCGGACCGCGGCCGCACCGGGGACCGACCGAGGGGACACCATGAGCCAGACCGTCGAGACCCCCGAGGACCCGATCCTCCGGGCCTCCCAGAGCTTCGGCATCACGCCGGAGCAGTACATGCTCCCGGCCCGCGGCGAGATCCGCATGGTCGACCCGAGCGGGCGGCTGCTCGCCCCCGAGGAGCAGGGCACCGGCCCCGGCCACGAGTACCCGCTGCCGGCCCCGGACGTCCTGCTGGGCGCCTACGAGAAGCTGGTGGTCGGGCGGCGGGTCAACGACCAGAACTCCGCGCTGGTCCGCCAGGGCCGGATGGCCGTCTACCCGTCCAGCCACGGCCAGGAGGCCTGCCAGGTGGCGGCCGCCCTGTGCCTCGAGGAGGGCGACTGGCTGTTCCCCACCTACCGGGACACCGTGGCGGTCATGACCAAGGGCGTGGACCCGATGCAGGTCATGGCGATCTTCCGCGGCGAGTGGCACAGCGGCTACGACCCGTACGAGCACTGCGTGGGCATCCAGTCGACCCCGCTCACCACCCAGCTGCTGCACGCGGTGGGCGTGGCCCACGCCGCCAAGCTGCGCGGCGAGGACACCGTGGTCCTGGCGATGTGCGGGGACGGCGCCACCAGCGAGGGCGACTTCCACGAGGCCCTGAACTTCGCGGCCGTGTTCAAGCTGCCGGTCGTGTTCTTCGTGCAGAACAACGGTTACGCGATCTCCGTGCCCCTGTCCCAGCAGTCCGCGGCCCCGAGCCTCGCCCACAAGGCGGTGGGCTACGGCATGGCCGGCGAGCGCGTGGACGGCAACGACCTCGTGGCGCTGCTCGCCACCCTGCGGCGCGCCGTGGACCTGGCCCGCTCCGAGTCCGAGCCCCTCCTCGTGGAGGCGCACACCTACCGCATGCAGGCGCACACCAACGCCGACGACGCCACCCGCTACCGGGACGACGCCGAGGTGCAGGAGTGGATCGCCAAGGACCCGGTGACCCGGATGCGCGCCTACCTCGGCGCCGAGGGCGTGCTCGACGACGCGGCGGAGCAGCGCATCGCCGCCGCCGCCGAGGACGTCGCCACGGCCCTGCGCGACGGCATGAACGCCGACGTGGAGATCGACCCGCTCGAGCTGTTCCGCCACGTCTACACCGAGCAGACCCCGCAGCTCGCCGAGCAGGAGCAGTTCCTGGCCGCCGAGCTCGCCCGAGAGGAGACCGGACAGTGAGCACCCTGCACGCCCCCGCCCCGGCCAGCGAGGCCCCGGCGGTCAAGCCCGCCACCTTCGCCCAGGCGCTCAACACCGCCCTGGCCGACGCGCTGGCCGCCGACCCCGCCGTCGTCGTCTTCGGCGAGGACGTCGGCACCCTCGGCGGCGTCTTCCGCATCACCGACGGGCTGACGAAGCGCTTCGGCCGCACCCGGTGCTTCGACACCCCGCTGGCCGAGTCCGGGATCGCCGGCATGGCCGTGGGCATGGCGATGAACCGGATGCGCCCCGTCATCGAGATGCAGTTCGACGCCTTCGCCTACCCGGCCTTCGAGCAGGTCGCCTCGCACATCGCGAAGATGCACAACCGCACCCGCGGCGCCGTGCGCCTGCCGATCGTCATCCGCATCCCCTACGCCGGCGGCATCGGCGGCGTGGAGCACCACTGCGACTCCTCCGAGGCCTACTACGCCCACACCCCGGGCCTGAAGGTGTTCACCCCCGCCACGGTCGAGGACGCCTACCTCATGCTGCGCGAGGCGATCGACTCGGACGACCCCGTCGTGTTCTTCGAGCCCAAGAAACTCTACTGGTCCAAGGCCCCCGTGGACCTGGCCGAGCTGAGGGACCGCTACGAGAACGGGGCGCCCGAGCGCCGGGAGGGCCGCGCCGTCGTCGCCCGCGCCGGCGAGGACGCCACGCTGGTGGCCTACGGGCCGTCCGTGCCGACCGCCGTGGCGGCCGCCGCGGCCGCCGCCGCCGAGGGGCGCTCGCTCGAGGTCGTGGACCTGCGCAGCATCGTCCCGTTCGACGACGAGACGGTCGCCGCGTCGGTGCGGAAGACCGGGCGCGTGGTGGTCGTGGCCGAGGCGCCGGGCTTCGCGTCCGTGGCCGCCGAGATCGTGGCCCGCGTCCAGGAGCGCTGCTTCCACTCCCTGGCCGCGCCCGTGCGCCGCGTGACCGGGTTCGACATCCCGTACCCGGCGCCCAAGCTCGAGGAGCACTACCTGCCCGGCGTCGACCGCATCCTCGACGCCGTGGACGACCTGCAGTGGGAGGACTGACCATGACCGTGAAGACGTTCACCCTGCCGGATCTCGGCGAGGGACTGACCGAGGCCGAGCTCGTGAGCTGGCTCGTCCAGGTGGGCGACACCGTCGCCGTGGACCAGCCGATCGCCGAGGTGGAGACCGCCAAGTCCGCCGTGGAGGTGCCCTGCCCCTTCGCCGGGACCGTGCACCGGCTGCACGGCGCCTCGGGGCAGACCCTCGACGTCGGCGCGCCGCTGATCTCCGTCGACACCGGGGACCGGGCCGGGACGCCCGCCCCGCAGGGCGGCGGCCCGAAGGGCGGGCAGTCCTACCGGGAGGAGGAGCGCGCCGGGGCGGACCCCGCGGCGGCCGCCGAGGCCTCCGCGGTCGCCGCGTCCGCCGACGACGCCGGGTCGGGCAGCGTGCTCATCGGCTACGGCACGCCCGCCGGCGGCACGGCCGGACGCCGGCGCCGGCCGAAGCGATCCGGTGCCACCGGCCCGGCCGCCTCCGCCGCCCGGCCGGTCCCCGAGCCCGCTTCCGCGGAGGCCGCGGAGCAGGCCGCGGCCCAGGCGGCGCAGGCCGCGGGTGCCGCCCACGACGCGATGGCCTCGGCCCCGCGCCTGGCGCCCACGGTCGTCTCGCCGATCGTGCGCAAGCTCGCCAAGGACCGCGGGGTCGACATCTCCACCGTGCGCGGCTCGGGCCCCGGCGGGCTCATCCTGCGCCGGGACGTGGTGACCGCGGCGGCCGCCCCCGCCGCACCGGCCGCACGGGAGAGCACGGCCCCGACGTCGTCGGCCCCCGCCCCGGTGCCGTCCACCACCGCGGCGCTGTCCGCCGTGGACGTCCGCACGGGGCTCGGGGTCGCGGAGCGGGTCCCGGTCTCCGGGATCCGCAAGGCCATCGGCCAAGCCATGACCCGTTCCCGCGCCGAGATCCCCGAGGCCACCGTCTGGGTGGACGTGGACGCCACGAGGCTCGTGGAGCTGCGCGCCGAGCTCAAGGCCCAGGACCCCGCGACCGCGCCGGGGCTCATGGCCCTGATCGCGCGGTTCGTGCTCGCCGGCCTGGCCCGCCACCCCGAGCTCGCCACCCGGATCGAGACCCTCGAGGACGGCAGCCAGGAGATCGTGCGCTTCGACGGCGTGAACCTCGGCTTCGCGGCGCAGACCGACCGCGGGCTCGTGGTGCCGAACATCCGCGGCGCGCACACCCTCAGCGCCCGCGGCCTGGACGCCGAGCTCCGGCGGCTCACCGAGCTCGCCCGCTCCGGGAAGGCCGGGCCCGCCGAGCTGTCCGGCTCCACGTTCACCCTCAACAACTACGGGGTGTTCGGCACGGACGGGGCCGCGGCGATCATCAACCACCCGGAGGTCGCGATCCTCGGGATCGGCCGGATCATCGACCGCCCGTGGGTGGTCGACGGGCAGCTGGCCGTCCGCAAGGTCACCCAGCTCTCCCTCGCGTTCGACCACCGGGTGTGCGACGGCGGGGCCGCCGGCGGCTTCCTGCGCATGGTGGCCGACGCGGTGGAGAACCCGGTGTCGGTGCTCGCGGACCTGTAGCGGCCCGCGGGCCTGCCGCCCGCGAGAGGTCGCGTCCGGCGCACCCCCATCGCGGGGGGTCGTGTTCGGACGGTATCGCGGCCACATGTCGACAGAACGCGACTCCTCGGCAGTGGCGGGGGCAGAACGCGACCCCTCGGCGGCGGCGGGGGCAGAACGCGACTCCTCGGCGGTGGTGGAGGCGGAACGCGACCCCTCGGCGCAGGGGCCGGTGGTTCAGCGCCGGTCGGCCGGGGTGTCCCGGCGGGAGGGGTCGGGGTGGTGGCGGGCGCCGAGCAGGTGCGGGCCCAGGTCGGCGACCGTCTCGGCGCCCATCAGCTGCATGCTGATCCGCACCTCCTCGGCCAGCAGCTCGATCGCCCGCTCCACCCCCTGCTGCCCGCCGGCCATCAGCCCGTAGAGGTAGGCCCGGCCGATGAGGACGAAGTCCGCTCCGGCGCACAGGGCGGTGATCACGTCGGCGCCGCTCATCACCCCGGAGTCGAGGATCAGCTCGACGCCCTCCCCCACCTCGTCCCGCACCTCGGGCAGCGCGTGCAGCGAGGCGGGGGCGCGGTCCAGCTGGCGGCCGCCGTGGTTGGAGACCACCAGCCCGTCGGCCCCCGCGGCCAGGGACTGCCGGGCGTCGTCCCGGGTCAGCACCCCCTTCACGAAGAGCTTCCCCGGCCACACGGAGCGGATCCACTCGAGGTCCGCGTAGGACAGGGTCGGGTCGAACATCGAGTTCGTGATGGTGGGCAGGTCGGCGCTCGTGCCCGAGAGGGACGCGAACTTCAGGGAGTCCGTGGTGAGGAAGTTGAACCACCACTCGGGCCGGTAGGAGGCGTCGGCCACCGTCCGCAGCGTGAGCCTCGGCGGGATGACCATGCCGTTGCGCACGTCCCGCAGCCGCTGGCCCGCCACCGGGGTGTCCACGGTGACGAGCAGGGTGCCGTAGCCGTGGGCCGCGGCGCGCTCCAGCAGGTCCCGGGACCGGGCCCGGTCCTTCCACAGGTACAGCTGGAACCAGCGGGTCGCGTCCGGTCCGGCCGCGGCGACCTCCTCCAGCGAGCGGGTGCCCATGGTGGACAGCGTGAAGGGGATGCCAGCCTGCTCCGCCGCGCGGACTCCCCCGATCTCGCCCTCCGCGTGCATGAAGCGGGTGAAGCCGGTCGGGGCGATCCCGAACGGCAGCGCGGACCGCGCCCCGGCGATCGGCGTGGACAGGTCGGGGGCGGCGATGCCGTGCAGGATCCGGGGCAGCAGCTCGACCGCGTCGAACGCCTCCCGCGAGCGCCGGCGGGTCAGCTCGCGCTGGGCGGCGCCGTCCGCGTAGTCGAAGGCCGGGCGCGGGGTGCGGCGGCGGGCGATCCGGCGCAGGTCCCAGAGGTCCGCGGCGCGGGCGAGCCGGGCCGCGCGGCGGTCGAGGGCGGGGGTCTCGAACTGCAGGAGCGGGCGCAGCTCGGACCACTGGGGCAGACGCCGTTCCACGGCGGACCTCCTGACGGTCGGGGTGTTCCCGACCACACTACGTCGGAGGCCCCGACGACGCCGGGGGCGGGGTGCCGTTCAGTCGGTCTCGGGACCCGCGCAGTACGGGCAGTCCTGCTCGACGTCGGCCCAGCTGTGCCGCCCGCCCCGGAGGAGCGGTGCCGCCGGCCCGCGGCCGGCGGCGCCCTCAGGGCGCGAGGAGGTCCGGGGAGAACGGGGCGGGAGCAGGTCGACGGTCATGGTGCAGTCCTCCGGGAGGGTGGTGGCGGGCGGGGCGTCGCCCGGTCCCTCCAGTATCGGGGGCGTCATCCGTGCGGAAAAGCGAAGTTTTCCCATGCTGATCCGTCAGTCCCGCTGATGATTCCTGCCGGGGCCGCCGGCTCGGTCACGAGGCCCCGGGGACGTGCCCCGGGAGGCGGCCGGGCTCAGAGGCCGGTGAGGACGTCCAAGGCGGTGTCCAGGCCCTGCTCCGCCCGGACCGCGCGCCCCACCCGCTGAGCCTGCTCCCGGCGGGCGAGGGCGTCGCCCACGGCGGGGACCAGGGCCTCCGGGGCCAGTTTCCGGCGAGGGATGGGGGCCGCGGCGATGCCGAGCCGGTGCAGCTGCCGGCCCCAGAAGGGCTGGTCGACGAGGAAGGGCACCACCACGGACGGGACGCCCGCACGGGCCACCGTGTGCACGGTCCCGGCTCCGCCGTGGTGGACCGCCACCGCGGCGTCCGGGAGCAGGGCGCCCAGGGGGGCGGCCGGCACCACCAGCACGTCCTCGCCGCGGCGGTCCGGCGGCAGGGCCAGCCCGCCCCAGCCCGTGACCAGGAGGGCCCGCAGCCCGTGGGCACGCGCGCTGTCCACGACCGTCCTCCCCCGCGCGGACGGGTCCCCCGCCGCCATGGACCCGAAGGTCGCGACCAGGCACGGCCCGCCCCGGACGAACTCGGCCACCGCCGGGTCCGGGTCGGGGGCGGCCGCGCCGGGGTGCCAGGCACCGGTCAGGTGCACCCTGGCCGGCCAGTCGGCGGGCCGGGGCAGCAGCTGCGGGCTGATCCCCATCAGCGTGGCGCGGGAGGGTGCGGCGTGCCGGGGCGCCCGGCCGCCGGGCAGCTGCCGGCACGCGTGCTCGACGTCCCGCCGGAACAACCGGGCGCCGCCGCGGGGCACCGCGTAGGTCGCCCGGTTGAACCGCCCGAGGTCCTTCGAGACCGTGGGCCCGCCCGGTGCGGAGAACTCCCGGGTGGGCGTCGCCACGGGCACGAACTCGGCGAGCGCGCGGGGGACGCCGAGGGCGTCCGCCACGGCCGGCGCGCTGAGGATCAGCGGGTGGTGCAGGACCAGGTCCGGGTCGAACGCCAGGGTCTCGCGCACCGCCGCGGAGAACATCCGCCGCATCCCGGGGCGGACCTCGGCGCGGACGTGGTGCACCGCCGCCCGCGGCGAGGCACCGGGGGCGTGCATCAGCCGGTGGAAGTCCACGTCCAGGCCGACGGTGTCGATCCCGGCCAGGTCCACCCCGGAGTTCTCCGGCACCCCCAGCCGGACCCGGTGGCCCTGTGCGGCGGCGTGCCGGGCCAGGGCCGCGAAGGGCTCCACGTCGCCGCGGGTTCCGGAGGTCAGCAGCATCATGCGCACCCCCACAGTCTGCCCCGCGGCGGGACGGCGCACGACCGGGCCGGCGGAGCACCCCGGGACCGCCGGGGCCCGCCGCCGCACCGGCCCCGGAACCGACGTAGTGTGGGGTGCACCCGGACCCCCGGGTCACCTGACGTCCGAGGAGGTCCGCCGCCGTGCCCCAGGCCGGATTCGCCCCCGCGCTCCAGCGGATCGTGCACATCTCGCGACCGGTGCTCTGGATCAACGCCCTGGGCACCGGCGTGGTGGGCATGTGGCTGGCGGGCTCGCTCTGGCAGTGGGAGGCACTGCCGCTGCTGCTGTGGCTCACCCTCCCCTTCAACCTGCTGATCTACGGCGTCAACGACGTCTTCGACCAGGACACCGACGCCCTGAACCCCCGCAAGGGCTCGCTCGAGGGAGCCCTCATCCGGTCCGAGGAGGTGCGCACGATCCTGACCGCGGTGCTCGTCACCAACGTGCCGTTCGTCGTCTGGTTCGCCGTGACCCTGCCCCCGGCCGCGCTGGGCTGGATCGCGCTGTACGTCCTGGTCTTCGTGTTCTACTCGGCCCCACCCCTGCGCTTCAAGGCCCGGGCGTACCTCGACTCCCTGAGCAACGCCGCCTACGCGCTGCCGCTGGTCTTCGTCGCCCATGCGCTCGGGGCGGCCCCCGTGTGGCCCGCGGCGCTCGGACTGATGGCCTGGAGCGTGGCCAAGCACGCGTTCGACGCCGTCCAGGACATCGAGGAGGACCGCGCGGTGGCCATCACGACGACGGCGGTCCGGCTGGGACCGCGCGGGACGGCCCTGTGGAGCGGCGGCTGGTGGGCCGCGTCCACGCTGGGCTTCGCGCTGGTCAGCCTCCCGGTGGCCGCGGTCAACGCGCTCATCGCCGGGTGGCTCGTGGTCTCCCTCCTGCGGGACCCGAGGCCGGAGACCGGGCACCGGCTGTACCGGTACTCGATCGCCTTCCCCTACGTCGCCGGCGCCGTGGCCGGCGTGCAGCTGACGGTGGCGCTGTTCTTCGGGCTGTACCCGTGAGCCGCGTCGTCGTCGTCGGCGGGGGGATCGGGGGGCTGACCTCGGCCGTGCTGCTCGGCCACGCCGGTCACCGCGTCACCCTCCTCGAGGCCGCCGACCACCTCGGCGGCAAGAGCCGTCGGCTCGAGGCCGAGGGGCAGCGCCTGGACACCGGACCGTCCCTCTTCACCTTCCCGGGGGTGTGGGAGGAGCTCCTCCGCCGCCTGGACCGGCTGCGGGACGCCCGCCCCGCGGTAGCCGGGGCGCCGAGGGCCGAGGAGACCGCCGGGCTGGAGCTGGAGCGCCTGCCCGCGGTCGGCACGTACTACTACCGCGGCACCCGGTGCGAGCTGCCCGTCCCGCCCGGGCACCCCTGGCACGCGGCCTGGACCCGCTTCGAGGCCGAGCACGGCGTGCTCGGCCCGGACATCACCCGGCTGCTGACCACCGACGTGCTGGACCGGGCGGCCTTTCCCGCCCTGGGCCGGCTCGGGACGCTGTACGGGCGCCGGCTCACGACCCGCGACTACCTCGACAGCCTCACCTGGATGCCGGAGGGCCTGCGCGAGGTCATCGCCATCCACACCCTCAACGCCGGTGTCGGCCCGGCACGGACCCCGGCCCTCTACGCGAGCATGCCCGCCGTCATGGCGCGCGACGGCGTCTGGATCCCCCGGGGCGGGGTCTACGAGCTCGTCGAGGCGCTCCGGCGCCTCGCCGTGGACGCCGGGGTAGAGCTCCGCACCGGGGAGCCGGTGATCTCCGTCGCCCGCCGGCGCGTCCTGACCGCCCGGGGCGCGTACCCGGCCGACGCCGTCGTCAGCGGGCTCGACGCCCACCGGCTGGACGGGCTGCTCGCCGGGCGCGCGCCCCGGGCACCGCGCCGGCTCAGCTGCTCGGCGATCGCGGTCTACGCGGTGCTCCACCACGAGCTGCCCGAGGGGACGCCCCGGCACGGGGTGATCATGCCCGACCGACCCGCCGACCTCTACGCCGACCTGGAGGCCGGGACCGAGCCCGAGCAGACCATGGCCTTCGCCAACCACTACCCGGCGCACGCAGGCCACCCCAACAGCGCGGCCACGCTCGCCCTGCTGCTGACCGCGCCGGCCAACGGGAAGTCCTACACCCTCGAGGACCCGTTCGTCGCGCGCGAGCTCGAGCGCACGGCGCGGGTGCTCGGGCTGCCCGGACCGCTCACGGACCGCTTCCGCAGCGCGGAGATCCTGGACCCCGCGTACTTCGCCGCGCACGGCTCGGCAGGAGGGGCGCTCTACGGCGCCGTGCGTCCCGCGTGGCGCAGCGGCCCGTTCCACGCCCCGGCCCACACGAGCCCGCTGCGGCCGTGGCTGTGGCGGGTGGGCGCCTCCGTGCACCCGGGCGGCGGGCTGCCCGCGGTGCTGGGCGGCGCCATGATCTCGACCGGGAAGCTCCTGGAGCGCCTCGCACGGGCCGAGGGCCGCCGGCCCGGCTGAGAACCGGTCAGCGGGCGAGCTCCCACGCCCAGAGCAGCAGCAGCGTCGCGAGGAACCCGGTGAGGTAGTTCAGCCACAGGAACCGCCGCCAGCCCCGGTTGGCGCGCTCGCAGCCGGCGTCCGTGATGGTCAGGAACGGCACGAGGTTGGCGAGGTAGGGCAGCACCAGGAGGGACCCGACCGGCCCGGGCCAGGGGGCGAGCAGCAGGAGCACCCCGGCGGCGAGGTAGAGGGCCGCGGCGGCCCACACCGTGGGGCGGGCGCCCAGGACGGTGGCGATCGAGCGCAGCCCGCCCTCCCGGTCCGCCTGGACGTCCTGCACGGCCCCGAACGCCTGCGAGGCCATCGACCACAGGAAGAACCCGGCGCACAGGGCCACGAGGCCCCCCGACCAGTCCGCGCCGGCGAGCACGAGGCCGTAGACCGCCGGGGACACGAAGTGGGTGGCGGAGGTCGCCGAGTCCAGGAACGGGACCTCCTTGAAGCGCAGCCCCTTCAGGCTGTAGGCCGCCACCGCGAACAGGCTGACCCCGAGCACCCCCGCCGCGGCGGCCCCGCCCGCCAGGAACAGGTACGCCAGGAACGGCAGCGCCGTCAGCACCGAGCCCACGAGGACCGTCCGGTGCTCGGAACGGTCCACGAGAGCGCCCTCGACACCGCCCTTGCGGGGGTTGCGGAGGTCGGACTCGTAGTCGAAGACGTCGTTGATCCCGTACATCAGGAGGTTGTACGGGAAGAGGAAGAACAGCGTCCCCACCACCAGGGGCAGGTCCACCCGGCCCGTGCTCAGGACGTAGGCCGCCGCGAAGGGGTAGGCGGTGTTGACCCAGGAGACCGGCCGGGAGGTGGCCACGAGGGTGCGCACGGTGGCGGTGAGCCGGCCGCGCTCGGCCAGCCCCCACCACAGCGAGGGCAACAGCAGCAGCGCGGCGAGCGGGTACGCGAAGTCCTCGACCGGCACGAGGCCGATCCGCAGCTCCGTGATGTGCCCGGCCCCGTAGTCGAAGAACCCGGCGGCGATCATGAGGTTGTCGAACACGACCGTCAGCAGCGCGAGCACGGCGAAGGAGATCCCGAGCACGGCCAGGGCCCGGCGCCGCGGCGGCGCCGGGGAGGGCCGGCGGACCAGCAGGGTGGCCGGGGTCAGGGCCAGCGCGAGGAAGACGGGGATGACGAGGGCGTAGGTCACGGGGCGTCCGCTCCTCCGCGGGCCGGACCGGCCGCCGCGGAGCGGCGCGCCAGCGCCTTCTCCGTGAGCCGGACGAGGTTCATCGTCAGGTAGCAGAGGAACACGAGGAACACGACCTCCTCGACGGGGATCTGCGGGGCGACCATCCAGCCGGTCGCCCACGCGCTGCGACTGTGCAGGAAGATCCCGAGGCTGATCCCGGCGACGTCCCAGGCGAGGAAGAACACCAGGCCCGCGAGCAGCACGAGGGCCGCCCGGCGGGGGTCCTGGGCGAAGAACAGCCGCTCCCGCACGTCGAGGAGCACCATCCCGGCCAGGCTGAGGAGCAGGAAGCCGAGGTACACGAAGCTCATCCGCGCGGCACCAGGGGTTCTGCCAGCGGTCCGGTGGAGGTGTCCCCGCGCAGGTCCTTGAGCAGGATCTCCGCGCTGATCAGGCACATCGGCAGGCCGATGCCGGGGATCGTCGAGGCCCCGCAGTAGTGCAGGCCGGCGACCTTCCGGCTGCGGTTGGCGCCCCGGAAGAACGCGGACTGCTTGAGCACGTGGGCGGGACCGAGCACGTTGCCGCGCCAGGAGTTGAAGTCCCGCCGGAAGTCCTCGGGGCCCACGGTGTGGCGCACCACCACGCGCTCCCGCAGGTCCGGCACACCGGCCCACGCCGCGACCTGGTCGATCACCCGGTCCGCGACGGCCTCGACCCGCGGGGAGCCGGTGCCGTCCGGTCCGCCCGCGCCCAGCGCGGGGTCGGCGGGGACCGGGATCAGCACGAAGAGGTTCTCGTGCCCGTCCGGGGCCACGCCGGGGTCGGTCGCCGAGGGCTTGCAGACGTAGACGGACGCGGGGTCCGGGACGCTCGTGGGCTCCTCGAAGATCGCCCGGAAGTTCGTGTCCCAGTCCTCGCTGAAGAACAGGCTGTGGTGCGGGAGCTCGGGCAGCTCCCCGCGGACCCCGAGCATCACGAGCACCGCACCGGGGCCGGTCTGGCGCCGGTCCCAGTACCGCTGCGGGTAGCTCTGCAGCTCGCGCGGGAGCAGCGCGGTCTCGGTGTGGTGCAGGTCCGCGGCCGAGACGACGACGTCCGCCGCGAGCTCGTGCTCCGCCCCGTCCGCGTCCCGCCACACGACGCCGGTGGCCCGGACGGGGCCGTCGGCGGCCGGGGAGGTGCTGATCCGCACCACGTCCGCGCCCGTCCGGATCCGTGCCCCGTGGGCGACGGCGAGCCGCTCGACGGCCTCGACGACCCGGCGGAACCCGCCCTGCGGGTACTGGACGGAGTCCGTGAGGTCCATGTGGCTCATGAGGTGGTACAGCGACGGCGTCATCCGGGGCGCGCTGGCCAGGAAGACGGCCGGGTAGCCGAGCACCTGACGCAGCCGCGTGTCCTGCACGGTGCCGGCGGCGAAGTCGTGCAGCGAGCCGGTGAGGTGCCGGGCGAGCTCGGGCAGGCCCCGCACGACCGGCCGGGTGAGCAGCGGCGTGAACGAGGCGTAGGAGGTGTAGAGGAAGTGGTCGACGGCCAGCTGGTAGGTCCGCTTCGCGGAGGCCAGGTACGCCCGGATCCGCTCGCCCGCCCCGGGCTCCACGGAATCGAACAGCGCCACGGTGTCCTCGAGGTCCGAGCGGATGTCGATGGGCCGCTCGTAGCGCTCGCCCCAGACCCGGTAGGCGGGGTCCAGGCGGAGCAGCTCGAGCTCCTGGGCGGCGCTGGAGCCCATGAGCCGGAAGAAGTGGTCGAAGACCTCCGGCATGAGGTACCAGGAGGGCCCGGTGTCGAAGCGGAAGCCGTCCCGCTCGAGCCTCCCGGCGCGCCCGCCCGTCGTGCTCCCGCGCTCCAGGACGGTCACGTCCCAGCCGTCCTTCGCGAGCAGGCCCGCGGCGGCGAGCCCGGCGATCCCGGCCCCCACCACCACGGCGTGCCGTCCCCGGGGCCCGGTGGGGCGGCGGCGGGTGCGCGCCCTGACCACGGCGGCCGCGGCGAGCGCGGCCTTGCGGGGGTTCGGCACGCGGATGCGGGAGCTCAGCAGCTCCCGGGCAGGGGTGGCGCGGATCCGCACGGACAGCTCCCGGAACAAGTCGTGGGCGGCGAGGACGGCGGCGCGGGAGGACGCGGGGAGGTCGTCGACGACCGCACGGGCGGCCGCGAGGTCGGCGTCGATGTCGTCGAGGAGGCGGTACTTCTCGGTCTCGGAGAACTCCCCGGGCTCCACGCCGGGGAAGTACACGCGGCCGAGCTCCCCGTAGTCCTCGGCCAGGTCGCGCAGGAAGTTGACCTTCTGGAACGCCGCGCCCAGGCGGCGGGCCCCCGCCACGAGCTGCGCGCGGCGCCGGTCGGGCACGGTGCGGCCGGCCAGGAAGACCTGCAGGCACATCAGCCCCACGACCTCGGCCGAGCCGTACACGTACTCGTCGAGGGAGGCGGCGCTGTGCCGGTCCTCGCTGAGGTCGGCGCGCATGGACGCGAAGAACGGGCGCACGAGGTCGGGGCCGATCCCCGCGTGGCGCGCGGTGCGGGCGAAGGCGTGCACCACGAGGTTGCTGCTGAAGCCGCGCTCGATCGCCCCGTAGGTCTCGTCCTCGAGGCCGTCCAGCAGCTCCCGTGAGCCCCGGGGCGGGACACCGGCGCCGGCGCTGGCGCCGTCGACGATCTCGTCGGCGATCCGCACCAGGGCGTAGACGGCGTAGACGTGCGGGCGGATCTCCGGGCCCAGCAGCCGGCAGGCGAGGCCGAAGGACGTGGAGTAGCGGCGGATGACGGTCGCGGCGGCCTGCTGGGCGGTGTCGTCGTACCGGGCGGCGGCCTCGGCCGGTGACCCGGTGTGCTGGGCGGCGGTCACCGGATGCGCTCCGTGGCCCCGGCCACGATGCGGCGCAGGTCCTCCTCGAGGGCGGCGGGCAGCCCCGCGGCGTCGAGCAGGGCGCGGGCCTCGGCCGCGCACCCGGCGACCATGTCCTCGACCTCCTGCCGCGCCCCGCACTGCTCGAGCAGGTCGCGGGCGCGCAGGGCGTGCTCGCTGCTGATCTCGTGGCGGCCCAGGATCGCGTCGAGCTCCTCGCCGGCGGGCGTGCGCTGGGCGGCGGCCACGAGCATGGTCCGCTTGCCCTCCCGCAGGTCGCTGACGGCGGACTTGCCCGTGGCCTCCGGGTCGCCGAAGACGCCGAGCAGGTCGTCCACGAGCTGGTAGGCGGTGCCCACGGTGCGGCCGAGGCGCCCGAGCACCTCCACGTCCCGGTCGGGGGCCCCGCCGAGCACTCCCCCGGCCTGCAGGGGGGTCTCGAAGGAGTAGACCGCGGTCTTCAGGCACGTGGCCGCGAGGATCTGCTCGCGGCCGGGACGGGCCCCGGGCAGGGTGTGGTCGACGTCGAGCAGCTCGCCCGCGGCCGAGGAGAACAGGGCGGCGTCGAGCAGGTCGAGGACCCGGGGCAGCCGCTCGGGCGAGAGCCCGGAGCGGGCCACGAGCCGGTACGCGCCGGCCAGGGCGAGGTCCCCGGCGATGACGCCCACGCTCGCGCCGTACTGGCGCGCCTGGTCCGGCCCGGAGCCGGAAGCGAACGCCCGGGAGGCCGCGGCGGCGTTGATGGTGGGCTGGTGCCGGCGCAGCTCGTCCTGGTCGATGACGTCGTCGTGCACGATGAGGGCGGTGTGCAGCAGCTCGAACGCCGCCCCGACGGACTCGATCACGGGGTCCGGCTCGGGCGCGGGATAGGCGCCGGCCGTGAGCCGCACGAGGTGCGGACGGATCTGCTTGCCGCCGGAGCTGAGCCGGGCGACCTCGCCCCACAGCCGGGCGAAGCCGGGGTCCACGGCCTCGGCGCGGCCGGTGG
The DNA here is from genome assembly GCF_040981005.1 of Kocuria sp. CPCC 205258. NCBI lineage: Bacteria > Bacillati > Actinomycetota > Actinomycetes > Micrococcales > Micrococcaceae > Kocuria > Kocuria sp. CPCC 205258. Next base: position 57,396 of record NZ_JAVKPS010000012.1, on the reverse strand, counting down.
CCTCGGCGAGGAACTCCTCCAGGACGGGCACCCGGGCAGGCTCTCGCCCCCCACCGTGCCCGGTCCGCGTCCCGGTGCCCGGACGAGCGCTCGAGAAGGCCGATTCGCGCGAGAAGACCGTCACCATTCCCCCATTCCACCACAGTCCTTCGAAAATCGAATCAATTGTCCGTGTCACGCCGTGCGCGGAACCGCCTCGGGGCCCTCCGGAGCCGCCGTGGGCGGGGTCCCCCCGGTCGCCGCCCCGTCCTCGGGCGCGCCCTCCCCCGCCCGGTGGCCGGCCCGGCGGACTGCCTCGGTGAGCTGGGGCAGACGCCGCCGCAGGACGTCGATCTCCTCGTCGGTGCAGTCGTCGAGCACCGCCAGGACCTCCTCGCCCATGGCCGAGAACATCTGGCGGCCGGAGCGGTAGGCGTGCTCAGTGGCCTGCAGGCTGACCTCCCGCCGGTCGCGGGGGTCGACAGCGCGCACCAGGTGCCCCGCGGAGACCAGGCGCTTGATCACCGTGGTGGTCGCCGAGCCGCTGAGCACGAGCCGGCGGGCGATGTCCCCGGCGCGGATCGGGCGGCCGGCGCGGTTGGCCTGCATGACCTCGTTGAGGGCGTGGACGTCCTTGTGCGCCAGCCCGAAGCGGCGGCGGACCTGGTCCGCGTACCGCTCGGCCTCGGTGCTGAACTGCTGCAGCAGGAAGAGCACGTCGAATCCGCGCCGCCCCCGGTGCGCGCTGCCGCCCGGCGCCGCGGCGCCAGACGTGCTGATCGTGCCCTCGTCGGACTGCATGTGCCGATTCTAGGGCGCGGGCGCGAGAGAATGGGGCCATGACGGAGAGCAGAGACCCGACCGGACCGGACCTCCCGCCCCCGGGGGAACCCGGTGCCCCCACGGTGTCCGTGGTCGTGCCGGCCCGGGACGACGCCGTGCACCTCGCGCGCTGCCTGCGGCTGCTCGCCGCGCAGACCCGGCCGCCGGACGAGGTCGTGGTGGTGGACAACGCCTCGAGCGACGGCACCGCGGACGTGGCCCGCGCCGCCGGGGCCCGCGTGGTGTACGAGCCCGCGCCGGGCATCCCGCCCGCCGCGGCCGCCGGCTACGACGCCGCCCGGGGGGACGTGGTGGTCCGCTGCGACGCGGACACGGTCCCCGGCCCGGAGTGGATCGCCGGGCTGCTCACTGCCCTCGCGTCCCGCCCCGACGTGGTCGCCGTGGCCGGCCCGGGCCGCTTCCACGGCCTGCCGCCCGGCCTCGACCGACTGCTCTCCGCGCTCTACATCGGCCTCTACGTGCTCAGCACGGCCGCCGCGCTGGCCCACCCTCCCCTGTTCGGCACCAACATGGCGATGCGCCGCTCCTGGTGGCTCGAGGTCCGGGACGGCGTCCACCGGCACGACCCGGAGCTGCACGACGACTTCGACCTCAGCTTCCGGTTGGACCCGGCGCACCGGATCCTCTTCCGGCCCGGCCTGTCCGTGGGCATGTCCCCGCGGGCGCTGCGGGGCGGGCGCCCCGCCGTCCGCCGGCTGGCGCGCGCCTTCCGCACGATCCGGCTCAACTGGGCCGACGAGCGCCCGTGGGAGCGGTGGCAGGCGCGCCTGGGGCACCGGCTGCCGGGGGGCCGCGCATGAGCCGGCTCGCCCTGGCGGTGCGGTGGCTCGGCCCGCTCTCCGTGCTGCTCACCGCGCTGTTCTTCGACGCCGTGGGCGCCTCCGTGATGATGCTCGTGTGCCTGGCCATCACCATCACGTGGCGGGCCCGGCTGCCCGCGGCCCTGGAGATCATCACGGACCTGACGCTACTGGTCGCGGCCTGGAGCTCCGTGTTCCTGCTCTACGAGAGGTACGACCACTGGGACCTGGTCGTCCACTTCGCGGCCACCGCGGTGCTGGCCGAGCTGACGTTCCGCGCCCTCGAGCGGTGGTCCCGGCTCTCGTCCCCCGGCCCGGTCTCCCACGTGGTCCTGGTCAGCTCCCTGGGCGCGGCACTGGCCCTCGTGTGGGAGTACCTCGAGTTCGCCGGCTACTACCTCGTGGACCCCCAGGTGAACGTGGGCTACCTGGACACCATGGGCGACATGGCCGCCGGCCACGCCGGGGCGGTGGTCGCCGGGATCCTGGGCACCTGGGCCCGGCAGCGGGCGGACGCCTCCGGCGGCACCCGTCCGGACGGGGACGCCGCCGGCCCACCGGACCGCACCGGCCCCCGGGACGCCGTCGGGAGGCGGCACGCCGCCGAGGACCCGGACACCACCGAGACGAAGGACTGACCCATGTTCTGGACGAACCTGCTCAAGACCGGCGCGCAGACGGGGGCGGCCGCCGCGGCCGGCACCGCGGCCTCCGCCGGGGTGGACAGCCCCTGGTACCGGGACCTGCGGAAGCCGGGGCTGCAGCCGCCGGCCGCCGTGTTCCCGGTCGTGTGGACCGTGCTCTACGCGGATCTGGCGGTGACCTCCGCGGCCGTGCTCACCCAGCTGCAGCGGCAGACCCGCCCGGGCGCGCACCGCCGCGGCCCGCGGGTGCGGACGATCCGGCGCCCGGGGTGCGCCCCGTCCGAGGCGGCACGGCGCGAGCGCGGCTACCGCCGGGCGCTCGCGCTGAACCTCGCCCTCAACGCGGGGTGGAGCTGGGTCTTCTTCACGAAGCACGACACCGGCCTGGCCACCGTCACGGCCGCGGCGCTGACCGTCAGCACCGCCGATCTCGCGCGCCGGGCGGCGCAGGCACGGCCCCTGCACGGCGCCGCCCTGCTCCCCTACGCCGGCTGGTGCGGCTTCGCCACGGTCCTGAGCGCCCGCATCCACCAGCTCAACTCCTGAAGCGGGTCCGGGCGGCCCGGGCCCGCTCAGCGGGCGGAGACCGTGACCGCGCCGTGGCGGTAGCCGATCGATCCGCCCTGGAAGCGCTGGACGACCGTGTCCCCGGAGCGCTGCTCCGGGGTCACCGGGTAGCCCAGGCGGCCGTGCTCGCCCCGGAGGTCGGCGTGGGCCCGGCCGATCGCCCCGCGCACGGGCTGCGCGCCGGTCGCGGGCGACCACAGGATCCTGCCCCGCTCGAAGGACTGGTGCGCCCCGCCGGCCGGGCCACGGTGCTCACCGCCCAGCGGGTGCCCCAGCAGACCCGTCTCCGCGCCGAGGGCCGCCCAGCGCGCGCCGACGGCGCCGTGCACGGGGGCCGCACCGGTCCCGGCGCTCCAGACGACCGTGCCCCGCTGGAAGTGCTGGTGGACGCCGCCGGCGCCGTTGTCGCGCTCCCCGGTCCGGGGATATCCCAGGAGACCGTTCACGCCGCCTGCCCGGTTCCAGGCGCCGCGCACACCGCCGTGCACCCACCGGGCGCCAGAGTCCGCGCTCCAGTAGACGGCTCCGCGCTCGAACTCCTGGTAGCAGCCGTCCTGGGCGAGGCCGCACCGTTCGTGCGAGCGCGGCGCCCCGGTGGAGGCGCCGATCCGGGCGTGGAGGGCGCCGATGGCGCCCTGGGTGCGGTAGCCCTCCTGGAGCGTGGCCCGGGCGACGGCGGCCCTGGGGTGCACGAGCCCGGCGCCGCAGCCGCCCGGGCAGGACCCGGGCAGGGGCCGGGCCGTGGCGACCAGGACCTCCTTGACCTGGGCCGGGGAGAGGGACGGGTCCGTCTCGCGGACCAGCGCCACGACCCCCGCGACCGTGGGGCTGGCCATCGAGGTGCCGTACTTGTAGGAGTAGGTGCCGCCGCCGGGCCGGGCGCTCCCGGTGTCGGCGGTGGACAGGATCTGCCGGGAGGGGTCCCCGCCCGGGGCGGCCAGCGTGACCCGGCCCCAGTTGGAGTACCCGGCGCGGGCGCCCTGGGCGGTGCTGGCGGCCACGGTGATCACCCCCCGGCAGTTGGCCGGGGACTCCATCCTGGCGTCGCGGTCGTGGTTGCCCGCCGCCACGACCACGCTCGCCCCGCGGGACAGGGCCCGGTCGATCCCGTCCTGCAGGGCGGCCGGGCACGTGCTGGAGAGGAAGCCCAGGCTGAGGTTCACCACGGTCGCCGGGTGGGGGTTCGCCGGGACCGTGTCGACGTCGTCGCCGGCGGCCCAGGCGATCGCCACGGCGATGTCGGACACGTACCCGTCCCCGCAGGCCCCGAGGGCGCGCACCGGCAGGAGCGTCGCGCCGTGGGCGACACCGGCCACACCAGTGGCGTTGTTGCCCCGGGCCGCCGCGATGCCCGCCGTGTGCGTGCCGTGCCAGGAGGAGGAGCGGGCGGCGGAGCCGGATCCGCACTCGCCGGGACCGGCGTGGTCCCCCTCGTCCTGCGGGTCCGGGTCCCAGCCGTCCCCGTCGCGGGAGTGGCCCGGCTGCACGCCCCCGGCGTGCAGGGAGACGAAGTCGTGGCCCGGTGCCACGTTGGCGTCCAGGTCGGGGTGGGACGTGATCCCGGTGTCCACGACCGCGATGGTCTGGCCCCTGCCGGTCGCCCGGTCCCAGGCGCTGGGCAGGTCGAGGCCTGCCGCGGCGGGCTGGAGGTTCCACTGCGAGGTCGCGTAGTACGGGTCGTCGGGCACCGCGGCGATGCTCGCGAGATGGTCCGGCTCGGCGTACTCGACGGCCGGGTCCTCCTCGAGGGCGCCGGTCAGGGTCTCGAGCTGTTCCGCGTCGAGGAGCCCGTCCGCCGCCACGACCCGGGCCGAGTCCACGGTCCGGCTGATCTCGTCCAGCAGGGGCGCCGCCGCCGGCTCGCCCGCCGCCGCGCCCCCGGGCGCGATCCGCTCCGCGGCCTCCGCGTAGACGCGCTCGCGGGCCCGCGGGGCGGGTTCCGCGCCGTCCTTGAACTTCACGATCACCCGGTCGGTCGCGCCGGGGCTCCCGGCCCCCTCCGCAGCGGGCGCGGGCGCCGGTGCGGCGGGCACGGTGGCCTCGACCGGGGGCCGGGCCGCGGCGGGGGCCGCGGCGCCGGCCAGGATCAGGACCAGGGCGGCCGCCAGGGCGCGGCCGTGGAAGGACGTCATGGACTCTCCAGCCGGTGGGGGGTGCAGCGCGCAGCGGGGGGAGCTGCGGCGCGCCGACCACGGGAAGCGGGAGTCGGCGCCGCTGCGCTCAGCGTACGGAGCGTCTGCTCGTGTTACCGAATGGGAAGATCCATGCTTTTCGCTGGACTTTGAGGTCGTCCCGGAGGAACGGCCCGGGGACGACGACGGCGCCGCCCACCCCGAGCGGGTGGACGGCGCCGGCGGGCGGGCCGGGGGTCAGCCGGCGGCGGGGATCGCCCACCACTGGGCCGGGAGGACCTGCTGCCAGCGGGCCCCGAGGCCGGCGTTCCAGACGATCCAGCCGTTGGCGAACTCCTGGAAGCAGGGCGTGCCGCCCAGGGCGCACAGCTCCCGGGAGCGGGCCTCGCCGGTGGTCGCGCCGATCTTCCGGTGCAGCGCCCCGATGCCGCCCGCGGTGCTGAAGGGCTCGCCGCCCTGCACCGCGACCAGCGCGGAGACCGGGTCGACGATGCCGGCGCCGCAGCCGGGCGCGCACCCGCCAGGGGCCTGCCGGGCCGTCGAGGTCAGGGCGTCCTGGAGACCCGCCACGCCCAGCCCCGGAGCGAGCTCCCGGAGCAGCGCCACGGTGCCGGCGACCGCCGGGGCCGCCATGGACGTGCCGTTGCGCTCCGTGTACGTGGGCGCGCCGAGGCCCTGCGTCCCGGCGTTGCCGGTCGAGAGGATCTGCGCGTAGGGGTCCCCGCCCGGGGCCGCGACCGTGACCGAGCCGAAGTTGGAGTAGGGGGCCAGGGCGCCCGAGACGTCCGTCGCGGCGACCGAGATCACGCCGGCGCAGTTGGCCGGCGCGGACTGCGCGGCGTCCACGGCCTGGTTGCCCGCGGCCACGACCACGGGGATCCCGCGGTTCACGGCCTCGCTGATCGCGGACTGCAGCACCGCCGGGCACTCCCCCGGCACGCCGAGGCTGAGGTTGATGACCGTCGCGGGGTTCGGGTTGGCGGCGGCGCCCGCCACCGGGGCGCCGGCGGCCCACAGGACGCCGGCGGCGACGTCGGTGATGTACCCCTGGCTGCAGGCGCCCACGGCGCGCACGGGCAGGATCCTCGCGTCCGGGGCCACCCCCGCGACGCCCAGTCCGTTGTTCGCGTCGGCCGCGGCGATGCCGGCCGTGTGGGTGCCGTGCCAGGTGGAGCTCGGGGGCAGGGGGCTGTTGGGGCACAGCACGGCGTCGGGGTAGTCGCCCATGTCCGTCGGGTCGGCGTCCCACCCGTCGCCGTCCCGGCCGTTCTGGGCCGTGGAGACGAAGTCGTAGCCGGGCAGGACGTTGGCGTCCAGGTCGGGGTGGGCGGTGATGCCGGTGTCCACGACGGCGATGGTCTGCCCGGCGCCGGTGGCCCGGTCCCACGCGAGGGGCATGCCCAGTCCGGCCGGGTCGTCCCACAGGCTCCACTGCAGCGCGGCGTAGGACGGGTCGTTCGGTACGGCGGTGGTGGTCGCCAGGAGGTCCGGCTCCGCGTACTCCACGGCGGGGTCCTGCTCCAGGGCGGTGGTCAGCGCCTCGAGCTCGGTGCCGGCCAGCATCCCGTCGGTCCGCACCACCTGGGCGCCGTCCGCGGTGGCCGTGGTCTCCACGAGCCCGGCGCCCCCGGACCGGCCGGCGGCCTGCGCGTACACGACGTCGCGGGAGTCCTCGGGGGCGGCGCCGTCCCGGAACTTCACGACGACGCGGTCGGTCGCCGCCGCCGAGTCGGCACCCGGGGCGATACCGGGAGCGGCAACGGTGGCCTCCGGGACCGCCTGGACGGCCTGGGTCGCGGGCACGGCGGCCCCGGTCGCCGCCGCGGCGGAGCCCAGCGGGACGAGGGCGAGGGCGGCCGCGAGCGCGAGGGAAGCGGTGGTGCTGCGGGTGGTGGTCAAGGATTCCTCCGGCCGTCGGGACGGGAGGCGGCATGGTGCGCAGAGCCCACCCCCCGATGGACTGGAGCGAGAGCGATCCCCCTGCGGAAACGGAGCCCCCACTCCTGTGCTCTGCCCAGCGTAGGGACGGTGTGCGTGTGTGACCGAATGCGAACCCCGCGGACCGGGGCCCGGAGGTCGCCCCGGGCCGGGGGCCGGGCGCTCAGCCCGCCCGGGCGATGCGCAGGGCTCCGGCGATCAGGGGGACCTGCAGGGGGAGCCGCACGAGCGTCACGGCCCGCCGCGCCGGGGAGCCGCGGCGGGCCCGCCAGGCCATGGTGACGTTGCCCGGCCACACGCCCACGAACAGGGCGGCCGCGGCCCAGCCGCCGGCGCGGCGGGTGCCGGGACGGAGCAGCAGCGCCCCGACGCCGATCTCCGCCGCCCCGGAGCCCAGCGTCCAGGCGCGGGGCGGGCCCGGCAGGGAGCGCGGGATCAGCCCGTCGAAGAGCGCGGGCCGGGCGAGGTGGAGCACGCCCGTCCCGCACAGGGCCGCGCCCAGGCGGAGGGCGCGTGCCGCCTCGGCGCCGGAGCGGGCCGCGCGGCGGTCCGGTCCGGACAGGAGCTGCGGGAGACGGAGGGGCATGGGGCCAGGGTACCCAGCGGGAGGCGCCGCGACGTGACGGACGGCACACGACGTCCCCGGCATAGACCCGCCCCCCTCTTTGTTGACGTGTACATCAAGATGACCGTGCCTCCGAAAGGACACCCCGTGGCCCCCGAGACCCTGCAGGACCAGCTCACCCTCGACGCCCTCGCCGCCGACCTCCTCTTCCGCGAGGCCCGCACGGCCTCGGAGTTCCTCGACGAGCCCGTGGCCGACGAGCAGCTCCGGGCGGCCTTCGAGCTCGCCAAGATGGGCCCCACGGCCATGAACATCCAGCCGCTGCGCGTGACGTGGATCCGCTCCGCGGAGGCCCGGGAGCGCCTGCTCCCCCACATGGCCGAGGGCAACCGGGCGAAGACCGCCGCCGCGCCCGCCGTCGCGGTGCTCAGCTACGACGTGGACTGGCACGAGCACCTGCCCGCCGTCTTCCCGCCCGCCGCCGGCAACCAGAAGATGTTCGCAGGCAACGAGGAGCTGCGCGCGCAGATGGGCCGGGACAACGCCCACCTGCAGGCCGGGTACTTCGTGCTCGCCGTGCGCGCCGTCGGCCTCGCCGCGGGCCCCATGGGCGGTTTCGACGCCCCCGGGGTGGACGCCGAGTTCCACGCGGGGACGAGCCTGCGCGCGCTGATGGTCGTGAACATCGGCGCCCCCGCCGCCCCGCGCCACGACCGGCTGCCGCGCCTGGACTTCGACGCCGCGACCCGCACTGTCTGAGGCGGCCCCGGGCGGACCCGCCGGCCGCGGGTCCGCCCGGTCCCCGCGCGCCCTCCGTGGCACCTGTCGGCCCGAGGACGGATACTGGACGGGATGACGCCCGCACTCCTGTCCCTCGGCACGGCCCTCCCGCCGCACGTGCTCGAGCAGACCGACGCCCAGGACCTCTACCAGGCCCAGCCCGGCACCGACCGGCTCAACGCCCGGCTGCTGCGCACGGTGTTCGGCGCCTCCGGGGTCCAGCGCCGGCACACGGTGCTGTCCGAGCTGGTCGAGGACGGCGCCCGCGCCGGATCCCCGTACATCACCGAGGACGGCCGGTTCCTGACCCCCCTCACCGGCGTCCGGAACCGGACCTACGTGGAGCAGGCCCCCGCGCTCTTCGCCGAGGCCGCGAGGGACGCCCTCGCCCGCTGCCCCGGGCTCGACCCCGCGACCGTCACCGACGTGGTGACCGTCTCCTGCACCGGCTTCTTCGCCCCGGGCCCCGACTACCAGCTGGTCCGGGACCTCGGCCTCGACCCGGCCGTCCGCCGTGCGCACATCGGCTTCATGGGCTGCCACGGCGGGCTGATCGGGCTGCGCCAGGCCGCGGCCATCGCCACGGCGGACCCGGACGCCGTGGTCCTGCTCGTGGCCGTGGAGCTGTGCACGCTGCACCTGCGCCCGGCCCGGGACCCGGACGCCATCCGGGGGGCCGCGCTCTTCGCCGACGGCGCCGCGGCGGCCGTGGTCAGCGCATGGGCCCCCGAGTGCGTCACCCCGCTGCTCGAGCTCGACCGGTTCCGCACCCTCGTGATCCCGGACGGCGAGGACGCCATGGCCTGGACCATCGGCGACGCCGGGTTCGAGATGATCCTCGGCGCCGCGGTGCCCCAGGTCCTCGAGGACAACATCCACACCGCCCTCGCCGCGCTGCTGGACGGGCCGGAGGGGTCCGTCGACCGGGACCGCATCACCGACTGGGCCCTCCACCCCGGCGGCCGCGGCATCCTCGACAAGCTCGAGGACACCCTGGGGCTGCCGCCCGAGGCGCTGCGGGAGTCCCGCGACGTGCTCGCCACGCGCGGCAACATGAGCAGCGTGACCGTCCTGCACGTCCTGCGCCAGGTGATCGACGCGGCCCCGGCGGACGAGACCCGCACCGTCTGCGCCCTGGCGTTCGGGCCGGGCCTGACCGTAGAGTCGGCGCTGTTCACGATCCCCGCCCGGGCCGCGGCACCGGCCGCGGAGCTCGATCCCGCCGCGGCCGTCCCGATCCGCTAGGAGGTTCCCGTGGACCACGACGTCGTCGTCGTCGGCGCCGGGCTCGCCGGCCTGCAGTGCGCCCACCTGCTCGAACGGCACGGACTGGACGTGGTGGTGCTGGAGGCCTCCGACGGCGTCGGGGGCCGGATCCGCACCGACACGGTCGACGGCTTCCGCTGCGACCGCGGGTTCCAGGTGCTCAACCCCGCCTACACCGAGCTGCGGCGCAGCGTGGACGTCGCGGCCCTGGGGATCCAGCAGTTCGACGCCGCCGCCGGGGTCCGCCGCGGCGACGGCATCGACGTCCTCGCCGACCCCCGCCGCGTCCCCTCCCGGCTGTCGGGGACGCTGCGCAGCCCGCTCGTGGAGCTGCGCCGGCTGCCCGCCCTGGCGGCCTGGCTCGCCCCGGGCCTGGACCTCCGCGCACGGCGCCGGGAGCGGCGGGACCTGCCCTGGCACGAGTCCTTCGACGCCGCAGGAGTGCGGGGACCGCTGCGGGACCTGGTGCTCGAGCCGTTCCTGGCCGGCGTGATCCTCGAGGACGAGGGCCGCACCTCGGCCGCCTTCGTGCGCGAGCTCGTCGGCTGGTTCCTGCTCGGCACCCCCGGCCTGCCCTCCGGGGGCATGGGCGCGCTCCCGGCCTGGATCCACGACGGGCTCCGGTCCCCGGCCGTCCTCGGTGCCCGCGTGGACGCGGTGGAGCGCACCGGGAACGGGTGGACCGTGGGCGCCGGGGACGCCGTCTGGCGGGCGTCCTCCGTGGTCGTGGCCACCGAGGGCCCGGCCGCCGCCCGGCTCCTGGGCCTGCCGGACACCCCCATGAAGGGCGAGGCGACCTGGTGGTTCGCGGCGGACGCCGCGCCCTCCGACCTCGGGTGCCTGGTCCTGCCGGGCGAGTCGACCGGCCCGCTCGTCGACACGGCCGTGGTCAGCAACGCCGCCCCCAGCTACGCCCCGGACGGCCGGGCGCTGATCCAGGCGACCGCCCTCCTGCCGCGGGGCGCCGAGCTCCCCGCCGAGGCCGACGTCCGCCGGCAGCTGGGCACGATCTGGTCCGCCGACGCCGCCGCCTGGGACCTGCTGACCGTGCACGAGGTGCGCCGGGCGCTGCCGGAGCAGCCGCCCGGGCTCGTGGCCGACCGGCCCGCCGCCCTCGGCGACGGCCTGTACGTGTGCGGCGACCACCGCACCGACGGCTCGACCCAGGGCGCCCTGCGCTCCGGGCGCCGCGCGGCCGAGGCCCTGCTGGCCTGAGCCCGCTGGTTGCGGGGGTGACCCGGCCGCGCCGGGTCAGTCGTCGTAGGTGTCGGCGAGCCGGCGGCGCTGGTGCTCCCGGCGGCTGTAGGTGGCCTCGCGGATGGCCTCGTCGCTGTCGAAGTTCGAGCCCAGGGCGCCGGCCAGGGTGCCCAGCGACGCGGCGAGCCAGGACAGGTGCAGGTAGTCGAGGAGATCGACGGGATGGCCCAGCTGGGACTCGAGGTAGCCGGCCTCGATCACCGCCAGGCCCACGAGGAGCAGCATCGCCCACAGGAGCACGTACATCAGGGCCACGCTCAGCCACACGGTGATGACGGTGGAGGCGTTGTCCGACCGGGACCGCCAGGGTTCGCCGTCGTCCGCGGAACGGTTCCACAGGCCGTTGTGGATGATGAGCCAGCCGCTGAGCGCGGCGGTGACCACCACGCTGATCGTGGCCAGCCGGAGCGGGGACAGGACATCGGACATGTTCCAGATGGAGGCGTAGAAGATGCCGAAGGCGCCGGTGGCAGCCGCGGCCGCCACACAGCTGGCCAGGGCCGGCAGCAGGCGCCCGGGCTGGTTGCTCAGGATCATGCCGATCAGCAGCCGCAGCCGGTTCATCCGCCCGGGCAGCACGACGTAGGCCGCGCCTCCCGCCTCCCCCGAGGAGACCGTGCGCGCCGCCGCCCGTCCCAGGGCCCTGTGCACCGCGGAGGGCGAAGGGGCGTCCTCGGCGCCGTCCCGGATCGCGCCGACCAGGGCGGCCAGCAGCCGGCAGGTCTTGCGGGAGAAGTGGTCGGCGCCCAGGCCCGGCAGCGAGACCAGCGCCGCGGCGTCGGCCGCGCCGACCTCGCAGAGCAGCGGTTCCCCGTCGTGGACGCGCGGCAGGTCCGTCAGGTACACCACGAAGTCCCACCCGTGCTCCTCGCGCAGCCGGCCGGCCTTGTCCAGCAGCGGGATGTTCCCCTCGGCGGTCAGGGGCAGGGTCTCGCGGCTGACCTCCACCGTCCAGGAGATCTCCGGGCCGGAGCGTTCCCGGCCGGAGCGTTCCGTGAGCGCCCGCGGCAGGTCCTCGGCCACCCGGCGGGCCACCTTCTCCGGCAGCCCCGGATCAGCGAGAACTCCTACGGTCAGTGACTGCACATGGCCTCCTCCCCCGAGCGCACGGCACGTGGTGCCGCGGCCTCGGAGGCTGCCCCGCGGAGCAGCTCGACGTCGTCCCCCCGAGCTTAGCCATCGGCAGGCCGGCGACCGGACGGGCCCGGTGGGGCGCCGGTGTGCGAGGGTCCCGCCGCTGTGGCGGAGCCCCGTCCCCTGCCGAGGAGCAGGCCCCGCGGCCGCGGGTCGTCAGCGGGTTCGTCGAGCCGGTGCCGTGGTGGAGGGCGCGTCGGCGGGCCCGGCGGTGCCATGGCCGCGGAGCACGGTCGGCAGGGCCGCGGCGGCCAGGAGCGCGAGCACGACCAGAGGCGCCCAGGGGGTGCCGGGCCACCAGTGGTGCCGGTCGGTGAGATCGAGCAGCTGCCCGAGCACGGCGTTGCCGGCCAGCACGGTGATGCCGCCGCAGGTGGCGGCCAGCCCGTAGTAGGCGCCCCGCCCCGAGGTGGGTCCGTGCGCCGGGACGAACGACGGGATCAGGGACAGGATCGTGGGGGTCAGGAGCATGTGGCCCAGGATCAGGACGGCGACGGCGCCCATCAGCGGCGCCATCGAGCCGGTGGCGGTCCCGGGGTGCATCGAGGTCGCGGCGACCAGGGTGAACGCGCCGGCTTCGAGCACGAAGCCGACCGCCAGGGCGGCGCCGGGGCCCATGCGCAGACCGGCGGCGGAGACCGGCAGCTGCAGCAGCAGGGTCAGGACCGAGGCGAGCAGGAACAGCGCGCCGAGCCAGGCACCGTCGAGGCCTCGCCGGCCCAGCTCGACGGGCACGGCGAAGTAGAGCTGGTGGTAGGCCAGCATCTTCACCCCGGCCAGTGCGCAGAACGTCACGAAGCGCCGGTCCCGCAGGCAGGCCCACCGGGGGCCGGCCGCGGAGGGCGCCGCGGTGGGCGTCCCGGCCGCTCGGTCCGGCTGAGGGTGGGCCGGTTCGGCGGGGAGCAGGTACCAGAGCAGGACCGTCACCGCGGTGAACACCCCGATTCCCAGGAACAGGGCCGCGTCGAATCCCCAGCCCAGGAGGAACGATCCCAGCACCGGGCCCAGGACGGCGCCGATCTCTCCGGTGATCGCCAGCCACACGAACACCGACCGCCGGCGGCCGGTCCGGCGGTCCCGGCCCTCCGTCCCCGCCGGCTGGTCGGCGTGGGAGAGCCGGGACTCCAGGGCGGGTGAGAACAGGGCACCTCCGGCACCGGTGAGCACCGCGCCCAGGAGGAACAGGGCGACGTCGGACGCCGCCGCCAGCGTGGCGTAGCCGACGATGCGCACCAGGCAGCCGGTGAGGACGGCCCGGCGGGCACCCCACCGGTCGGCCAGCATGCCCCCGAGCAGGAACATGCCCTGCTGGCTGAAGGTCCGGGCCCCCAGCACCAGTCCGATGGCCGCGGCGCCCATCCCGTACTCGGTGCTCATGGCTCCGGCCAGGAAGGGCACCACGGCGTAGAAGCCGAGGTTGAACACCAGCTGGGCGCCCAGCAGGGTGCGCGTCTCGGCCCGGTGGTCACGGAAGGGCATCGAGGTGCTCCTCGGACAGGCGGTGGGTGTCCAGGATCGCGCACACCTGGGGCAGTGCCGCCGCCACCAGTTGCCTGCTGTGCTCGTGGCGCGGCCGGGCGAAGAGCTCGGAGGTCTCCGCGAGCTCGACCAGGCGGCCCCGGAAGAGCACCGCGACCCGGTGGCTCATGTAGCGGACGACGCTCAGGTCGTGGGAGATCATCACCAGGGACAGGCGCCGGTCCCGGTGCAGGCGCAGCAGCAGCTCCAGGACGGTGCGCTGGGTCACCGCGTCCAGGGCCGAGGTGGCCTCGTCGCAGATGAGCACCGCCGGTTCCAGCAGCAGTGCTCTGGCGATGGTGAGCCGCTGCAGCTGGCCTCCGGAGCACTGGCCGGGACGCCTGTCCAGCAGCTCCGGCTCCAGTCCCACCTCCCGCACCACTTCGTGGATGCTCGCACGCCGCTGCTCGGGCGTGCCGTTCCGGTGCCGCAGGAGGGGGGCCTCCAGGCTGGTGCCCAACGGCATGCGGGGATCGAAGGAGTCGTGCGGGTCCTGGAAGACGAGCTGCACGTGCGAGGCCGCCGCGCCGGAGCCGGCGCGGTCGGCGCCCGGGGTGCTGGTGACCCGTCCGCCGTCCGGCGCCTCGAGTCCGACGATCAACCGGGCGAGCGTGCTCTTCCCGGAGCCCGACTGCCCCAGCACCCCGAGGATCTCGCCCTCCCGCAGGTCGAGGGACACCCGGTCCACCGCGGGACGGGCCTCCCGCCGCGTCGGCCCGAAGCGCTTGGTGAGCTCGTCCAGCACCACGAGGGGGCGCGCCCCGCCGGTGGCGGGCGGCGTCCCGGTGGGGGTGAGGGCGGATGCCTTCAGGAGGGCCTTCGTGCACGTGCTGCGCGGATCGTTGAGCACGGTGCCGGCCGGCCCGGACTCCTGCACGCGCCCGGCGTCCAGCACCACGACCCGATCGGCGTAGGCGGACACGGTGGCCAGGTTGTGGGTGATGTAGAGGACCCCCAGCCCGCGGTCGCGCCGTTCGCGGTCGATCAGCTCCAGGATCTGCCGCTCGAGCACCGTGTCCAGGGCCGACGTCGGCTCGTCGGCCAGCAGCAGTCCGGGGCGGCCGGCCAGGGCCAGGGCCACCATGGCCCGTTGGGCCATGCCGCCGGAGAGCTGGTGGGGACGTGCCCGGGCGCACCACCGGGGGTCCTCGAACCCCACCTCGGCCAGCAGTTCCAGCGTCCGTGCACGAGCCTGCGTGCCGCGGAGGCCGGCATGGAGTCCCAGCGGTTCCCGCAGATGCTCGCCGACGGTCCGGCGGGGGTTGAACATGCGCTGGGGCTGCTGGTAGAGCATGCCGATCCGGCCGCCGCGCACACGGTTCAGCTCCGCTTCGCCGGCCCGGGCGAGGTCGGTGTCACCCAGCCGGATCGTCCCGGCGTCCCGGTGCACCTGCGGGGGCAGCAGGCCCAGGACGGACATGGCCGTCAGGGTCTTGCCCGACCCGGAGGCGCCCACCAGCGCCACGAACTCCCCCGGAGCCACGGTGAGGTCGACGCCGGACAGGAGGGGGCGGCCACCGGCGCCGTCCGCGCCCGGCCGGTGGCTGAGGTGCAGTCCCTCGACGACCAGGCGCTCAGACATCGCGTTCCGTCCGCGAGGATGCCGGCAGCAGCATGCGGGTGCTGCTCATGTGCGCCAGCCGTTGGCCGATCAGGGTCACGCACAGCGCGACGGTGAAGACCACCAGACCCGGGGCGAGGATCGTCACCGGCGCCCGGACGGCGTACGGCTGGGCCGCGGCCAGCATCGCCCCCCAGTCCGACTGCGGCGGCTGCACCCCCAGCCCCAGGTAGGACAGGGCGCCGACGGTGATCAGGAACTGGCCGAACCGCAGCGCGGCCTGTCCGAGGAGGGGTCCGGACAGGTGCGGCAGGATGTGCCGGAGGACGATGAAGGACGGCGAGCACCCCAGGACACGCGCGGCCTCGACGAAGCCCCGGGCCGAGACGTCGTAGGCCAGTGCCCGGGCCAGCCGCGCGAAGGGCGTCCAGCCGGTCACGGTCAGGGCCAGGAGCAGGGACAGGGGGCCGGGTCCCAGCACGGCGACCAGGAACAGGGCCACCACCATCTCCGGCAGCGCCAGCAGGACGTCGTTGGTCCGGGTGAGCAGCTCGTCCACCCAGCCCCGGCGGCGGGCGCTCAGCACCCCGATCCCCGTGCCGATCGCAGCGGTCAGCACGGTGGCCACGGCGGCGGTCACCAGGGAGAACCGGCCGCCGTCGAGCAGCCGGCTCAGGGTGTCCCGGCCCAGGTGGTCCGTCCCCAGCCAGTGCGCCGGGCCGGGCGGGGCGAGCCGTGCCGTGAGGTCCTGGGCTGCCGGCGGGTACGGTGCGATCCAGGGCGAGAGCACCACGGACAGCACGATCAGGGCCAGGAGTGCCGCCGCCGCCCAGACCAGGACGGGCCGGTCACGCATGACGCCCCCTGATCCGGGGGTTGAGGATGCCGTGCACCAGGTCCGCCGCGGTCGTCAGGACGACCGCCAGTCCCACGACCACCACCACGCCGCCCTGGGCGAGGGGGATGTCGCTGTTGCGGACGGCGTCGAACAGCAGCCTCCCCATGCCCGGGATCGCGAAGACGACCTCCACGATGACGGACCCGCCCAGCAGACCGGCGAACCACACGGCCACCAGCGTGGTGAGGGGCAGCAGACCGTTGGGGAGCACGTGGCTCCAGACCGCCTGCGCGTGGCTGAGTCCCCGGGCCCGGGCCGCGACGACGTGCTCGGCGCCCAGCGCCTCGAGCATCCCCTCGCGCACCGCCGAGGTGAAGTAGCTGATGGGGCGCAGGGCCAGGACCGCCACCGGCAGGACCGCGGACGCGGGGCCCTCCCACCCGGCGGAGGGCAGCAGGGACAGCTGCAGCGCGAAGACCAGCACGAGCATCGGGGCCAGCCAGTACTCCGGCATCGCGATGAAGGCCTGGGTGACCGTGGTGATCACCCGGTCGGCCGGGCGCCCTTGCTGCAGGGCGGCGACGGTCCCCAGCACCACGGACACCGCGGCCGCCACCCCGAGGGTCACGACCACCAGGCTCAGGGTGATCCACAGGGCGGGGAGCACCTGTTCGATCACCGGTGTCCGGCTGGCGTAGGACAGGCCCAGGTCACCCCGGGCGAGCCGGCCGAGCCAGCGCAGGTACTGCACCGCGAGGGGGTCCTGGAGTCCCAGCTCGAGCGCCAGCCCCTGGGCGGCGGCGTCGTCGACCACCTCCCCCGCCACCCGCGAGCGGATGATCTTGCGCACCGGGTCCCCTGGGGTGACGTAGGGGATGAGGAAGACCACGAAGGACGCCAGCAGGACGGTGACCCCCAGGGTCGCCGTCCGCCTGGCGAGGAACGCCGTCATCGACGCCCCCGCGCTTGCGGGGCTCTGCGGCTGCCGGTCGTGCTCACGAGCCGGACTTCGTCGTCTCCGCGCGCAGCACGTACCGGGACAGCGGGTCCTGGACGTAGTTCTGCAGGTCGGCGCGGACCGCGTCGATGGCCTGCTCGTTGACCAGCCAGACGTTCACGGCCTGGTCCTCGAGGATCTTCCCGGCCTGGGCGTACAACTCGTAGCGCTGCTCGGTGTCGGCGGTCCCGGCGGCCCGGGCGATGAGCGCGTCGTAGTCCTCGTCGCAGAAGTGGCTGAGGTTGTAGCTGCCCTCGCACGTGTAGTCGGCGGTGAGGAACCCGATCGGGTCGGCGATGTCGATCAGGCGGTTGCGCTGGCTGAGCACCATGTCGTAGTCCCCGGACAGCAGGTCCGGCTCCACCGCGGCGTACTCCTTGGTCGTGATGGTGACGGGGACGCCGACGCTCTCCAGGTTCTCCTGGATGACGGTCGCCACGTCGGCGAACTCGGCCCGCTCCACGATCGCGATGATCTCCAGCGGCCGCTCGGCGGTGTACCCGGCGCCGGCCAGGAGCTCCTTCGCCGCCGCCACGTCCTGCTGCGGCGTCTCGGCCTCCTCGCCCGCCCAGGGCTCGGACGAGGCGAAGGGCCCGGTGCTCGGCAGGGCCGCGCCCTCGTAGACGCTGCCGGCCAGGGCGTCCAGGTCCAGCGCGGAGCGGACGGCCCTGCGGAAGTCGACGTCGTCGAACGGCGCCCTGCCGTTGTTCATGTACAGCGTCGCGGTCCGCGGGGACTCGGCCTTGAGGACCTCGACGCCGGGATCGGCCTCCAGTGCGGACAGGTTGGCGACGGGGATGGACAGGGAGACGTCGGCCTCGCCGGTCTGCACCTGCGTCGCCCGCGTCGCCCCGTCCGTGATGAACCGGACCTCGGCCCCGGCGAGCTGCACCGGTCCGCCCCAGTACTCCTCGTTCCGGTCCAGCGTCAGTGACTGCTTGGGCTGCTCCGAGACCGGGGTGAACGGCCCGGTGCAGTGCCCGAACGGGTCCACCGTCCCGCCCTCGAAGGCGGCGGGGGCCAGCACGCCGGTGTTGACACTGGCCAGCCGGTAGGGAACCAGCGGGCTCTTCTCCGGAGTGGTCACCCGTACCGTGCGCTCGTCGACGGCCTCGACGCCGCTGACGACGGCCGGGCTGAAGGCCCGGGCCGGGACCTCCGCGTCCAGGACGTTCTGGAGCGAGGTCACCACCGCGTCGGCGGTGAGCTGAGTGCCGTCCTGGAACTGCACGCCGTCCCGCAGGGTGAAGTCCCACTCCGTGGGGGAGACCTGGTCCCACTCCGTGGCCAGGGCCGGGACGATCTCCCCCTGGGTCTCGTCGTAGCGGGTCAGGGTCTCCAGGCACCCGGACAGGGACAGGATGTACGCGGCGTCGCTCTCCAGGGCCCAGTCGGCCACCGGTGCACGGAAGTTGTCCACCACGATCCGCCGGCCGGTATCCGCCGCCTGCTCGCTCCCTCCGTCCCCACCGCTGAAGCCGCACCCCGACAACGTGAGAACGGCGACGGCACCCGTCGATGCCGCTACCCGGAAAACTGCGCGCACAGAACCACCTCAGGTCGACGTCCCTGGACAGAGCGCCCGCCGAGGACATGTGAATGATCGGGGAATCCCCCGGAGGAGAGGTTAGGCTACCCTCAGTCTGCGGTCCACTCGGCGGACCGGGATCGTCACGAACGGGACCGGATCCGGCGTCCGCCACGGAGGAGCCGGTGCCCCGTCGAGGCCGTCCGCCCGACGGCGACGCCCCCGTTCCGTCAAGATCCCGGCCGGCGCCGTCTCGGGGCGAAGGTGGCCGGCTTGTCGGCGGCGTGGAAGTCGGTGATCAGGCGCGCGCACAGCTGCGGCTTCTCGACCAGCACGCCGTGGGAGGCGTGCGGGACCACGGCCAGCTCCCCGTGGGGCAGGGCGCGGTACGCGGCCACGGCGTGCTCGAGCCGCACCTCGTCGTCGTCGCCGACGAGCACCAGGACGGGGAGGTCGAGGCCCGCCAGGTCCGCGTCCGTGAAGACCGGCCCCTCCTCGTGCATCCGCCGCAGCTTCGCCGCGACCTCGCCGTAGTGCTCGCGCCCGTCGGGGGAGACCTCCGCGTAGGCGTCGACCATGAAGGCCGGCACCTCCGCCTCGCCCGCCAGGACGCCGGGCTCCCACCCGTCGCGGTGGTGCACCCCCGCCGCCAGCACCAGGTCCCGGACCAGGTCGGGACGGCGCAGCGCCACGGTCAGGGCGACGACGGCGCCGTCACTGTACCCCAGCAGGTGCACCGGGGCACCGGCCTCCTCCTCGAGGAAGGCGATCGTGTCCTCGGCCATCGCCGCGTAGGAGAGCGGGCCCTCCCGGTCGGGGGTGCGGCCGTGCGCGCGCTGATCGGGGGTGATCACCCGGTACCGGCCGGCCAGTTCCGCGACCAGCGGGCCCAGGGCCCGGGAGTCCGCGCCCCCGGGGTGCAGCAGGACGAACTCCGGCCCGCTCCCCCGGGCGCGGGACCACAGTCCCCCGGCCCGCTCCTCGCTCATGCGGTCAGTATCGCCCCTCCCGGGGACACCGCACCAGCTCCGGAGGAGGCGCAGGGCCGGGGGCGGCACCGCGGCCCAGCAGGTCAGTCGCGCAGCATCTCCCCCACCCGCCGGACCCCTTCGGTGATGTCCTCCGGCGAGGCCGCGGAGTAGGCGAGGCGCAGGCTCGTGGAGGCGCGCCCGTCCGCGTAGCAGGCGCCGCCGGGCACCAGCACCACGCCGTGCCCGATGGCCCGGCCCAGGAGGTCCCCGTGGTCGAGGGCCGGGTCCAGGTCCAGCCACGTGAAGAAGCCGCCGGCGGGACGCGTCCAGCGCACCCCCTCGGGCATGAACCGCTCGAGGGCGGTCATCATGGCGGCGCAGCGCGCGCGGTACAGGTCCACCGCGCGGTCGAGGGCGGGCCGCCAGTGCTCGCTGGCCACGTACTCGGCGGCGAGCTCCTGGCCGAGCACGGACGGGTGGATGGTCACGGCCTCGGCCGCGATCTGCAGCCGGGCCCGCACCGCCGGCGCCGCCGCGATCCAGCCGACCCGCAGCCCGGGCGAGAAGATCTTGGAGAAGCTGCCCAGGTGGATCACGGTGCCGGGGTCCAGCGAGTACAGGGACGGGAGCCGGTGGGCGCGGTCGAAGCCGAGCAGCGCGTACGGGTCGTCCTCGAGGATGAGCACGCCGCGCTCGGCGCAGACCTCCACGAGCCGGCGGCGCCGCTCCTCGGTGAGGGTCACCCCGGTGGGGTTGTGGAAGTTCGGGATGGTGTAGACGAACTTCACGCTCCGGCCGGCGGCCCGCAGCCCGTCGATCCGCCCGGCGACCGCCTCGGGGTCCAGTCCGTCGTCGTCGACGTCCACGTGGGCGACCTCGACCTCGTAGCTGCCGAACACGCCGAGGGCCCCCACGTAGGTGGGGCCCTCGGCCACGACCACGTCCCCCGGGTCGCAGAACAGCTTGGTCACGAGGTCGAGACCCGCCTGGGACCCGGCGGTGATCTGGATCGTGTCGGGCGTGGTCTCCGCGCCCTGCAGGCGCATGAGCTCCACGACCAGCCCCGGCAGGCGCCTGATCCCGGCCCCGGAGCCGTACTGGAGCACCTCGGGGCCGCGCTCGGCGAGGATCCGCGCCGACATCGCGGCCACCACGTCGTGCGGGAGCACGCTCATGTCCGGATTGCCGCCGGCCAGGGAGATGATCCCGGGGCGCATCGCGATCTCGAACACGGCCCGGACCGGGGAGGGCCGGAACTCCTCGGAGCGGTGGGCGAACAGCGAGGTGTGGTCGGGCCGGGGGGTCACGGCCGCGCCCCCGGTCACCGGTCCTCCCCCGCCGGGGCCTGCGCCGGGACGGCGTCCCCGTAGACGTGCCCGGCCAGCCCGTAGGCGGGTCCGCCCGGCGCCGCGCCGGGTCCCAGCGCGAGGAGGCTGATGAGCTCGTAGGCCACGTGGGCGGCCGCCACCCCGGTGATCTCGGCGTGGTCGTAGGCCGGGGCGACCTCGACGACGTCGCAGCCGACCACGTTCGTCCCGCGCAGCCCGCGCAGGATCTCGAGCACCTCCCGGCTGGTCATGCCGCCGGCCTCAGGGGTCCCGGTGCCGGGGGCGTGGGCCGGGTCCAGCACGTCGATGTCCAGCGAGACGTAGAGCGGGCGGTCGCCGACGCGCTCCCGCAGGTGCGCGACGACGGCGTCCACCCCCAGCCGCATGACGTCGGCGGAGGAGACGATGCCGAAGCCGAAGCGGGCGTCGTCGTCGAGGTCCTCGGTGCCGTAGAGCGGCCCGCGGGTGCCGACGTGGCACACGGCGTCCGTGTCGAGGAGGCCCTCCTCGAACGCGCGGCGGAAGGGGGTGCCGTGGGTGTACTCGGCGCCGAAGTAGGTGTCCCAGGTGTCCAGGTGGGCGTCGAAGTGCAGCAGCGCGACCTTGCCGTGGCGTGCGTGGGCGGCGCGCAGCAGCGGCAGGGCGATGGTGTGGTCGCCGCCGATCGCCACGAGCCGGGTGTCCTCGCCCATGAGCTCCTTGGCCTGGGCCTCGATGGAGGCGATCGCCTCGGGGATGTCGAAGGGGTTGGCCACGATGTCCCCGGCGTCGGCGACCTGCGCCCCGGCGAACGGCGAGACGTTCTGCGCGGGGTTGTAGGGGCGCAGCAGGCGCGAGGACTCCCGGACGTGGTTGGCCCCGAACCGGGCGCCGGGCCGGTAGGAGACGCCGGCGTCGAACGGCACGCCCACCACCGCGATGTCCGTGTGCTCGACCTCGTCCGTGCGCGGCAGGCGGGCGAACGTGCCCAGCCCCGCCCAGCGCGGGGTCAGGGCGGCGTTGACGGGTCCGACGACGGGGGTGCCGTCCGGGGTGGTGCCGGTGATGCGCTCGGGGTTCATGGTGTGCGGTCCTCTCGGTGGATGCTGACACGGGTGCTGACAGGCGTGCTGGCGGGGGCGGCGGACGGGCCGGGCGGGGGGCTCACGAGCCGAGGATCCACAGCAGCACGGCGTCCTCGGTGCCGGGGTTCTCCCAGGTGTGCGGTTCGGAGCCGGGGAAGGTGACGGTGTCCCCGGCCGCCAGGTCGAAGGTGCGGTCCGGGACGTGCAGCCGGAACCGGCCGCTGATCAGGTGCAGCACCTCGGTCTCGCAGTCCATGCTGTACATCGCGTCCTCGCCCCGGCCCCCGGCGGCCACCCGGGCCCGGATGACCTGGACCTGGCGCTGCGCCGACGGCGTGACGAGCTGCTCCTCGATCCCCTCGCCGCCGAGGTCGATGTGCGGGGCGTCCTCGAGCCGGACCAGCTCCACGTCGGCGGGCCCGGCGAAGAGCGCGCCCACGTCGATCCGCAGCACCTGGCACATCCGCACCAGGGAGTCCACGGACGGGGAGGTGATGTCCCGCTCCACCCGGCTGACGAAGCCCTTGGTGAGGCCCGCGGCGGAGGCGAGCTGGTCGATGGTCATGTGGCTGCGCCGCCGGTGGTTGCGCAGCCGCGACCCCACGGCGGCGGTGTGCCCGGAGCTCTCGATGGGCAGTGCTTTCACGACGACGACGCCTCCTCCCGGACGGTTTTACCCGCCCGTCACGACCCGGACCCGTTCCCAAAACATGATCTGCATCATACTATGTGGGACAACTTTTGTTTCTTGTAGAGCAACCCCCGTCCGGGGAGGCTCCCGATCGACCCCGTGGGCGCCCGCGCCCCGAGGAAGCAGCGACACCCATGAACGTGCTGATCATCGTGCTGTACCTGGTCGCCATGGTGGCGGTCGGGCTCTGGGCCAGCCGCCGGGCCCACGACGCCGAGGACTACCGGGTGGCCGGCCGCCGCCTGGGCCCCGGCTTCTACACCGGGACGATGGCCGCCGTGGTCCTCGGCGGCGCGTCCACCGTGGGCGGGGTGGGCCTCGGCTACACCTACGGCATCTCCGGGATGTGGCTGGTGGTGGCGATCGCCACCGGTTTGGCCGCGCTGAGCCTGTTCTTCGCCGGCCGCATCCAGTCCCTCAAGGTGTTCACCGTCTCCCAGATGCTGCAGCTGCGCTACGGCGAGCGCGGCGGGGCCAAGGCGTCCTCGTTCGTGATGCTGGCCTACACCGTGATGCTCTCGGTGACCTCCACCTCCGCGTACGCCGCGATCTTCTCGGTCCTCTTCCCGCTCGACCGGTCGTGGGCGATCCTGCTCGGCGGCGTGGTGGTCGTGGCCTACTCCGTGCTCGGCGGGATGTGGTCGATCACGCTCACCGACATGATGCAGTTCGTGTTCATGACGGTCGGCATCTTCCTGGTCCTGCTGCCGTTCTCCCTCTCCGCGGCGGGCGGCTGGACCGGGCTCGAGGACCGGCTGGACGCCACGTTCTTCACCTGGGACGGCATGGGCACGCAGGCGATCGTCACCCAGTTCGTGGTCTACGGCTTCGGCATGCTGATCGGCCAGGACATCTGGCAGCGCGTCTTCACCGCCCGCTCCCCGCAGGTCGCCCGCTGGGGCGGGCTCGCCTCCGCCGCCTACGTGGCGCTCTACGGCGTGGCCGGGGCCGTCATCGGGATGACGGCCGCCGCCGTGGCCCCGGACCTGTCCTCCCCGGACGACGCGTTCGCCACGATGGCGCAGCAGTACGTCCCGGCCGGGCTCGGCGGGATCGTGCTCGCCGCCGGGGTCGCCGCCATGATGTCCACGGCCTCGGGCGCGCTCATCGCCGCGGCCACGGTGGCCCGCGTCGACGTCGTGCCGACCGTGAGGTCCCTGCTCACCCGGCACGCGGCCCCCGCCCCGGAGGGCACCGCGGAGGCGCTGCGCGGGGACCGGATCTACGTGCTCGTCTTCGGCGTGGTGATCACGGTGATCTCGATCTTCGTCTCGGACACCGTCACCGCCCTGACCATCGCCTACGACATCCTGGTGGGCGGCCTGCTCGTCGCGATCCTCGGCGGGCTCCTGTGGCGGCGCGGCACGAGCCTCGGCGCGGCCCTGTCCATGCTCGTCGGGTCCGTGGTGACCGTGGCGTCCATGGCGGTCTTCGGCGTGCTGGCCAACGCGCCCATCTACCTGGGACTGGCGAGCTCCGCGCTGGTCTACGTGGTGGTCTCGCTGCTGTCCCGCCCCACGCACGCCGGGGTGCTGCGGCAGTGGAACGAGCGCCTCGCGGGCTCCGGCGCCGACCGCGCGGAGGCCCGCCCGTGAGCGCCTGGTCGCGGCTCTCGGACCACCTGGACGAGAACTCCGAGGGCTACGGCCCGCTGCGCGGCACGCTGGGCGCCGGCCGGATCGGGATGATCTGGCTCGCGGCGAACCTGGTGGTGACCACCCTGCTGACGGGGACGCTGTTCGTGCCCGGGGTGTCCTGGCCCACGGCCCTGGCCATGATCGTCCTGGGGACGCTGATCGGCGGGGCGGTGCTGGTGCTCGTGGGGAACATGGGCACCCGCACCGGTCTGGCCACCATGTCCCTGACCAAGGGCTCCTTCGGCCTGCGCGGGTCCTTCCTGCCGGTGGCCGCGAACGTGGTCATCCTCATGGGCTGGAGCTGGGTGCAGGCGATGCTCGCCGGCGTCACCGTGAACTTCCTCGTGGCGCAGGCGACCGGCTACTCGAACCCGGTGCTGTTCTCGGTGCTCTGCCAGGCGCTGGTCGTGGCGCTGGCCGTCCTCGGCCACGAGGGCATCGCCCGGGTGGAGCCGTGGCTGGCGGTGGTGATCCTGGGCATCATGGCCTGGGTGTTCACGGTGGCGTTCACGTCCTACCCGGTGGCCGACTTCGCCGCCCTGCCCGTGGACCCCGGGGCGGGCTGGTCCCCCATCGCGGTCCTCGACGTCGTCATCGCCACGGCCATCTCCTGGACCGTGCTCTCCGCGGAGTTCAACCGGCTCGCCCGCCGGCAGTCCGCGGGCATGATCGGCTCCGGCGCGGGGTACGTCCTGTCCACTGTCGCGGCCATGAGCCTCGGGGCCACCGCCGTCGCCTACGTGGTGCTCGACGGCGGGGAGGCGGTCGGGTTCGACCCGACGGTGCTCGTCGCCGCCTTCGGCGCGCCCCTGGCGGTGGTGGTCTTCCTGTCGGTGATGGCCACCAACACCATGGTCGTCTACGGCATGGTCTCCTCGGTGGTGAACCTGACACCCTCGCGGAGACTGCGGTTCCTGCCCACGGCCCTCGTGCTGGGGGCCGTGTCGGTCCTCGGGTCCACCCGGCTGGGCCTGCTGGACCAGTTCACCGAGTTCCTGGTGCTGATCGGCTCGCTGTTCATCCCCGTCTTCGCGATCATGCTGGTGGACTACTACGTGGTCCAGCGCGGCGCCTACGTGGCGGACATCCTGCGCGGGCGCGGCGGCCGGTACTGGTACCGGGGCGGGGTCAACCCCGCCGCCGTGGCGGTGTGGGTCGTCGGCGCGGTCTGCTCGCTGGTGCTCACCTACGTGCTGCCGAGCCCCGTGGGCGCGACCATTCCCACGTTCGTCCTCTCCGCGGCGCTCTACCTGCTCTGGGCCCTGGCCGCGAAGCGGATCGTGCCGGGCCGGCCGGTCCAGCGCCACCTCACCGAGGCGGGGAGGACCGGGACGGACGGGACCGGGGCGCGGGACGGGACTGACGCGCAGGACGGGGCCGCCGCGCCCGAGCGGACCGGCGGACCCTGCACGGTCGGCGCTGTCGGCGCGGCCGGCAGGCCGGAGGAGGCCGCCGATGCGCCTCGTTGACCTGAGCCACCCCGTGGAGGCCGGCATGCAGGTCTTCCCGGGGGACCCGGCCGTGGACTCCCGGCTCGCGGCGTCCGTCCCGCGGGACGGCTTCCAGGTGGCCGAGCTGCACCTGGGCACGCACAGCGGCACGCACGTGGACGCCCCGCTGCACACCGTGGACGGCGGCTCGCCCGTGGACGAGCTCGACCTCGCCCGCCTGGTGGGACCGGCGCGCATCGTGCACGTGCCGGACCTCCGGGGGCACGAGGTGATCCGCTGGGCGCACGTCCGCGCGCAGCTGGAGGACGTGCGGGCCGGCACGATCGTGCTGTTCCGCACCGACTGGTCCCGGCACTTCGGCACCCCGCGCTACCTGGCGCACCCGGTGCTGGACGTGGAGATCGCCGAGCGCCTGCTGTCCGCGGGCGTGCACGTGCTCGGCACGGACACCCTCAACCCGGACCGCACCCCGGACGCCGGCGCGTCCGGCCCGCCCGAGCTGCCGGTGCACGCGGCGGTCCTCGGGGCGGGCGGGGCGATCGTCGAGAACCTGACGAACCTGCACGCCGTCGACTGGCGGGACCCGCTGGTGAGCGTCCTGCCGCTGCGGCTGCGCGGACTGGACGGCTCCCCGGTGCGGGCGGTGGCGATGCAGCCGTGAGCCCCGCGCCGCCGCTGCCCGGTCCCCGCCCCGGGACCACGACGCCACCGACGCCGACGACGACGACGACACCCGATCATTCCCGAGGAGACCCCGCCATGACCGCTGACGCCCGATCCACCGCCCCGTCCTCCTACCGATCCGTCAACCCGGCGACCGGCCGGGTCCTGGCCGAGCACCCGACCGCCACCGACGCCCAGGTGCAGGAGGCCCTGGCCGGCGCCGACGCCGCGTTCCGCGCCTGGCGGACCCTGCCGATCGAGGAGCGGGCGGCCGTCGCCGCCCGCGTCGGGACGCTGTTCACCGAACGGGTCGAGGAGCTGGCCGCCGTCATCACCGAGGAAATGGGCAAGCCACTCGCCGAGGCCCGGGACGAGGTCGCGTTCTGTGCCGAGATCTTCGCGTACTTCGCCGAGCAGGGCCCGGCCCTGGCCGCGGACCAGCCCATCACGACCTCCGGCGGCGGCCGGGCGGTGGTCCAGAAGCGTCCTGTGGGGGTGCTGCTGGGGATCATGCCGTGGAACTACCCCTACTACCAGGTGGCCCGCTTCGTCGCCCCCAACCTGGTGCTGGGCAACACGATCCTGCTCAAGCACGCCGAGTCCTGCCCCCGGGCGGCCCTGGCCCTCCAGCAGCTCATGGACGACGCCGGGGTACCGGCCGGCGCCTACGCCAACGTCTTCGCGAGCCACGACCAGGTCGCGGACATCATCGCCGACCCGCGGGTGCAGGGCGTGTCCCTGACCGGCTCCGAGCGGGCCGGGGCGAAGGTCGCCGAGATCGCCGGGCGGAACCTGAAGAAGGTCGTCCTCGAGCTCGGCGGCTCCGACCCCTACGTCGTGCTCGACACCGACGACGTGCGCGAGTCCGCCCGGACGGCCTTCGCCACCCGCATGGGCAACACTGGCCAGGCGTGCAACTCCAACAAGCGGATGATCGTCATGGCGGACCTCTACGACGAGTTCGTGGCCGAGCTGACCCGCCAGGCCGAGGCGCTGACCCCGGGCGACCCGGCCGAGGCCGCCCCCGGGACCTTCGCCCCCCTGTCCTCCCGGGCCGCGGCCGAGGGACTGGCCCGTCAGATCCGGGCCGCCGTGGACGCCGGCGCCACCCTGCACGCCGGCGGGCGGCTGCTCGAGGGCCCGGGCGCGTACCTGGAGCCGGCCGTGCTCACCGGGATCACCCCGGACATGGCCGCCCACCACGAGGAGCTCTTCGGCCCCGTGGCCGTGGTCTACCGGGTGGCCGACGACGCGGAGGCGCTCGCCCTGGCCAACGACACCCCCTACGGCCTGGGCGGGGCGGTCTTCAGCACGGACCCCGACCGGGCGCGCCGGCTCGCCGAGGGCCTGGACGCGGGCATGGCCGCCGTCAACGCCGCCGAGGCCGAGGGCGCCGAGATGCCCTTCGGCGGGGTCAAGCGCTCCGGCTACGGCCGGGAGCTGGGCCCGCTGGGCATGGACGAGTTCGTCAACAAGCGCCTGCTCTACGTCAAGGACCGGACCGCCGGGGAGGGCTGA
The DNA here is from genome assembly GCF_040981005.1 of Kocuria sp. CPCC 205258. Classification (NCBI taxonomy): domain Bacteria; kingdom Bacillati; phylum Actinomycetota; class Actinomycetes; order Micrococcales; family Micrococcaceae; genus Kocuria; species Kocuria sp. CPCC 205258. Next base: position 29,726 of record NZ_JAVKPS010000012.1, on the reverse strand, counting down.
GCGCCCGCCGCACGGCCCGATCCGCCCGGCCCGATCTGCTCCACCTGCCCCACACCACCCGCCCCACCCCTTGGAGGACCGCTCATGACCGCCCGCAGGACCACCGCCCGTGCCGTGCTGGAAACGCTCCGGGGCTACGGCGTCGACACCGTCTTCGGCATCCCCGGCACCCACTCGCTCGAGTTCTACCGCCCGCTGCGCGAGCTGGGCATCCGGGCGGTCACCACCCGCCACGAGCAGGGCGCCGCGTACGGCGCCGACGGGTGGAGCCAGGTCTCCGGGCTGCCGGGCGTCGTCATCACCACGTCCGGGCCGGGCCTGCTCAACTCGCTGTCCGGGGCGGCCACGGCCTACGCCGAGTCCCGACCGATGATCATCCTGTCCCCCGGCCGTCCGGTGGGCCACGACTTCCGGGACATCGGCTCGCTGCACGAGACGAAGAACCCGTCCGCGGCCGTGGACGCGATCGTCGGCCGCAGCCGCCGGGTCACCAGCGGGGCCGAGGCCGTGACCATGGTCCACGACGCCTTCCGGGACTTCGCCCACTCCCGCCCCCGGCCGGTGCACATCGAGATCCCGCTGGACGTCCTGGAGGCGGAGCTCGACTACACCGACCGGCAGGTGGCCCCGCGCCGGCTCGGCGCCCCGCAGCCGGCGCCGGTCGACGACGTGCGCCGCGCCGCCGAGGTGCTGCGGGACGCCGAGCACCCTGTCATCCTCGCGGGCGGCGGCTCGCTGGCCGCCGGCGCGCGGCTGCTCGAGCTCGCCGAGCTGCTCGAGGCGCCGGTCATCACCACGACCAACGGCAAGGGTGCGATCCCCGAGCGGCACCGCCTCTCGCTGGGCGCCGACCTGCGCCTGTCCACCGCGCACGAGTTCCTGCGCTCCGCCGACGCCCTGCTGGTGATCGGCTCGAAGGTGGGCGAGGCCGAGCTGTGGGGCGGGGACATCACGCCGCGGGGCCCGGTCGTGCGCGTGGACATCATGCGGGACCAGATGCTGTGCAACCTGGACCCGGACATCGAGCTGCCCGGCCACTCCGCGGCCGTGGTCCCGCAGCTCCTCGAGGCGATCGGCCCGCTCGCCCCGCGCCCCCCACGCGACCTCACCGAGGTCTTCGCCCGGCTCGACGACGAGGGCCGCCGCACCGCGCCCGAGCTCGCGGCGCTCAACGAGACGATCATGGCGGTGGTGCCCGAGGACACGATCATCGGCGGCGACTCCTCCCAGGTCACCTACCTGGGCTCCACCACGTTCTTCCGCGCCCAGCTCCCGCACTCCCTGCTCTACATGGGGACCTACGCGACCCTGGGCTACGGCCTGCCCGCCTCGATCGGGGCGAAGCTCGCCGCCCCGCACCGGCCCGTGCTGTGCCTCGTGGGCGACGGCGCCCTGATGTTCTCGATCCAGGAGCTGATGACCGCCGTGGAGCTCGGCGTGGACCTGCCGATCGTGTGCGTGGACAACGGCGGCTACGGCGAGATCCGGCAGAACATGACCGACCGGGACATCGACCCGCTCGCCGTGGACCTGCGGCAGCCGGACTGGCCCGCGCTCGCGGAGGCCTTCGGCGCGGTCGGGTTCGAGGCCACCCCGGAGAACCTGGCCGAGAAGGTCGTCGAGGCGCTCGCGGTCGAGGGGCCGAGCCTGGTGCACCTGAAGATCTGACCCCGCCGAGGGGTCCGGCTCCACCCACATCCCTGCCGAGGGGGCGCCTCCTGTCGGAACACATCCCGGATGGCCTCGGGACGAGACCCCTCGCGCAGGGGCAGGGATCGCGTCAGCGCGGGACCTGGTCCTCCGGCAGCTCCGCCACGGGGGCGAGCACCACGTCCTCGATCTTCCAGTCCAGGTCCGCGCAGCGCTTCCGGGCGGCCGCGAGCTGCCCGAGTGTCGGGGCGGTGCCCGCGGCCGGGATCACGAAGGCCTCCACGTGGAAGACGTGGCCCTCGTCCCGGACCCGCACGCCCACGTCCTGCACCCACGGCTGCTGGCGCAGCACCGTCTCCACGTCCTGGACGAGCGGGTGGGGCGCGGCGTCGTCGTAGGTGGTCGGGCGGGAGTCCACGAGGTCGGCGACGGCCCCCTTGAGGTTCGTGGTCCCGTCCTTGAGGATCGACGTGGAGACCACGAGCGCCGCGACCGCGTCCGCCCACCACAGGCCCATCCCGATGCCCAGCACACCGAGCGCCGTGGCCAGGCCGGTCATCCAGTCCGCCTTGTTCATGTCGGCGTCGGCGTAGAGCACCTTGTCGTGGAGCTCCTCCGCGAGCTTCATCTTCATCCGGCCCAGGATCACGGGCGGGATGCTGGTGAGCGTCATCGCCGCCACCATCAGCCACCCGGACCACACCGGCGTGCCGAACAGGCTCGTGACCCCGATCGGGGGCCGCTCGCCCCGCAGGAGCCCGGAGCCGGAGTCGACCACGAGGAACGCGCCCATCGCCAGGAGCGCGACCGCCGCCACGAGGTGGCCCACGCCCACGGAGCGGTGGTAGCCGTAGGGGTGGCGGGGCGTAGGGCGCCGGCCGGCGACGCGGACCGCCACGAGGAAGGCGAGGGGCGGCAGGAACGAGAGCGAGTCCTCGATCCAGGCGACCTTCATGGCCTGGGACTGCCCGGCCACGAGCGCCACGACGGCCACGGTCACGGCGAGCACCCCGAGGGTGATCTTCTCCAGGCGCACCGCACGCGCCAGGGTGCGCGCCTGGGCGCCGGTGAGCTCGGTGGACCCGAACCGGGCCTTCGCCCCGGACTGCGACATCACCCCTCCTCCCGTTCCACCAGGAACGTCTCGAGCTCGGTGAGGAAGCCGTTCTCCCCCAGCCGGGTGGCCAGCACGATCTTCTCGGTGCGGCCGTCCCCCGGCTCGATCTCCGTGTGCGGGCGGGTCAGCGCGGCGTGCTTCTCCCAGGGGGACGTCTCGGTGAGGCCTGCGACGACGACGTCGAGGTCGCCGCCCTCGAGCGAGCGGATCAGGTGGCTCTCGGCGCCGGAGGTCCAGACGACCTCGGCGTCGATCCGCTCGGCGAACTCCTCGACCAGCTCGACCTCCACCCCCGAGGGACGGCCGCTGTCGGCGACCTCCGTCCAGGGCGGGCTCTCCGAGACCCCGGCCCGCAGCTCACCGCCGCGCACCCGGTCGAGGGTGCCCTCCGGGTCCTTCGGGAACCCGGAGCCGCACCCCGTGACCAGGGCCGCGGTCAGCACCGCCACCGCGAGCGGGCGCACCGAGGGGGACATCGCCGCACGACCTTTCCAAGCACCGGGGCGGTCCCGGCGGACCGCGCTCTCCATCGGTCCCGAGCATACGGAGTTGCGTCGGACGGCGCCGCTGCGGGACCGGGCGACACACGCCCGAAACCGGGCGCCGCGTCCGACATCGCCGGGAAACCTCTGCGCCGCACCCCGGAAATCCCGGCTGGCTAGCGTCGCTCCCATCCCGGCGGACCGGGTCCTGCCCGCAGGACCACCGCCCGGCACCCAGCGACTCCTCCCCCGGAAAGCAGGACGGCATGACGGTCCCCGCACGGCGCGCTCTGATCCCGGCCCTCGTGGCGGCCACGCTCCTCACGGGGTGCGGCGCCAAGTACGACCCGCGGCCGAGCGCAGAGGCGGTCCAGGCGCCCTCGAGCTCGTGCGTGGACACCTCCGGGGACAGCGTGAAGGTGGGGCTGCTCAACTCCCTCTCGGGCACGATGGCCGTGAGCGAGACGACCGTCAACCGCTCCCTGAACCTGGCGATCGAGGAGATCAACGCCGACGGCGGGGTGCTCGGCAAGGAGCTCGAACCCGTCACCGAGGACGGCGCGAGCGAGCCGACGGTGTTCGCGGAGAAGGCCGCCAAGCTGATCCGGCAGGACTGCGTGGCCGCGGTGTTCGGCGGCTGGACCTCCGCGAGCCGCAAGGCCATGCTCCCGGTCTTCGAGGCCCAGGACTCGCTGCTGTTCTACCCGGTGCAGTACGAGGGGCTCGAGGCCTCCCCCAACATCTTCTACACCGGGGCCACCACCAACCAGCAGATCGTCCCGGCCCTCGACCACCTGCGGGAGCAGGGGCACCGGCGGATCTTCCTGGTGGGCAGCGACTACGTCTTCCCCCGCACGGCGAACCGGATCATCAACGCCTACGCCGCGGCCCACGGCATGGAGGTGGTGGGCGAGGAGTACTTGCCGATGGGCTCGACCGAGTTCTCGACCATCGTCAACAAGCTCCTGGCCTCGGACGCCGACGCGGTGTTCAACACCCTCAACGGCGACTCCAACGTGGCGTTCTTCCGCCAGTACACCTCCGTGGGCCTCGAGGCCGGCGAGATGCCCGTGGTCTCCGTGTCGGTCGCGGAGGAGGAGGTCCCCGGGATCGGCGTGGAGAACGTCGCCGGCCAGCTGACCTCCTGGAACTACTACCAGACCGTCGACACCCCCGAGAACGAGCGGTTCGTGCGGGCGTTCCAGGACCGGTACGGCGCCGGGCGGGTCACGAGCGACCCCATGGAGGCCGCCTACACGTCCGTGCACCTGTGGCGGGCGATGGTCGAGAAGGCCGGGTCCTTCGACGTCGACGCCGTGCGCGAGGCCGCCGACGGGACCGTGGTCGAGGCCCCCGAGGGCACCGTCGAGGTGGACGGGGAGACCCAGCACGTCACCAAGACCCCGCGCATCGGCCGGATCCGCGAGGACGGGCTGATCGAGACGGTCGAGGAGGCCGCCGAGCCCGTGGTCCCCGACCCGTTCCTGACCGGCTACGACTGGGCCGACGGCGTCTCCGGCTGAGCCGCCCCGCCGCCGCCGGCACCGCCCCCCGACGCCCCGCAGACCGAGAGAAGAGTCGTCCATGGAAGTCATCGTCAGCCAGTTGTCCGCCGGGCTCAGCCTCGGCTCCATCCTCCTCCTCGCGGCCGTGGGGCTGTCCCTGACCTTCGGGCAGATGGGCGTCATCAACATGGCCCACGGCGAGTTCATCATGGCCGGCGCGTACACCGCCTTCACGGTCCAGCAGGTGCTCGGCCACGCCGGGGTCTCCCTGCTGCTGTCGATCCCGATCGCGTTCCTCGTGGGCGGGGCCCTCGGCCTGCTGGTCGAGGGGCTGCTGCTGCGGCGGATGTACCACCGGCCGCTGGACACGCTGCTCGTCACCTTCGGGGTGTCCCTGATCCTCCAGCAGGTGGCCCGGGACGTCTTCGGCGCCCCCAGCGTGGACGTGCGGCTGCCCGAGCTGCTGCAGGGCCCCGTGGAGGTCCTGGGCGTCCCGGTCCCGGCGTCCCGCGTGTTCCTGCTGGCCCTGGCCGTCGTCGTGGTCGCCGCCCTCGCGCTCGTGCTCCACCGCACCTCCCTGGGCCGCCGGATCCGCGCCGTGGTGCTCAGCCGCGACCTCGCCGAGGTCAGCGGGATCTCCTCCCGGCGCACCGACCAGCTGACGTTCTTCATCGGCTCCGGGCTCGCCGGCGTGGCCGGGGTGGCGCTGACCCTCGTGGGCTCCACGAGCCCCACCCTCGGCACCACCTACATCGTGGACGCCTTCCTCGTGGTCGTCGCCGGCGGCATCGGCCAGATCCGCGGGGCCGTGCTCGCCGCGGCGGGCCTGGGCGTGCTCCAGGCCTTCGTCGAGTACTCCACGACCGCCTCGATCGCCAAGGTCCTGGTGCTGGTCGCCGTGGTCGCCTTCCTGCAGCTGCGCCCCCAGGGGATCTTCAGCGTCCGAACGAGAGGTCTGGCATGAGCACCACCAGCGCACCCCGTCCCGCCGCCGCGTGGCGCGACCGGCTCACCGGGCCCCGGGGAGCCGCCGCCGGGCTGGCCCTCGGCGCGCTCCTGCTGCTCGTCCTGGCGCCCCTGGCCCTCGGCGGGTTCGGCCTGGGCCTGCTCGGCAAGTACCTGTGCATCGCCATGGTGGCCGTGGGCATCGGCCTGGCCTGGGGCCGCGGCGGGATGCTCACCATGGGCCAGGGCCTGTTCTTCGGCCTCGGCGCCTACATCATGGCCATGCACCTGCAGCTCGCGGACACCCGGCTGCTGGGCGAGCAGGTCCCCGAGTTCATGCGGCAGAACGGCGTCACCGAGCTGCCCGCCGTGTGGGCCGTGTTCGCCCACCCGGTGGCCGCCGTGCTCGGCGTGGTCCTGGTGCCGGCAGCGGTGGCCGCGGCCCTGGGCCTGGCGATCTTCACCCGGCGGGTCAAGGGCGCCTACTTCGCGATCCTGTCCCAGGCCCTCGCCGCGGCCTTCGCGGTCTGGCTGATCGGGCAGCCCGTCCTCACCAACGGCTCCAACGGGCTGAGCAGCTTCCGCTCCCTGTTCGGCTACGACCTCGCCGACCCGCGCAACCAGCTGCTCCTCTACCTCGTCACCGCGGCGCTGCTCCTGGCCATGGTGGCCCTCACCTGGCAGCTCCACCGCAGCCGGTGGGGCGAGCTGCTCGTGGCGGTGCGGGACCAGGAGGAGCGCGTGCGCTTCCTCGGCCGGGACCCTGCCCTCGTGAAGACCGCCGCCTACGTCCTGGCCGCGGTGATGGCCGGGATCGGCGGGGCGCTGTTCGTCCCGGTGGTGGGGATCGTCTCCCCCGCCGACGTCGGGGTGATCCCGTCCATCGCGTTCCTCATCGGCGTGGCCGTCGGCGGCCGCGCGACCCTGCTCGGGCCCGTGCTCGGCTCGATCGCCGTGTCCTTCGCCGAGACGTCCCTGGCCTCCGCGTTCCCGTCCTTCTGGGTGTACCTCCAGGGCCTGCTCTTCGTGCTGGTGGTCGGGTTCCTGCCCGGCGGCATCGCCTCGCTGCCCGGTGTGCTCCGGCGTCGTCGCCGCACCCCCGCGACCGCCCCCGGCGACGGCGACGGCCACGGCCCCGGAGGGGCCACCACCCCCGACGACCCCGTCCCCACCCCGGCAGCGGCCCTGGCCGCGGAGGAGGCCCGATGAACGCCGCCGCACGTCCCGAGATGCTGTCCGCGCGCCGCCCCGAGTGGAGGAGCTCCCTGCTGGGCCGCACCCCGCCGCAGCCCGGCGGGCTGCGCACCGGCCGCCCCTCCTACCTCGAGATCACGGACCTCACCGTGTCCTTCGGGAGCTTCACGGCCGTGGACGGCGTGGACCTCGTCGTCAACCAGGGCGACCTGCGCTTCCTCATCGGCCCCAACGGCGCCGGGAAGACCACCCTCATCGACGCCGTGACCGGGCTCGTCCCGGCGCGCGGGTCGATCGACCACGACGGCCACCAGCTGGTGGGCCGCAGGACGCACCGGATCACCCGGCTGGGCGTGGGCCGCACCTTCCAGACCGCGAGCGTCTTCGAGCAGCTCACGGTCCTGCAGAACCTCGACATCGCCGCGGAGGCCGGCCGCCCTCCCCTGTCCCTGCTCGCCGCCCGGCGGTCCGTGTCCCGGGAGGTGGAGGAGGCCCTCGAGATCATCAACCTCTCCGCCCTGCGGGACGTCCCGGCCGGGGTGCTGGCCCACGGGCAGAAGCAGTGGCTCGAGATCGGGATGCTGCTCGTGCAGAGGGCGCAGGTGCTGCTGCTCGACGAGCCCGTGGCCGGGATGAGCCACGAGGAGCGGGAGCAGACCGGTGAGCTGCTGCGCCGGATCGGCGGCGACCGGATCACGATCGTGGTGGAGCACGACATGGAGTTCCTGCGCCGCTACGCCACCTCCGTCACCGTGATGGCCGACGGCCGGGTGATCAGCGAGGGCTCCGTGGCCCACGTGCAGGCCGACCCGCGGGTCCAGGAGATCTACCTGGGCACCGCCGCCACCGCCGCCGCCACCGCGGCCGACCCCCGGGAAGGGGACTCCTGATGCTCGAGCTCCAGGACGTGCACACCGGCTACGGCCGCACCGAGGTCGTCCACGGCGTGGACCTCACCGTCAGCGGGGACGCCGTGGTCGCCCTCCTCGGCCACAACGGGGCGGGCAAGACCACGCTGTTGCGGGCGGTCGTGGGCCTCAACAGGGTGACCTCCGGCCGGATCCTGCTCGACGGCGAGGACATCACCGGGCTCAGCGGGCACGCCCGGGTCCGCCGCGGCATGGCCTACGTCCCGCAGGGCCAGCGCTCCTTCGGCGGGCTCAGCGTCCGGGAGAACCTCCAGGTGGTGGCCGACGGCCGGCGGAACGGGCGGGCCGCCGTCGACCGGTCCCTGGCGATGTTCCCGGCGCTCGAGGGGCTGCTCGAGCGGCGGGCCGGGCTGCTCTCGGGCGGGCAGCGCCAGCAGCTGGCGATCGCCCGCGCCCTGATCACCGAGCCGTCCCTGCTGATCCTCGACGAGCCCACCGAGGGCATCCAGCCGTCCGTGGTCCAGGAGATCGAGCAGAAGATCCTGCAGCTGGCAGCCGGCACCGGGATCCGGGTGCTGCTGGTGGAGCAGCGGATCGGCTTCGCCCTGGGCTCGGCCACGGACTGGTACGTCCTGGACTCCGGGCGGGTCAGCGCCTCCGGCCGCGCCGGGGAGCGGGCCGAGGAGCACGCCCGGGCGGCGCTCGCCCTCTGAGCCGGCGCGGGCGCACGCGCCGGGGCGCCGGCCCGTGCGCCCGCGCCCCGGCACGTGCCGGAAACACCCGGTGAACCTCGCCGAAACACGGAGCCCCTACGGTGACGACTGTCCCTGAGCACCCGCCGTCCCGAGGAGAGCCGTGCACCTGACCCCCCGTGAGCAGGAGAAGCTGCTGGTCGTCGTGGCCGGCGACCTCGCCCGGCGGCGCCGGGACCGGGGGCTGCGGCTCAACCACCCGGAGGCGGTCGCCCTGATCACCGCCGAGCTGCTGGAGGGCGCCCGGGACGGCCGGACCGTGGCCGAGCTCATGTCCTGGGGCTCCACGATCCTGGCCCGGGCGGACGTCATGGAGGGCGTGCCGGAGATGGTCCACTCCGTCCAGGTCGAGGCGACCTTCCCGGACGGCACCAAGCTCGTCACCGTCCACGACCCCATCCGCTGACCCGCCCGCCCCCGGCCCCGAAGGAGCGCCCGTGATCCCCGGAGAGTACGTCCTGCGGCCCGATTCCGTCGTGATCAACGCCGGCCGGCCCACCACGGAGCTGGACGTGGTCAACCGCGGCGACCGCCCCGTGCAGGTGGGCTCGCACTTCCACTTCGCCGAGGTCAACCCCGGCCTCGAGTTCGACCGGGCGGCGGCCCGCGGCTTCCGCCTGGACGTCCCCGCCGGCACGGCGGTGCGCTTCGAGCCCGGCGACCGCAAGCGCGTCCGGCTCGTCGCCCTGGCGGGGCGCCGCGAGGTCCACGGCCTCGCGAACCGGGTGAACGGGCCCCTCGATGCCCCCGGCACGGACGCCCCCGGCACCGACGCTCCCAGGAAGGAGCAGGCATGAGCCACGAGATGTCCCGCGCCCAGTACACGAGCCTCTACGGGCCCACCACCGGGGACCTGGTGCGCCTGGCGGACACCGAGCTGTTCCTCGAGGTGGAGCACGACCGCACGGTCCCCGGGGACGAGGTGGTCTTCGGCGGGGGCAAGGTGATCCGGGACGGCATGGGCCACAACGGGCGGCTGACCCGGGACGACGGCGTGGTGGACACCGTGGTCACCAACGCCGTGGTGCTCGACGCCTCCGGGATCTACAAGGCGGACGTCGGCATCCGGGACGGGCACATCAGCGGGATCGGCAAGGCCGGCAACCCGGACATCATGGACGGCGTCGACATCCTGATCGGCGCCTCCACCGAGGTGATCGCCGGCGAGGGCCGGATCCTCACCGCGGGCGGGATCGACTCCCACATCCACTTCATCGGCGCCGACCAGATCGGCACGGCCCTGTCCTCCGGGATCACCACGATGTTCGGCGGCGGCACGGGCCCCGCCGAGGGCTCCAACGCCACCACGATCACCCCCGGCGCCTGGCACCTCGCCCGCATGTTCCGGGCCCTCGACGGCTACCCGATGAACTTCGGGCTGCTCGGGAAGGGCCACGCGAGCGCCCCCGAGCCGCTCGTGGAGCAGATCCGCGCCGGCGCCGTGGGGCTCAAGATCCACGAGGACTGGGGCGCCACCACGGCCGCGATCGACACGGCCCTGACCGTGGCCGACGAGTTCGACGTGCAGGTGGCCATCCACACCGACACCCTCAACGAGTGCGGGTTCCTCGAGGACACGGTGGCCGCGATCGGCGGTCGGGTCATCCACACGTTCCACACCGAGGGTGCCGGCGGCGGCCACGCCCCGGACATCATCCGCATCGCGGCCCTGCCCCACGTGCTGCCGTCCTCGACGAACCCCACGCTGCCCTTCACCCGGAACACGGCGGAGGAGCACCTGGACATGCTCATGGTCTGCCACCACCTCAACCCGGACATCCCGGAGGACGTGGCGTTCGCGGACTCCCGGATCCGGCCCGAGACGATCGCCGCCGAGGACGTGCTGCACGACCTGGGCGTGTTCTCCATGACCTCCTCCGACTCCCAGGCCATGGGCCGTGTGGGCGAGGTGGTGCTGCGCACCTGGCAGCTGGCCGACCAGATGAAGCGACGCACCGGGCCCCTGCCCGAGGAGACGGGCCGCGGGGACAACGCCCGGCTGAAGCGCTACGTGGCCAAGTACACGATCAACCCGGCGGTCGCGCACGGGATCGCCGACGTCGTGGGCTCGGTCGAGCCGGGCAAGTTCGCGGACCTCGTGCTGTGGGACCCGGTGTTCTTCGGGGTCAAGCCCCACGCCGTGCTCAAGGGCGGGCAGATCGTGCACTCGCTCATGGGCGACCCCAACGCCTCGATCCCCACCCCGCAGCCGCAGCTGATGCGGGACGCGTTCGGCGCGAAGGGCACCGCCCCGCACGCCAACTCCATCACCTTCATGTCCCGCGCCGCCGTCGAGGCGGGCGTCGGCGAGCGACTGGGCCTGCGCAAGCGGGTGCTGCCCGTGGGCGGGATCCGCGGCCTGACCAAGCAGGACATGCGGCACAACCACGCCACCCCGGAGATCGAGGTGGACCCGCAGACCTACGAGGTCCGCGTGGACGGCGAGATCGCCACGTGCGAGCCCGCCGAGGAGCTGGCCATGGCCCAGCGCTACTTCCTGTTCTGACCGGCCCGCCGGCCGAGCCCCGCACGTCCTGAGACACCCCGAAGCCCCACGAGAGGACCCGCACCCGTGATCGTCGAAGCCGTCCTCGGCAACCTGGCCGAGCTCACCGAGCCGGAGCGCGCCGGCCTGCACCTGGAGCGGGTCGCGCTCTCCGGGCCCGAGCTGCGCAAGCGCGTCCAGCGGGTCGTGACCGACCACGGCACCGAGGTGGGGATCCGGCTGAGCTCGCGGCGGGAGCTCAGGGACGGCGACATCCTGCACCGGGAGGGCCACAACGTCGTGGTGGTCTCGACCCTGCCCACCGACGTCCTGGTGGTCGCGCCCGCCACGATCGAGCAGATGGGCTTCGTGGCCCACTCCCTGGGCAACCGGCACCTGCCCGCCCAGTTCCTCGGCCCCGCGGCCGAGGTCCCCGAGCTGCCCGGCCACGACGGGGTCATGGTGCTCCAGTACGACCACACGGCCGAGGCCTTCCTGCGGGACGCCGGGGTGCGCTTCGCGCGCGTCGAGCGGCAGATGGAGGTCCCCTTCCGCCATGCCGAGCACACCCACTGAGCGCTCCCCCGCGGGCGCCGCCGGAGCGCTCGCCGGGACGCTCGCCGTGCTGCAGCTGGCCGACTCCGCCCTGCCCACCGGCGCGTTCGCCCACTCCCTGGGGCTCGAGACCTACGTGGACGACGGCACGGTCCACGACGAGCCGAGCTTCCTGGCCTGGGTCCGGCACTGCCTGCACCACCAGGTGGTGCCGGCGGAGGGCTGGGCGGTGCGCGCGGTCGCCACGGCGGCCGACGACGACGCCGTGTGGCGCGCCGACGACCTGCTGGCCGCCCAGGCCCTGCCCGTCCAGGTGCGGGACGCCGCGACCGCGATGGGCCGGCGGATGACCGGCATCGGCGCCGAGAACTTCCCCTCCCCCCGGCTGCTGGCCTACGCGCAGCGCCAGCGCGCCGGGACGAGCCGCGGCAGTCCCGCGGTGGCCTTCGCGCTCGTGGGAGCCGGCCTCGGCGTGGCCTGGGAGCAGCTCGCCGGCGCGTACCTCTTCTCGACCGTGACCTCCTTGACCCAGAACGCCGTGCGCGGCATCCCCATCGGCCAGAACGCAGGCCAGCGCGTGCTGCGCGCCCTGCACGAGGACGTCGCCCGCGGCGTCGAGCGGATCGGGTCCATGGCCGACCACGAGGCCGGGGCGACCAGCCCCGGCCTGGAGATCGCCCAGATGCGCCACGCCTGGCAGCGGGCCCGCATGTTCATGTCCTGACCCACCACCGCACCGACCGCACCGACCGCACCGACCGCACCGACCCAGGAGCTCACCATGACCACCGTCTCCCCCGCCCCCTCCGCGCCGACCGGCCGCGGCCCCGTGCGCATCGGCGTGGGCGGGCCCGTGGGCGCCGGCAAGACCCAGCTCGTGGAGCGGGTCACCCGGGCGCTGATCCACGAGGTCTCGATGGCCGCGATCACCAACGACATCTACACGATCGAGGACGCCAGGATCCTGGCCCGCAACGGCGTGCTGCCGCTGGACCGGATCGTGGGCATCGAGACCGGCGGCTGCCCGCACACCGCGATCCGCGAGGACACCTCGATGAACGAGGCCGCGATCGAGAAGCTGTGCGCCCAGCACCCGGACCTGCAGATCGTGTTCGTCGAGTCCGGCGGGGACAACCTCTCCGCCACGTTCAGCCCGGAGCTGGTCGACTTCTCCATCTACGTCATCGACGTGGCCCAGGGCGAGAAGATCCCCCGCAAGGCCGGGCAGGGCATGATCAAGTCCGACCTGTTCGTCATCAACAAGACCGACCTCGCCCCGCACGTCGGCGCCGACCTCGACGTCATGGCCGCGGACTCCGCCGTGTTCCGCAAGGACCGCCCGTTCTGCTTCACCAACCTCCGGACCGACGAGGGCCTCGAGCGGATCCTCGCGTGGATCCGGCACGACGTGCTGATGCTGGACATGGTCCCGTGACCGCCGCCGCGCCCGCCGCCGCGGCGCCCGGCCGGCGCGCCGCGGAGGCCGCCGCGCCGGCCTCCGCGCCGACGGGCCGGCTCGAGCTGGTGCTGGTGCCCCGCGGGGACCGGACCGTGGCGGCCCACCAGTTCCACGCCGGCGCCCTGCGCGTGCTGCGCCCGCACCACCTGGACGGGTCGGGGCAGCCGTGCTTCGTCGTCGTCAATCCCGGCGGCGGGTACCTCGGCGGGGACCGCTACGAGCTGGACGTCACGGTCGGGGCCGCCGGCACCGCTCTGGTCACCACCCAGTCCGCGACCAAGGTCTACCGCGCCCCGGCCGCCCCCGCCCGCCAGGACGTGCGTCTCGCGCTCGGCCCCGGCGCGGTTCTCGAGTACCTGCCGGACCAGCTCATCGCCTACGAGGACGCCGACTACGTGCAGTCCACGACCGTGACGATGGACCCCTCGGCCTGCCTCGTGGCGGGCGAGGTGGTCACCCCCGGGTGGGCGCCGGACGGCACCGTCTTCCGCTACCGCGGCGTGGTGCTGCGCACCGAGGTGCAGATGGGCGGGCGCACGGTGGTCCTCGACAACCTCCGCCTGCGCCCGGGGGAGGACGCCGTGGCCGGGCTCGGCTTCCTGGAGGGACGCACGCACCTCGGCTCCCTGCTGGTCGTGGACCCCCGGGCGGACCGGGAGCTGGTGGAGGAGGTCCACGACCTGCTCGCCGCGGCCGAGACCCGGTTGCCGGGGCTGCGGTGCGGGGTCTCCGAGCTGCCGGTGCCCGGCCTCGTGGTCCGCGCCCTGGGCCCCGGCTCCGCGGAGCTCACGGAGCTGCTCCTGGACGTCTCGGCGCTGCTGCGCGCGCGGTGGACGGGACAGCCGCGCGTGGCCCTGCGGAAGTACTGAACCCCGCCGGCCCTCCCTCCGGGCCCGGGGCGGCCCCCGGGACCGAGGAGAGGACATGGGACGTCAACCCGCCGGAAACGCCGCGGCCACATGCCGGGACGAGGATGGGGGAACCGGGCGCACGAGACGGAAGGGGCTCCCCATGACCGCGAGCAACAGATGGATCCTGGGCCTGGCCCGGGTGCGGCCGGGTGACCGGATCGAGGCCTGGGAGCACCGGCAGCCCCGCTTCACCGGCACGGTCAGCGAGGTGGTCCCGCAGCTGGGGATCGCCTGGGTCCTCGAGGACCGCACGGGACTCCGGCGGCTGGTCTCGATCCGGGGCCACCGGCTGCGCCGGTCCGAGCTGGTGACCTCGGCCTGACCGCCCGGGACCCTGGCATCGGCGTCGGAACGCGCGCACGATGGACCCCACGGGCGGGCACCAGGGCCCGCCGCGGCCGGTGGAGGACACGATGCCAGAGGCTCTCACGTTCGACTCGGGCGGCGTCCCGTGCGCCGCCGCGCTGTACCGCCCGGCGCCGGCCGGCGCCGCGGCGCCCTGCGTGGTCATGGGCCACGGCTTCACCGGCACCCAGGACCAGCTGGCCGAGCACGCCGCCGGCCTCGTGGAGCACGGCCTGGCCGTGCTGACCTTCGACTACCGGCGGTTCGGCCGCAGCGGCGGCGCACCCCGGCAGGTCGTGGACGCCGCGGAGCAGCTCGAGGACTGGCGCGCGGCCGTACGCCTGGCCCGCTCCCTGCCCGGCCTCGACCCGGCCCGCACCGCGCTGTGGGGCAGCTCGCTGTCCGGCGGGCACGTCCTGCGGCTGGCCTCCGAGGACCGGCGGACCCGGGCCGTGGTCGCCCAGGTGCCGGAGTTCGGCAAGGGCTCCGAGAGCACGGTCGGCGAGATCCGGGCCAAGAAGCGGCAGGAGCACATCCCGTTCGGGCTGCTCCTGCGGACCACCGTCCGGCTGCTGGCCGCCGCGGTCCGCGACGAGCTGCGGGGACGGCGTGGGCTGCCCCCGCGCTGCATCCCGGTGTTCGCGCTCCCCGGGGACGTGGGCGCGATCATCGACCCGGACAGGGACCGGTACCTGGAGCACGCCGTGAGGACGGGTCCTTCCTGGCGCAACGAGTTCGCGCCCCGGCTGCTTCTCCACCCTCCCGTGTACCTGCCGGGCACCGCCGAACGGGTGCGGGCGCCGCTGCTCGTGTGCGTCGCGGAGCAGGACACCGAGACGGATCCGCGGCGGGCCGCGCGGATCGCCCGGGCGGCGCCCCGGGGCGAGGTCGTGACGTACCCGGTGGGGCACTTCGCGGTCTACGAGGACCCCGTGCGCTCGCGCCTGCTCGAGGACCAGGCCCGGTTCCTGGTCCGCCACCTCCGCCCCGGGGCGGAGCCGGCCGGCGGCCGCTGACCGTTCCCTCGCCCGGAGCGGCCGAGGCTCCGCCTGCCGGGGGAGGCCCCGGGGCGGGCCGCGCCGATAGCGTGCTGGGAGCGGCCCCGGCGACGGACGCGGGCCGGCCGCGCCGACCTCCCCCGGAAGGATCCCGATGATCGACGCCCTGCAGGAATTCACCTCCTCCCTGCCGCCGCTGCTCCAGTGGCTGGGGGTGGTGGTGGCAGGAGCGATCCCGTTCGTCGAGTCCTACTTCGGGTCCGTCGTCGGCGTCCTGGCCGGCCTCGACCCGGCGATCGCCGTCGGGGCCGCCGTCGTCGGCAACGTCGCCTCCATGCTGGCGCTGGTCCTGGGCGCGCACGGCCTCCGCCGCAGGTTCGCCGGAGACCCCCGGGAGCCCTCGCCCCGGCAACAGAGACTGCGCCGGGCCTTCGACAGGTACGGTGTGGCCGGTGTGAGCCTGCTCGGCCAGACCATCCTGCCCAGCCAGATCACGGCCACCGCCATGGTCTCCTTCGGTGCGGACCGCAACGCCGTCATCCGGTGGCAGATCGTCTCCATCGTCCTGTGGGGCGTCGCCTTCGGCACCCTCGCGGCCATGGGCGTCGGCCTGCTGGACGCCGGCTGAGCCGCGCCGGCGCCCGGAGCGCCGGACCGGGGTGCGGAAAACCGCAGGCGCACCAGGTGGAGAACGTCGCTGCGGCGACGACCCCCGCGACCGTAGCGTGAGGGCATGAGCACACCGCACGAGACCCGACCCCTTCCACCCGTACCGTGGGCCAGCCCCGGCACCGATCCCGGCACCGATCCCGACACCGGGAGCCCCGGCGACGCCCCCGGCACCGGTCGTGGGAGCCCGGACGACGCACCCCGCCCCGCGGGCGGTTCCAGGCCCGCGGGCCCCGCCGCCGGGGCCCGGTCCCGGGAGTGGGGACCCTGGTCCCCCAGGACCCTGTTCTTCGGCACCACCGACCTCGTGGTGGACGCCGCGCTCGGCACGCTGTGGCTGACGGCCCTGGTCTCCCTGGTCTCCGCCGGCTTCGCCTCGCTCGCCGCCCTGGTGGGCGTGGTCCTGCTCGTGGCCGCGATCTACGCGGTCCGCGGGATCGAGTGGGTCGAGCGCCGCCGCACGCAGGCGGCGTTCGGGCTGCACCTGCCCGCCCCGCGCCGGCGGCGCTCGCCCCGCACCGACGGCTGGCGGATCGTCCACCAGTGGTGGCTGGACGTCTCCGACGCCGCGTTCTGGACGGGACTGCTGCACCTGCTCCTCACCACGGTCCTGGGCTGGGTCGCCGTGGCGGCCCTGGCCGGCACCGGCGCCGCCGTCGCCCTGGCCTTCGCGCCGCTCTACGCCGCGCCGAACAACCCGCTCTGGCCCTCCGAGGTGATCGGGACGTGGCCGGACTGGGCCGTGGTCCTGACCGGGATCACCCTGGTCCTCCTCGGGCTGCTCGTCGTGGTCCTCGCCGTGGCCGCGCACCGGGGCCTGTCCCGGCTGCTGCTCCGGGTGGACGAGGCGGCGGAGCTGCGCCGCCGGGCCGCCGAGGCCGCGGCCGCCCGCGAGACCGCCGTCCGCGGCGCCCGCACCGAGCGCTCCCGGATCGAGCGGGACCTGCACGACGGCGTGCAGCCCCAGCTCGTGTCCGTGGCCATGAACCTGTCGATGGCCCAGCGCCGGATCGACCACGACCCCGCCGGGGCCAAGGACCTCATCGGGGAGGCGCACGCCACCACCAAGGCCGCGATCGCCGAGCTGCGCCGCCTGGCCAGGGGCTTCCACCCGGCGGTCCTGGAGGACCGGGGCCTCGACGCCGCCCTCTCCGCCGTGGCCGCCCAGTCCCCCGTCCCGGTCGCCGTGGACGTGCGGGTGCCGCGGCTGGCGCCGGAGACCGAGGCCGCCGTGTACTTCGCGGTCTCCGAGGGCATCGCCAACATCGTCAAGCACGCCCAGGCCGGCGCCGCGTCGGTGCGGGTGGGCCTGGAGACCGATCCCGCGGGAGGCACGCGCGTGGTCGCCCGGATCGCCGACGACGGCCGCGGCGGCGCCGTGGTGGTCCCCGGCGGCGGCCTGTCCGGGATCGCCGACCGGATCCGCTCCGCGGGCGGGCACTTCTTCCTCGACTCCCCCGCGGGCGGGCCGACCGAGCTGACCGTCGAGCTGCCGGTCGCCCGGGGGGCGGGATCCTGATGCGCATCGTCATCGCCGAGGACGCCGTCCTCCTGCGCGCGGGCCTCGTCCGCCTGCTCACCGAGGCCGGCCACGAGGTGGTCGCCGACGTCGACACCGCGGAGGACCTGCTCCGGGCCGTCGAGGAGCACGAGCCGGACTTCGCCCTCGTGGACGTGCGGCTGCCGCCGACGTTCACGGACGAGGGCATCCGAGCCGCCGTCCTCGTCCGCTCCCAGCACCCGCGGATCGCGGTGCTCGTGCTCTCGCAGTACGTCGAGGAGCGCTACGCCTCGGAGCTCATCGCGTCCCGCCGGGACGGGCTGGGGTACCTGCTCAAGGACCGCGTCGCGGACGTCGACCAGTTCCTCGAGTCCGTGGAGACCGTGGGCGCGGGCGGCACCGTCCTGGACCCGGAGGTCGTCTCCCAGCTGCTCGTGCGCTCGCGGCACCGCCAGGACCTGGAGCTCCTCTCCCCGCGGGAGCACGAGGTGCTCGGGCTCATGGCCCAGGGGCTCTCCAACGCCTCGGTCGCCGCGAACCTCTTCCTCACCGAGTCCTCGGTGGAGAAGCACATCCGCTCCGTGTTCACCAAGCTGGGCCTCGCCCACGAGGACGGCGGCAACCGCCGCGTCCGCGCGGTCCTGCGCTACCTCGGCTACCCGGACCCCGGGCCCGGCCACACCCCGTCCGCAAACCCGTCCCACCAGGAGCACCGGCCATGAGCACCCACCCCGAGCACCCCGCCGCCCACGACTCCTCCCACGACGTCGTCAGCGACAACGAGCGCACGGCCTGGCTCGTCCCCACCGCCGTGCTCGGCGGCATCGGCGCCCTCCTCCTGCTGGGCGCCGGCGGCGCGACCGCCGCCGCGTCCCTGTCCGTCCAGGAGCACCGGGTGGACACCACCGTGACCGAGTCCGTGGACACGGTCGTGGTCGACGGCCGGTCGGCGGTCGTCGAGGTCGTGACGGCCGACGTCCCCGATCTGCGCGTGGAGTCCGTGTACGCCGGGTTCCGGCTCGAGAGCGCCCCCGAGCCCCGGGTCGAGGACGGCCGGCTGAGCATCGACGCCCTCCCGTCCCGCTCCTGGCCGGGCGCCGGCAGCGGGATGCACGTGCGGATCACCGTCCCGGCCGGGGACGAGCCCGTGGACCTGCGGCTCTCCGGGGACGCCGGCGCCCTCAGCGTCGAGGGCGACTTCGGCGACGTCCGGCTCGACACGGAGGCCGGCGTGATCGAGGCGAGCGGCAGCGCCCGCGCCCTGTGGGCGTCCTCGGAGGTCGGCGCCGTGGACCTCGACGGGATCCGGGTGCGCGAGGACCTGGACGTGCACACCGAGGTCGGGGCCACCGAGGTCCGGCTCGTCGGCGAGGCCCCGCGGCGCGTGGCCGTCACCACCCGGGCGGGGGCCGTCGAGGCCGCGGTCCCGGACGCCGACTGGTGGACCCCCGCGGTGGCCGGCGCGGACGACCGCGACCCCGAGGACCTGACGGCGGCCACGGTCTGCGCCGCCGTCCCCGACGACCGCCCCTGCCTGTACGTGGCCTCGGCCGTGGGCGCGGCGGAGATCACCTACGGCGGCCGGTCCGCCGCCCCTGGCAGCGGGGCGTCCGGCCGGTAGACTGGGCCCTGTTGTCCGGGTCGGGCGCACCGGGAGGGGGGACGGTGCGCACATCCTCCGAGGACCCCTGTGAACCCCCTGACCACCCCTTCCACGGCCGAGCGCGCGGCCCGCGTGCCCGCCGCCCCGGCCCCCGCCGCGGAGCACCCCGCGGCCGTCCCGCACGGCACCGGCCGCCGGACGACGCCCTCGTCCGGCGGCCGGTACGCCCGGCTCGTGCAGCTCGCCGGGCGCGACTTCCTGCCGATCGCCTTCGCGGCCCGCCTGCCCCTGGCCATGCTCACCGTCGGGGCGCTCACCCTCGCCACCGCCGTCAGCGGCTCCTACGTCGTCGGAGGGCTGGCCGCCGGCGCCGTCGGGGTCGGCTCGGCGCTGGGCGGGCCCCTGATGGGCCACCTCGCCGACCGCCTGGGCCAGCGGGCCGTGCTGCTGGTCTCCGCCCTCGCCCACGCCGCGGCCATCGCGCTGCTGCTGGTCACCGCCTACGCCCCCGCGGGCCCGGACGCGCCGGCCGTGCCGCTGCTCGTCGGCGCGTCCCTGCTCGTGGGCGCCACCTGCCCCCAGGTCGGCCCGCTGGCCCGGGTGCGGTGGCGCGGCCTGGTCGGCGGGAACCGGCGCGAGCTGGACACCGCCCTGTCCTACGAGTCCACCGCCGACGAGCTGACCTTCGTGCTCGGCCCGGCCCTGGTCGGTGTCCTGGCCTCCCTGGCCGCACCCTGGTCCCCCTTCGTCCTCGCGGCCGTCCTGACCCTCACCATGGTCACGACCTTCGCCGTGCACCCCACGCGCCTGGCGGTCCCGGCCGTCTCGCGCGAGGACCGGCGCCGGGCGGCGGCCCGTCCCGTTCCCGGCCGCGAACGGGTCCTCGTGCTGCTCCCCGTCCTGGGGATGGTGGCCATGGGCGCGTTCTTCGGCGCCGTGCAGAACGGTCTCAACGCCTTCGGCGGCGAGTTCGGCATCCAGAGCGCGACCGGTCTGCTCTACGCCGTGCTCGGCATCAGCTCGGCGGCCGCGGCCCTGTCGGTGGCGTGGTGGCCGCAGCGCTTCCCGCCCGCCTCCCGCTGGCTGGTCAGCTCCGGCGCCATGGCCGTCCTGAGCCTGCTGTTCCTGCTGCCGAGCGGGATCGGGTCGATGCTCGTGGTGCTGCTGCTCGCCGGTCTGCCGCTGGGGCCCGCCATGGTCACGATCTACACCATCGGCGGGGACGTCGCCCGGCCGGAGCGGCTGGGCACGGTCATGACGATGCTCGCGAGCGGCGTGGTCCTCGGCTCCGCCGTGGGCGCGGCGTCGGCCGGGCTCCTGGCCGAGACCGCCGGGCACCGGGGCGCGTTCGCCGCCGCGGTCGGCGCGGCCTGCGCCATGGTGCTGATCAGCGCGGTGCTGGCCGTGCTCCGGCGTCGGGACCGCTGACCCGCGGGACGTCCGGGTCCACGGACCCGCCCGGCGGGGCCGGCGCGGTCAGACCAGCGGCGACCGTGGCCGGTGCTCCCTGTTGCCCAGGCCCTCCCGGCCGTCCAGGTGGTCGATGAGCTCCCGCAGCGCCTCGAGCGAGCTCACGGTCTCCGACCAGCCGGTGACCTCGCGGATGCGGGTGGTGTCCATGATCGGCACGGCGCCGGCGAGGTCGATCCAGCCGGGGTCGGTGGGCTGCAGCCGCAACCGATAGGTGATCGCCACGAGCGCGCGGACCAGGGCCGGCGGCACGGGCAGCACGCGCCGGGCGCCGAGCACCTGCGCCACGCCGTCGGCGCCGAGCACCGGCTCGGCGGCGACGTTGAACGCCCCGCCGGCCCGGTGCTGGATGACCCGCCAGAACGCGTCCGCGACGTCGTCGGTGTGCAGCGTCTGGAAACGGAACTTCTCGGGGAACGGCAGCACGGGCAGGCGCAGCCGGGCGATGAGCTTCCTGGGCACGAGGGCGCCGAAGAAGTAGTCCCCGATCTCGGGGGCTGCGTCCGCCTGGAACAGGAAGCCGGGCCGCAGCCGGGTCACCACGATCCCGGGGTGGGCCTCCTCGAACCGGTTGAGCAGCGCCTCCGTCTCGGCCTTCTGCACGTTGTAGTGCGAGGTCTCGACCCCGCCGACCGGCCAGGACTCGTCCACGGCCCGGTCCTTGGGGCCGGGGCTGTAGGCGCCGAGCGAGGAGGGGTAGACGATCTGGGGCACGCCGGCGAGCACCACGGCGTCGAGCACGTGGACGAGGCCGTCCACGTTCGTCTCGTGCATCAGCGCGAAGTCCCGGTTCGGGCGGATGAGCCACACGAGGTGGATCACGGCGTCCGCGCCGGCCATGATCTCCGCCAGCGCCGCGGTGGACTCCTTCGCGGCGACGTCGACGGTGTGCCACTCCACGCCGTCGTAGGGCTCCCCGCCCCGCTCGGGCCCCTCGCGGGAGACCCCGACGATGTGGGTGACCTCCGGCGCGGCGTGCAGCCGGCGGAGCACCGCGGTGCCCACGTTGCCCGTGGCTCCCAGGACGACGATCTTCACGGTGCTCCCCCTCCGCCGGTGCAGGACCTACTGGTCCTGCACCCTGCCGCTCTCGCCCTGCAGGCGGTCGATGTGCTTGGACGCCTCGGCCTTCGTGAGGTCCGCCGGCAGCTCCTCGCCGGCCTCGCGGGCCAGGGTGTCGAGGTAGCTGCGCTGCGCGCTGGTCATCGGCTCCTCGCCGGTGGCCCACTCGTCCGGGTCGCGGTCGAGCCCGCTGCCCGGCTCGGGGCTGGATGCGCCGATGGTCTGCTGCTCGTCGGGGTCCGGGGATCCGCTCGCGTTCTCAGTCATGCGCCCCATGATAGTCACATCCCTTATGGTTTCCGCCCCGCCCGGCGGCCCCGCACGCCGTCCCGCCGCACCCCTCCTGCCGCGAGGGGGACGGAGTCAGTAGGCTGGTGGCCCCGGGGAGATCCGTGCTGGGCCCCGGCGACGCCCTTCCCACGAGCGAGGAGAAGCAGATGAGCGAGCAGCCGCCCACCGGCCCGAACGGCGCCGCGGGCGCCGGAGTCCGGTCCGACAAGCTCGAGGCCTACATGCTCGGGCACTACATGGGGGCCCTCTCCGGGGTGCGGCTCTTCGACGAGGCGGCCACCACGTGGGCCGGCACCCCCTACGAGGGCCGGTTCGCGGTGTTCGTCGACGAGATCAAGGACGACATCGGCCGCCTCGAGGCGATGATCGACCGCCTGGGCTCCGGCCGGCGCACGGTGGCCAAGGGGCTCGGGACCGTCACCGGCATCGCCTCCCGCCTCAACCCGCTGAGCCGGATCCGGGAGCGGACCGGCATCGCCGCCCACGGTGAGCTCGAGATGCTGCAGTCCCTGGTGGTCGCCAAGCGCAGCATGTGGGTCACGCTCCTGGAGCTCGCCCCCGCCGAGCCACGCCTCGACGCCGAGGAGCTGAGCACCCTCGAGGCCGGGGCCGCCGACCAGTACGACCGCCTGCGGGCCATCGCCGCGGAGACGGCACGGGACCGGTTCCTCGCCCGGGACTGACCCCGTGATCGACAGCTCCGCGCCCCGCGGCACCG
Source organism: Kocuria sp. CPCC 205258 (assembly GCF_040981005.1). Lineage (NCBI taxonomy): Bacteria > Bacillati > Actinomycetota > Actinomycetes > Micrococcales > Micrococcaceae > Kocuria > Kocuria sp. CPCC 205258. The sequence continues at coordinate 7,145 of NZ_JAVKPS010000012.1, read as the reverse complement.
GGGCCGCCCCACCGCCCGCGGACGACGACGCCTCCGGCCCGGCCGCCCCGGACGCCTCCGGCCCGGCCGCCCCGGACGCCTCCGGCCCGGCCGCCCCGGACGCCTCCCCCGCCGCCTGGGAGGCGCTGCTCGCCGGCCGGACCGGCCCCGTGCCGCCGCCGGGGGCGGAGCTCGTCGAACGCTACGGACCGCTCGTGGCGCACCGGGGGCCCCTCGTCCTCGCACAGCTGGGACAGAGCCTGGACGGGTTCATCGCCTCGCGCACCGGGCACGCCGAGTTCGTGACCGGCCCGGAGGACCGGGAGCACCTGCACCGGTTGCGCGCGCTCGTGGAGGCCGTGGTCGTGGGCGTCGGCACCGTGGTCGCCGACGACTGCCGGCTGACCGTCCGCGCCGTGCCCGGCCCCCATCCCACCCGGGTGGTCCTGGACCCCTCGGCGCGCGCCCCGCTGACCTCGGCCGTGCTCACGGACGGCGCCGCGCCCACGCTGTGGGTCGTGGGCGAGGACGCGGACGCGCCCGCGGCGCCCGCGCCGCACGTCGCGGTGCTGCGGGTGCCCGTGGGCGAGCCCGGGCTGGCACCCCGGGCCGTGCTCGAGGCGCTGGCCCGGCGGGGCCTGCGGCGAGTGCTCGTGGAGGGCGGCGGACGCACCGTCTCCGGGTTCCTCGCCGCCGGGACGCTGCACCGTCTCTACCTCACCACCGCGCCCATGCTCATCGGGGACGGGGTGCCCGGCATCCGGTTCCCCGGCGCGGACCACCTCTCCGGGGCGCTGCGCGCCCCGGTGCGCCGCTTCGTGCTCGGCGACGACCTCTGCACCGAGCTGACCTTCCGGGCCTGAGCCCATCCGGGTCCGACGACCGGTGCGGCTCAGGCGCCCAGCCGCTCCCGCAGGCTCTTGACGTGGCCCTCGGCCTGGACGTTGTACTCCGCGGAGCTCACGGTGCCGTCCTGCTCGATGACGAAGGTCGAGCGGAGCGGGCCGGTCCGGGTCTCCCCGTTGACCGTCTTCTCCCCCCAGGCACCCCATGCCCGGGCGGCCTGACCGTCGGGGTCGGAGAGCAGCCGGTAGGGAAGGTGGTACTCCTCGGCGAATCGGGACAGGGTCTCGGGGTCGTCCCCGGAGACCCCGAGCACGGTGTAGCCCAGGTGCTGGAGCGAGGCGAGGCTGTCCCGGAAGTCGCACGCCTCGGAGGTGCAGCCGGGGGTGAAGGCCTTGGGATAGAAGTAGACGATCACCTTGTGGTCGCGCAGCTCGGAGAGCCGGACCTGCTGTCCTTCGTGGTCGGTCAGTGCGAGGTCGGGGGCCTGCCGGCCGGGACGGATCTGCTGGGTCATGGGTTCTCCTCGAGGGGTGGATCGGTGGAGCGAGCCGGCGCGCTGGTCTGCTCCGGCTCCTGGAGGACGTGGTTACGGGAGGCGTCGAGCGGCCACGCGGCCCACCATCGCGCCCACGCAGGCCGAGGACACCGCGAGCGCCCACAGCGGTGCGGTCCGCCGATGCCGGTGCAGCGGGCGACTGAGGTCCGGGTCGCAGTCGATGGCGGTGTAGTCGAAGAAGATCGCGGGTGCGGGCGACGGCGCGGTGTGGTTCACGGGTTCCTCCAGGATTCGTACCATGGAATTAAGTTTCCACAATATGAAATTAATACCTCTCGGGGCGCTCGTCAAGAGGGATCGCGAGAACGGGTGCCCCCCGGAGACAGTGTCGCGGAGACAGTGTCGCGGAGACAGTGTCGCGGAGATCCCCCGCGCGGAGTGCGGCACCGATCCGTCAGCCGCGGCCGGCGAACGGCATCCCCGAGGCGGTCAGCACGAGCGAGTTCACCGTGGCGGAGGCGGGCAGCTCGGCCATCATCAGCACCGCCCGCCCCACCTCCTCGACAGGGAAGCTCGGTTCCGGTCGCAGCGTGCCGTCGGCCTGCAGGGCGCCACCGTCCGTGCCCAGGCCCGCCAGCAACTCCGTGGCCGCGTTGCCGATGTCGATCTGCCCGCAGGTGATGCCGTAGGGGCGCCCGTCCAGATCCAGGGACCGGGTGAGGCCGGTGACGGCGTGCTTGCTCGCGGTGTAGGCCGCGGACAGGGGCCGGGGCGCGTGCGCGGAGATCGAGCCGTTGTTGATGATCCGCCCACCCCGGGGCTGCTGCCGCTTCATGATCCGGACGGCCTGCGCCGAGCACAGGAACGTGCCGGTGAGGTTGACCTCCAGGGTGCGCTGCCACTCCGCGGGATCGATCTCGTCCGCCCCGCCGCGAGGCCCGAAGGTGCCCGCGTTGTTGAACAGCACGTCGATCCGCCCGGTCAGCCGCTCGATCTCCCGGAAGGCCGAGGCCACGCTCTCGGCGTCGGCAACATCCACCGGGACGATCCGGGCGCCCGGCGCCCCGGCGGCGGTCTCCTCCAGGGCGGCACGCCGCCGGCCGGCGAGCACCACCACCCACCCGGCCGCCAGGAAGGCACGCGCCACCGCGCGGCCGATCCCCGAGCCGGCCCCCGTCACCACGAACACCTTCTCCTCCGCACCCGCACCGCCGTGCCGATCCCCTGCTCCATCCATGACGTTCCCTCCGTACTCCCTCGGCATGGCCGCAATTCTCCTGCCCCGCAGTGAAACCGAAGTTTCACGCCCGGCACCTCTCTGCAAAAAATCAGTAACACAAGGATGCAACCATTGACTTCAGGCTTGTGAGCCAGTTCACTATACGTAGTGAAAGTTTTCTTCCACATTACGGAATACAGAGAGGTGGCAGGCACACTCCATGAAGCTCACCGCGTTCAACTCCCTCAACAGGACCCAGGCGGCCGAGGTCGTCCGTCCTGCGCTCGACATCCCGCGCTGGGTGGAGGCCGTGGTCGACGCCCGGCCCTACGCCCACCATGATGCCCTGCTCAGCACGGCCCGGACGGCCGCGAAACCGTTCGGCGCCGAGGAGATCGAGAGAGCCCTGTCCCACCACCCTCGCATCGGCGAGCGGGCGGAGGGCGACCACGCGGAGGCCGGGCTGTCGCGAGCGGAGCAGTCCGCGGTCGACCCCACGGACACCGACGTCCAGCAGCGCCTGCGCGAGGGCAACCTCGCCTACGAGGAGCGGTTCGGCCAGGTGTTCCTCATCCGCGCCGCCGGGCGCACCCCCGAGGAGATCCTCGACCAGCTCTCCGCCCGCATGGACAACGACCCCGGGACGGAGCAGGCCGTGGTCGCCGACCAGCTGCGCCAGATCGCCCTCCTCCGACTCGAAGGACTCGTCACCCCATGAGCTACGTCACCGCCCACGTCCTCGACTCCGTCACCGGCACCCCCGCCCAGGGGATCGCCGTGGCCCTCGAGGCCGCCGACGGCACCTCCATCGCGACCGCCGAGACCAACGCCGACGGACGCGTGCCCGAACTGGGCCCAGAGACCCTGGAATCCGGCGACTACCGGATCACCTTCGCCACGGGACAGTACTTCGCCGGCCGGAACCAGCCGACGTTCTACCCGTTCGTGACGGTGAACTTCACGGTGCAGGCCGAGGAGAGGCACTACCACGTGCCGCTCCTGCTGAGCCCGTTCGCCTTTTCCACCTACCGGGGCAGTTGACCCAGGAGTCGACGGGTCAGCCCGTCTTCGACCGCCCCGATCAGCAGAAACCTCGAGTGCAAGGAGAAACGTCATGACCGACGTCATCACCGAGAAGACCACGGACACCGTCGTCCTGGGCAAGAACCAGTACGGCAAGGCCGAGAACCACGTGGTGCGCATCAACCGCGACACCGACCGCCACGAGATCCGCGACCTCGTGGTCACCTCGCAGCTGCGCGGCGACCTGGAGGAGGTGCACACCCTCGGCGACAACGCCCACTGCGTGCCCACGGACACGCAGAAGCAGACCGTGTTCGCCTTCGCCCAGCAGTACGGGATCGAGTCCCCCGAGCAGTTCCTGCTCAAGCTCGCCGACCACTTCACCGGCGAGTTCGACTGGATCACCGGTGGTCGCTGGGCGGCCCAGGAGTACGCGTGGAACCGCATCAACGACCACGACCACTGCTTCGTGCAGCACAAGGACGAGGTGCGCACCGCGGTGGTCGTCGCCGACGGCGAGGAGCGCACGGTGATCTCCGGGTTCAAGGACCTCACCGTCCTGAAGTCCACGCAGTCCGGCTTCACGGGCTACCCGAAGGACAAGTACACGGTCCTGCCCGAGACCGAGGACCGGATCATGTCCACGGACGTGGCCACCCGGTGGCGGTACAACACCACCGACGTGGACTACGACGCCGTCTACGAGAACGTCAAGAAAATCATCCTCGCCAAGTTCACCGACCACTACTCCAAGGCCCTGCAGGAGACCCTCTACCTGATGGGCAAGGCCGTCATCGAGGCCCACCCGGAGATCGACGAGATCAAGTTCTCGTGCCCGAACAAGCACCACTTCGTGTACGACCTCGGCTTCTGCGGCCTCGAGAACGACAAGGAGACCCACTGGGCGGCCGACCGCCCCTACGGACTCATCGAGGCCACGATCCAGCGCAAGAGGGCCGCGGAGAACGAGTCCGCCTGGATGGGCATCGCCGGCTTCTGCTGAGCACCACACTCCCCGGTGCCGCCCACGGCGGCACCGGCCGGGGTCCGTCGTCGTCCGTGCGCGACGACGGCGGGCCCCGCACCCTCCTGCGGGCGGCGCCCACGCTGCCGGCTCGCCCGGCGCCCCGCGGCGCCCACCGCGCATCGCGCACCTCTCCACCTCCTCGCTCCGCCCCGGTCCCGCTCCGACGCCGGCACCGGGTCTCTCCCGTCACCAGGATCCTTAGGAGAACACCATGGCCAGGTCACGCACCGCCGAGCCGCCCACCACCACCCGCGCCCGCCCCGAGGACGAGTACCTCGGCGCGGGCGCCAGCCTCGGCTACGGGCTGCAGCACGTGCTCACCATGTACGGCGGCATCATCGCGCCGCCGCTCATCATCGGCGGGGTCGCCGGCATGACCCCGCAGGAGCAGGGTCTGCTCATCGCGGCCTCGCTGTTCGTGGGCGGGCTCGCCACGGTCCTGCAGTCCTGGGGCTTCAAGTTCTTCGGCTCGCAGCTGCCGCTCGTGCAGGGCACCTCCTTCGCCGGCGTGGCCACCATGACCGCGATCGTCCAGAGCGGCGGCGGCATCCAGGCCGTCTTCGGCGCCGTCATCGTCGCCTCGGTCGTCGGCTTCCTCATCACCCCGTTCTTCGTGAGCATCATCCGCTTCTTCCCGCCGGTCGTCACCGGCGTGGTGATCACGTCCATCGGCCTCACGCTGTTCCCGGTGGCGGCCCGCTGGGCCATGGGCGGCAACGCGCAGTCCCCCGAGTACGGCTCGGTCGGCAACATCGCCCTGGCCGGCCTGACCCTGCTGATCATCATGCTGCTCTCCAAGCTCGGCAGCGCCGCCATCTCCCGGCTCTCCATCCTCATCGGCCTGGTGCTCGGCACGGCCGCGGCCGCGGCGCTGGGCATGGCGGACTTCAGCCAGGTGCTCAGCGGCGACATCTTCGCCGTCCCGCAGCCACTGGCCTTCGGTCCCCCCGTGTTCGAGGTGGCGGCCATCCTCTCCATGTTCATCGTCATCCTCGTGACCCTCACCGAGACCACCGCCGACATCATCGCGGTCGGCGAGATCGTCGACACGAAGGTCGACAAGAAGCGCATCGCCGACGGCCTGCGCGCGGACATGGCCTCCTCCGCCCTGGCCCCCCTCTTCAACGGCTTCACCCAGAGCGCCTTCGCCCAGAACGTCGGGCTCGTGGCCATCACCGGCGTCAAGAGCCGCTTCGTGGTCACGGCCGGCGGCCTCATCCTCGTGACCCTCGGCCTGCTGCCCGTGCTCGGGCGGGTCGTCGCGGCGGTCCCGCCGCCCGTGCTGGGCGGGGCCGGCATCGTGCTCTTCGGCAGCGTGGCCGCCTCCGGCATCCGCACCCTGGCGAAGGTGGACTTCGGCAACGGCGCCAACCTGATCATCGTGGCCACCTCCCTCGGGTTCGGCATGCTGCCCATCGCCGTGCCCGAGATCTACGCGAACTTCCCGGCCTGGTTCGAGACGATCTTCCACTCCGGCATCAGCTCGGCGGCCGTGATGGCGATCCTGCTCAACATCCTGTTCAACGAGTTCCGCGCCGGCAACCCACCGCGGGGCACCGGCTCCGTCTTCGCCAACGCCCCGGTGCGCGCGGTGCGCTACGAGAGCATCGAGCACCTGCAGGACCACCTCCAGGAGGGCGACACGGTCAGGAACGGCAAGCTCGTGGACTGCGACGGCAACGAGGTGCCCGTCATCACCGCCGCCGGCGAGATCATCGACACCAGGGTCTGCAAGCCCCAGGACGGCTCCGGCGGCTCGTCCGCACACTGACCCGCCGACGAACCTCCACCGGTCTTCTGCGGCGCCGGGGATCCCGGCGCCGCAGAAGGCCGGTCGGACGCGCCTCTCCTCCACCCCTGGCTTTCTCCACCCATGACCCCTGAGAAAGAGTTGACGTGACCCCTGAGCACATGGTTGAACACCGCAACCGGCCGACCCCCGAGGCCCCGGACAGCACATCGGCCGCAGCCGCGCAGTGGCTGGGTTCCTTCGAGGACCTCGTCGAGAAGCAGGTGCGGGAGCGGACGCAGTACCTCCTGCAGTCGTCGGCACCACGACCCGGGTCCGCTGGCCCGGCCGCGCCGACGGTCACCACGGACTACGTGAACACGATCCCCGTGGACCAGGAGCCGGAGTTCCCCGGCGACGAGGAGATCGAGCGCACCTACCGCCGCTGGCTGCGCTGGAACGCCGCCGTGATGGTGCACCGGGCCCAGCGCCCCGAGATCGGCGTGGGCGGGCACATCTCCACCTACGCCGGCGCGGCCACCCTCTACGAGGTCGGCTTCAACCACTTCTTCCGCGGCCCCGACCATCCCGGCGGCGGGGACCAGGTCTTCTTCCAGGGCCACGCCTCCCCGGGCATGTACGCCCGGGCGTTCCTGGAGGGGCGGCTCACCGAGGAGCAGCTGGACGGGTTCCGGCAGGAGAAGTCCAAGGGCAGCAACGGCATCCCGTCCTATCCGCACCCCCGGTCCATGCCGGACTTCTGGCAGTTCCCGACCGTGTCCATGGGCATCGGCCCGATGAACGCGATCTACCAGGCGCAGTTCAA
>NZ_JAVKPS010000011.1:0-109899 GCF_040981005.1 Kocuria sp. CPCC 205258 | reverse complement strand
AGGCATGACAAAAGGCCCGAACCCACATCCGTGGGTTCGGGCCTTGCCGATGTCCTGAGACATCACATGGTTGCGGGGGCAAGATTTGAACTTGCGACCTCTGGGTTATGAGCCCAGCGAGCTACCGAACTGCTCCACCCCGCGGCGACATGTATGACTATACGTGCCGCGGGGTGGACCCGCAAATCGGCTACTCGGCGGGCTGCTCGGCCGGCTCCTCGGGGGCCAGGGCGCCCTCCGCCTCGGGGGCGACGACGCCGTCCGCCTCGAGCGCCCGCTCGATGGCGTCCTGCAGCCGCTGCTGGGCCTCGCCGTAGGACGTCCAGTCGCCGTCCTGCAGGGCCTCCTCGGACTCCTGGATCGCCTGGTTGGCGTCGCTGAGGGCGTCCTCGAGGCTGGCGCCGCCGGCCGGGGCCTCGGCCCCGTCCTCGCCGGCGCCGTCCGGGCTCCCGGCCTCCGCCTCGTCGACGCCCGCACCGGACGACGTCTGGGCCCCGGAGTCGCCCTGGAAGACCTCGTCGAGGGCCTCCTCGAGGGTCGGCGCGAAGCCCACCTCCTCGCCGAAGCCGACGAGCACGCGCCGCAGCGTCGGGTACGCGGCGTCGCCCGAGGACTGGACGTAGACGGGCTGCACGTAGAGCATGCCGCCGCCCGCGGGCAGGGTGAGCAGGTTGCCGTTGATGACCTCGGAGGCGCCCTGGCGGAGCAGGTTCAGCTCCGTGGAGACGTCGGTGTCCGAGTTGAACAGGTTCTGCGCCTGGCCCGGGCCGGGCACCACGGACGAGCGCGGCAGCTCCAGGAGGCGCAGCGTCCCGTACTCGTCGCTCTTCACGCCGTCCTCGCCGGTGCCGGCGTCGGAGTTGGCGGAGAGGTACCCGTACATCACGTTGCGGGTGTTGCCCGTCTCCGACTGCTGCGGGATGAAGGAGGTGGTGAGCGAGAAGTTGGCCTCCTCCTCACCGGGCATCCGCATCGACAGGTAGTACGGGGGCAGCGCCACGTCCGAGTCCTGCGTCGGGTCGTTGGGCACGGACCACACGTCGTCGTTCTGGTAGAAGCTGCCGGAGTCCGTGACGTGGTAGCGGTTGAGCAGCTCCCGCTGGACCTTGAACATGTCCTGCGGGTAGCGCACGTGCGCCATGAGCTCCGCCGACATCTCGGAGTAGGGTTTGAGCGTGCTCGGGAAGACGTTCTGCCACGCCTTCAGCACCGGGTCCTGGTCGTCCCACGCATACAGGTTCACCGAGCCGTCGTAGGCGTTGACCGTGGCCTTGACCGAGTTGCGGATGTAGTTGACCCGCTCCGGCGGCAGGGCCGCCGCGGCGCCCTGGGCGGTCTGCGTGTCCTGCGTCGCCTCCTGCAGCACCGACGGCGTCGAGTACGGGAAGGCGTCCGAGGTGGTGTAGGCGTCCACGATCCACTGGACCTGACCGTCGATGATGGCCGGGTACGGGGCGCCGTCGACCGTCAGGTACGGGGCGACCTTCTCGATCCGCTCGCGCGGGTCCCGGTCGTAGAGGATCTGCGACTCCGGGCGCACGGCGTCCGAGAGCAGCATGTCCGAGGACTGGAACTTGATGCCGTAGGCGAGCCGGTTGAAGAAGTTGCCGATGCTGGGCCCGCCGTTGCCGGCGAACGTCGTCTTGGCGTCGCCGGCCTCGTCGCCGGCCGTCTGCGGACGGTCCAGCTCGAGGGGCTCGTCGCCCTCGGCGCCGCCCACGATGGAGTACAGCGGGGAGTTCTCGCCGAAGTAGATGCGCGGCTCGTAGTCGTCCGAGATCACGCCCCGGGACGGGATGCCGGACTGCATGAACTGCGGCTTGCCGTCCACCTCGACCCGGTTGCCGTAGGCGGCGACCACGCCGTAGCCGTGGGTGTAGACCACGTGCTGGTTGAACCACCCCTGGTTCTGGTCGGGGTTCAGCTCACGCGTGGCGATGACGGTGTCCTGGACCTCGCCGTCGATCTCGTAGCGGTCCACGTTGAGGGTGTCCGGGAACTGGTAGTAGGGGCGGAACTGCTGCAGCTGCGAGAACGCCGCCGAGACCACGTTGGGGTCCAGCAGACGGATGTTCGAGGTGGTCTCGGTGTCCTGGCGCAGGGCGCCCTGCTCGGTCTCCGTGGTGGCGTCATACGGCATGACCTCGGCCGCGTCCAGCCCGTAGGCCGACCGGGTGAGGTCGATGTTGCGCTGGATGTACTGGCTCTCCAGGGCCTGCTCGGTGGGCGTGACCTGGAAGCGCTGGACGATCCACGGGTAGATCCCGCCGGCCACCACCGCGACCACGAGCAGCATGGCGGTGCCGATGATCGGCAGCCGCCAGCGGCCGATGAAGGACGCGACGACGAAGAGGACCGCGACGATCAGCGCGGCCGCCGCCAGGATCGCCTTGGTGGGAATCACGGCGTTGACGTCGGTGTACAGCGCGCCGGTCCACGTCCCGGACGTGGACTGCAGCGTGGAGTACCGGTCCAGCCAGAAGTTCGCGGCCTGGAGCAGCAGGAACAGCGCGGCCAGCACCCCCAGGTGCACACGGGACGCCCGGGTGGTGCTGAGCCCCCGCTCGGTGATCCGGATGCCGCCGTAGACGTAGTGCATCAGGATCCCCGCCACGCCGGCCAGCAGGATCGCCGAGACCAGGAACCCGATGAGGAAGCGCAGGAACGGGAGGGTGAAGACGTAGAAGCCGATGTCGAGGCCGAACTGCGGGTCCTCCTGGCCGAACGGCTCCTGGTTGAGGAACAGCAGCACGGTGTCCCACTGGGTCATCGCCGTGCTCGCCGCGAAGAGCCCGAAGAGCACGGGCACCACCACGATGACGATCTTGCGGACCGGCTCGAGGGCCTCCTGGTAGCGGCGCAGGTTGTCGTCCACGATGGACTCGGCCGTGATCGGCCGGCTCCGGTAGGCGAGGAAGAGGCTGGCGAACATCAACGCCGCCACGAGCACGGCGGCGACCACGAAGATCACGATCTTCGTGACGTTCTCGGTGACGAACACGCTGAGGTAGCCCAGCTGGTCGTACCACAGGACGTCCGTGTAGAGCTGCGTCAGTCCCACGAAGGCGGCCACGAGGACCAGGACGACCACGACCGTCGGCCACAGCGCACCCCGTTTCCGCCGCTGTCCTGCTGGCTGCTGCCTCGGTGGTCGGGGGGCTGTGGGTCCGGCGGTCACTGGTTACCTCTGCAATCGGGGTCGTTCGTCAGGTGTGGTGCGTGAAGTCGTGGGGTGCGGCCTGCGTCGAGGAGGAGCGCCGCCGGCGGGTCGCCGGGGCACCCCGTCCATTCTGCCCGCGGGCTTCTCGGGGGTGCAATCGTGCACACGCCGCCCGTCATCGGGCGGCGCACCCCGGCAGCGCGGAGAGGTCCCCGCCGCTCCGGGCGGCCTCGGCGGCGGCCACGGCGTCGTCGAGGGTGCGCACGGACACGACCGTCAACCCCTCGGGGACGTGGCCCTGCGCCTCGGCGCAGTTGTCCGCCGGGGCGAGGAAGACCTCCGCCCCGGCCGCCGCGGCCCCCTCGAGCTTCTGCCGGATGCCGCCGATGGGCCCCACCTCCCCCTCCGGGGTGATGGTGCCGGTGCCGGCCACGTGCCGGTCCCCGGCGATCGAGCCCGGGGTCATCTCGTCGACGATCCCCAGCGCGAACATCAGCCCCGCGCTGGGCCCGCCGACCTCGTCGAGCTCGAACGCCACGTCGATCGGGAAATCGTAGGCGGCCAGCAGGAACACGCCGAGCTGCCAGTTCCCCGACGCCTCGTCGCGCACGGTGTCCACCTCGACGTCGCGCGGCGACCCGGCCCGCTCGACCTGCAGGGTGACGCCGCGCTCCCCCGCCGCGTCGAGAGCCGACTTGAGGGACGGCAGCGACGAAACGGGCTCCCCGTCCACGCCGCGCAGGACGTCGCCGTGCTCGAGCACCCCCTCCGCGGGGCCGCCCGGGACCGTGTCCTGCACGGAGAGCCGGGTGCTGAAGTCCTGGCCCAGGTGCGTCAGCGCGGCGGCGACCGAGTCCTCCTGCGAGCTGCTCATGGCCGCCATGCTGTACTGGTCGGCCTCCTCCCCCGACACGTCCCGGGGATAGAGGGTGTCGGCCGGCACCACGGAGGCGGACGGGTCCAGCCAGGACCCGAGGACGGTGAGCACGTTGACGTTCTTGTTGGGCCCGCCGGTGACGTAGACCGTGGTCAGGTCCAGGACGGAGTCGCTCGGGTAGGTCGGGGCGCCGGAGACCCCCAGCAGCTGCCGGCCGTCGTGCTCCCCCACCGTGTTGAACGTGGGCCCGGGAGCCTCGATCACGAACGGGGCGGGCAGCACCGTCCCGGCCAGCAGCAGCCCGGCGGAGCCCAGCAGCGCCCAGGACTCGAGACCGCGGCGGCGCAGGGCGCGGCGCGGGCGGGGGGATGCGGTCACGGGCGGTCCTCGGCGTCGTCGTCGGAGGGACCGGAGGCTGTGAGGCCGCACGGTCCGGACGGTCCAGCTTATCGCGCGGGACCCGGCCCTGAGCTTCCAGCGAACTGGGAGTTGGCTCATGGTCGGCCCCGTCCGGTGCTCGCTACGCTGGGAGCAGAGACGTCGGGCGCGCCCGTGCCGCCCGATCCCCCGACCCGATCGAAGAACGGTGGACCCATGACTCCCCAGCCTCCCAACGACCGCCCCGGGAACACCCCGGGGGACGACTCCGGCGACGGCCCCAAGGACCCCTTCCAGGAGATGCTCGAGCGCCTCATGGGGCAGAGCGGGATGAGCCCGGAGGACCTTCAGCGCGCCGGCGTGCCGGTGGACCCCCAGGCGATGTCGATGATGTTCCAGCAGATCCAGTCCATGATGGGCGCCGGGGCGTCCGAGGGACCGGTCAACTGGAAGCTCGCCCACGACCACGCGCGGCAGATCGCCGCCGCCGACGGCGACCCGTCGGTGACCCCCGCCCAGCGCGGCGCGGTCGAGGACGCGATGCGCCTCGCCGAGCTGTGGCTGGCCGACCACACCGAGTTCGGCCAGACCTCGATCCGGCCCCAGGCGTGGTCCCGCGCGGAGTGGATCGAGGCCACCCAGGAGACCTGGAAGGACATGACGGGCCCGGTCGCGGAGTCCGTGACGAAGGCGCTCACCGACGCCCTCACCCAGCAGCTGCCCCCCGAGCTGTCCGCCATGATGGGCGGGGCCTCGGGGATGCTCGCGGGCGCCGGCGGGATGCTGTTCGGGATCCAGCTGGGCCAGGCCATCGGCGGCCTGTCCCGCGAGGTGCTGTGCTCCACCGACATCGGCCTCCCGCTCGCGGAGGGCCGCTCCGGGCTGCTGCCCGCCAGCATCAGGGCGTTCGGCGAGGGCCTGGACATCCCCGCGCAGGAGATCATGCTCTACGTCGCCGTGCGGGAGGCGGCGCACGTCCGGCTGTTCGCGGCGAACCCGTGGCTGCGCCAGCACATCCTGGACCTCGTCAAGCGCTTCTCCGCGGGGATCCACATCGACATGTCCCGCATCGAGGAGGCCGCCCGGGACATCGACCCGATGGATCCCTCGAGCATGCAGGAGGCCCTGTCCTCCGGGATCTTCGCCCCGCAGCAAACCCCGGACCAGGAGGTCACCCTCAAGCGGCTCGAGACGGTGCTCGCCCTCGTGGAGGGCTGGGTGCACGTGGTCACCGTCGCCTCGACCGCCAACCTGCCCTCCGGGGAGGCCCTGTCCGAGACCGTCCGGCGGCGCCGCGCCGCCGGCGGGCCCGCCGAGCACGCGTTCGGCTCGCTCGTGGGGCTCGAGCTGCGCCCGCGCCGGCTGCGCGAGGCCGCGCAGTTCTGGGAGTACGTCGGCGAGCGCCGCGGGGTGGAGGACCGGGACGGCCTGTGGGACGCCGCGGAGCTGCTGCCCACCGACGAGGACCTGGACGACCCCGCGGGCTTCACCGAGCGCCGCGGGCTGCTCACCGCGTCCGAGGACGAGGTCGACGCCGCGCTCCAGCGGCTGCTCTCGGGCGGCTACGAGGGCCCCGACGGCGGGCCCGGCACGGACGGCGGTCCTGCCGCGGACCCTGCTCCCGGCGCGGACGGCGGGCCCGGCACGAGCGGCGGTCCCGGGCGGCCGGAGGACGACGGGCCTCAGGACGGGGACGGCTCCCGCTGATCCGCGCCGGCGCGTCCGGCGTGCCGGTGCGCCCACGCGGCGCCGTCCAGGAACGCCCGGGCTTTCTCGGCGAGGGGGTAGCGGGCCTCGAGCTCCCGGAACCGGGGACTGTGGTCGGCCTCGAGCAGGTGCGCGAGCTCGTGCACCAGCACGAAGTCGAGCACCCACTCCGGGGCCTGCTGGAGCTGCGCCGAGATCCGGATGACGCCGGTGGCCGGCGTCGCGGAGCCCCACCGGGTGTGCTGCCGCCCGGACCACCGCACGTCCGAGGGCCGGGCGCGGCCGTCGAGGTGTCGCCGCGACAGCTCGTGCGCGCGCTGCAGGAGGTGGTCGTCGGAGCGCCGGTCGGCGCCCTTGGCCGCCTCGCGGCGCCGGCGATCCACGACCCGGGGCACCAGCTCGCGGGTCCAGTGCTCGATCTCCCGACGGGTGGCCGTCTGGGGGACCGAGAGCACCACCGTGTCCTCGCTCCAGTGGGCGGACACGGTCTTGCGCCGGCGGGCGGAGCGGCGCACGACGACCTCGGGCTGTGACGGTACGGGCATGGGGCCATTGAACACGCCGCGGGCACGGGCCGCGAAACGCCGGCCCGCGCCCGTGTGCACAGCGCTCCGCCGTGCACTGTGGACGACCCGCCGGCGGGCGCGCCGCGGGCACGGTCCGGGCGAGAGTGACGACGTCCCGCCCGCGCGTCCCGGAAGGCGTCCCGTGCCCACCACCCCGTTCCCAGGCCCTCCTCAGGGTTCCCCGCACGACCCGGAACTGCGCCTGTCCTGTCTCGAGCGGCCCCGTCCGGACGAGGTGCACGTCCTGCTCCTGGGCCTGGACGGTCTCGCGGCGGCGCTGGCCGTGCGCCTGCTGCGCTGCGGCGTGCTGGGGCTCAACGTCAGCGACGCCGCGCCCGTCGCGGCCGCCGACCTCGGGACCGGCGCGTACCGGCCCGCGGACGTCGGCCGGTCCCGCGAGGCGGCCCTGCGCCGGCGGCTGCGCGAGCTCGACCCCCGGTGCGCCCCCGTCAGCGCGCCGGAGCTGTTCCCCGGGGCGCTGCTGCCGGGCACGGTCGTGGTGCACAGCTCCGGGCGGCCCGGCCCGGACGGCCGGCTGCCGCCCGGAGCGGTGGAACCGGAGGCGTGGGCGGGGATCGACCCCCGCCACCCGGTGGTGTCGCTGCACCACGCCGACGGGGTCCTGCTGCGCTGGCCCACCGTGCCCTGGGCGCACCGGCCCTGCCCGGACTGCGTGCGGGCGACGCTCGAGCACACGGAGCCCCGCACGGCGCCGCACGGCCCCGCCGCCGTCCTCGCGGCGTGGGCGGGCGCGGCCCACTCGGAGGCCGTCGCGGTCCGCCTGGCCGTCGAGGTGCTCGCGGTGGCCCTGGACTCGCTGTGCGGCGCCGGAGCCGGGGGGCACGGGCTCCGGGAGCAGGGCGGCGCCGGGCGCGCCGCCCTCTACGCCCCGCCGTGGCCGGACGCGGTGTCCTGGCCGGAGCCGGACCGGAGCCGGTGCCTGTGCGGGCTCGATCAGGCGTGAGCGCGGGCGCCGCCCGGGCGGGACCGGCGCGGGGCGGGGCGGTCTCCGCCGGTCTCCCGCAGGGCGTCGAGGAAGCGTGAGGGCTTGCGCGTGGGCCGGCCGCCCGGGGTGCGGGACAGGGTCCAGGACAGGACGAGGTGCTCCCGGGCGCGGGTGATGCCCACGTAGAGCAGCCGGCGCTCCTCGTCGATCTCGTCGGCGGTCTCGGCGAAGCCGATCGGCATGAGCCCCTCGCTGAGGCCCGCCAGGAACACGGCGTCCCACTCGAGGCCCTTCGCCGAGTGCAGGGACGCCAGGGTCACCCCGTTCATCACGGGGGCGTCCTGCTGGGCCATGCGCCGCTCGAGCTCCGCGGCGAAGTCGGGGAGCACGAACTGCTCCTCGCGGGCGGCGGCCTCCGCGGCCATCCGGTCCGCGAGGGAGACCAGCGCTGCCAGCGACTCCCACCGCTCGCGCACCGCGCCCGTGGAGCGCGGCGCGCGGTCCGAGTAGCCCAGCGAGGAGAGGATGTCGCGCACCAGGCGCGTCGGCTCGTCCGAGGCCTCGGCGGCCCGCGCCGCCGTGCGCAGCTGCACCACGGCCTGCTTGACCTCGGGCCGGTTGAAGAACCGCTCCGTGCCGCGCAGCTGGAAGCCGATGCCCGCCTCCGCGAGCGCGGTCTCGAAGGCCTGCGACTGCCCGTTGGTGCGGAAGAGGACGGCGATCTCGGACGCGGGCACACCGTCGTCGACCAGGTCCCGAATGCGCGCCGCCGTCCCCGCTGCCTCGGCCTCGTCGTCCGCGTACTCGTTCCAGGACGGGGGCGGCCCGTCCGGGCGCTGCGCCACCAGGCGCAGCGGGGTGGCCCAGGCGCCGGGGGTCGAGCCCCGCGCCGGCCGGCGGGCCGCGAGCAGGCGGTTGGCGGTCTCCACGACCTGCGGGGTGGAGCGGTAGTCGCGCACGAGCTCGATCACCCGCGCCTGCGGGTGCCGGGCCGGGAACTCGAGCAGGTGCCGGGAGGTGGCCCCGGTGAAGGAGTAGATCGTCTGGGAGGCGTCGCCCACCACGCAGACGTCGTCCCGGCCCCCGAGCCAGGCGTCGAGGAGACGCTGCTGCAGCGGGGAGACGTCCTGGTACTCGTCGACCACGAAGTGCCGGTACTGCTCGCGCACGGTCGCGGCGACGCGCTCGTCCTCCTCGAGCACGGCCACCGTGAGCAGCAGGACGTCCTCGAAGTCGATCAGGTGCCGGTCGGTCTTGAGCTCCTCGTAGGACTGGTACAGGCGCTGGACCGTGCGCACGTCGTAGTTCAGCGGCATCTCCCGCCCGGCGGCCCGCGTCGGATAGGTGTCGGGGGTCAGCATCGAGACCTTGGCCCACTCGATCTCGGCGGCGAGGTCCCGCACGGCCGCGCGGTCCGTGGACAGGCGCATGTTCTGCGCGGCCTCGGTGATGAGCCGCGCCTTGTGCTCCACGAGCCCGGGCAGGGGCCCGCCCACGGCCTGGGGCCAGAAGTACTGCAGCTGGCGCAGGGCCGCGGCGTGGAACGTGCGGGTCTGCACCCCGGCGGCCCCGAGCTCGCGCAGCCGGTTGCGCATCTCGTTGGCGGCGCGGGCGGTGAACGTCAGGGCCAGGACCTTCTGCGGGGTGTAGACGCCCGTGGCGATGCCGTAGGCGATCCGGTGGGTGATGGCCCGGGTCTTGCCCGTGCCGGCGCCCGCGAGCACGCACACGGGTCCGCGCAGCGTGGTCGCGACCTCCCGCTGCTCGGGGTCCAGGCCGGCGAGGATGCGCTCCTCGAGGGTCGACTCCACGTCCGTGCCGGTCTCGCTGCTGGTCACCACGCCGTCTCCGGCAGGTCCTCGCCGAGCCAGTGCGCGATGAGCGCGTGCGCGATCGAGACCCGCCCGGGCAGGGTCACGGACCCGGTGCGCGCCGCCTCCCGCAGCTGCGCCCGCGTGAACCAGCGCAGCTCCAGGATCTCCTGGCCGTCCGGGACGGCCGCGCCGGAGCGCACCACGGCGCGGCAGCCGAGCATCAGGGAGCGCGGGAACGGCCAGGGCTGGGAGCCCAGGTACTGCACGTCCCCCACGGTCAGGCCCGCCTCCTCGGCGACCTCGCGGACCACGGCCTGCTCCAGGGACTCCCCCGGCTCCACGAACCCGGCGAGGGTCGAGAACCGGTTGCCCTTCCAGAGCGCGGAGCGGCCGAGCAGCAGCCGCTCCCGGTCGGGGTCGGGGTCGCCGTCGCTGACCGCCACGATGATCGCGGGGTCGGTGCGCGGGAAGTGCAGCGACTCGTCGTTGGGGCACCGCCGGGCCCAGCCGGACCGGATCACCTCGGTGGGCTCCCCGCACTGCGGGCACCGGGGGTGGTCCCGGTGCCACAGTCCCACGGACTGGGCGGTGACGAGCAGCGAGGTGTCCCCGGTCGGGAGCACCGGGCCGAGCTCCCGCAGGCCGGCCCAGCGCAGCTCCTCCCCGCCCCGGCCGGCGGCGAACGCGGTGACGGCCGCAACGAGGGGCTCGGGCACCGCGAAGGGCTCCGCCGCGGCGTCCTCGCCCCCGGGCTCGGGGGCGGCGACGGCGCGCAGCAGGACGCGGGGGCCGGGGGCCCCGTCGGCGCCGGGCAGCCGGCCCAGGTAGACCTCCGGCCGGCGCGGGTCGTGGGGCACGGCCGGGAGCTCGGCCGCGGGCACCAGGACCAGGGCGTCCCCGGCCACGGGGGCGAGACCGCCCGCGAGCACGAGCACGAGCGTGGTGGGGTCCTGCGCGGCGAGCACGCGCACGTCGTGGAGCTCACGGTCGACGGCGTCGCGGTCGAAGGCCGTCGCCGCGAACGGCAGGCGGGCCGGCGAGAGACGCTCGGGGGCGGGCACGGGGCGGGAGCCGGAGACGGGCTCGGAAGGGGTGGAGGCGGGCACGTCCCCCACTGTAGCGACCCGGGCGGACCACGGGCCCGGCGGGTGGGGACGAGGACGGCTGCCGGGCCTCTTGCAGGGCCGGGCCTCTTGTAGGGTGGACGGCGTGAGCACGTCCCTCGAGCACCTGGCCGCCGTCGCCGCCGCAGGCGTCCCCGGACTCGCACCCGTGGCCGTGGGGCCCTCCCCCGACGACGACGCCGACTTCCGCTCCGCCGTGGTCCTCGACGCCTCCGGCCGGCGCTGGCGGGTGCGTTCCCCGCTGAGCCCCGAGGCGAGCGTCCGCCTGGAGACCGAGCACCTCGTGCTCCGCTCCTTCACCCCCGCCGTCCGGTCGCGTCTCCCGTTCCTGGTCCCCACCGCCGCCGGCTCCGTGGCGCACGGGGACCTGCACGC
Organism: Kocuria sp. CPCC 205258; assembly: GCF_040981005.1. Classification (NCBI taxonomy): domain Bacteria; kingdom Bacillati; phylum Actinomycetota; class Actinomycetes; order Micrococcales; family Micrococcaceae; genus Kocuria; species Kocuria sp. CPCC 205258. Next base: position 98,952 of record NZ_JAVKPS010000011.1, on the reverse strand, counting down.
CTTCGTGCACTCCCACATCGAGGGCGCCCCGCTGGACATCGACGCGCTCGCCCGCATGGCCGCCGAGCCGGACCCCGAGCACCACCGGCACGTGCCGAGCGCCGAGCCGCCTCCGACGCTCACCGTGCAGCTCGGGCGGCTCCTGGCAGCGATCCACGCCCTGCCGACCGCGCTGGTCCTGGACGCCGATCTGCCCGGCTACACCGCCGAGCAGTGCCGGCAGCGGCGCCGCACGGAGCTGCGCCGGGCCGCCGACACGCGGCGCGTGCCGGCCGCGCTGCTGCACCGGTGGGAGCAGGTCCTGGAGGACCGTGCCGTGTGGCGGTTCCGGCCGCGCGTGGTCCACGGCGACCTGCAGGAGGACGACCTCGTGATCTCCCGCGGACGGGTGCGCGGGGTGACCGGGTGGACCGACCTGCACGTGGGGGATCCCGCCGAGGACTTCGCGTGGCTCTTCGCGGCGCGCGACGCCCGCCTCGCCGAAGGGGTGCTCGAGGCCTACGCCGCGGCCTGCCGCCGCACGTCCTTCCAGGCGCCCGACGGGGCACCGGACCCGCACCTGCTGGACCGGGCCCGGCTGGACGCCGAGCTCGCCCTGGCGCAGTGGCTCGTGCGCGGCGTGGACCGCGGCGCGCAGGACCTGGTGGCCGACGCGGAGCAGATGCTCGCCACGCTCGAGCAGGACGTCGCCCGGCGCCCCGAGCCGGTCGCGGCCGCACCGGAGACCGCGCCGGCGGCCCCGGGGCAGGACGACGCCTCCCAGGACGCGGCCCCGGACCGCGCGCCCGGGGACACCGCCCCGGAGGACCCTGCCCCGGCCGGCGGCCCCGAGGCCACCTCCGGCCGGACGCCGCCGACGGGACCGGGCGGCGGCCTCGCTCAGGGGCGCAGCACCACGTCGTAGGCCTCCCGGACCACCGCCTCGAGCTCCTCGGCCCCCGACAGGTCGTGCGGACGGACGACCCGGTCCTCGGCCACGTAGTAGAAGGCGGCGGTGACCTCCTCGAGCGGGACGGCCCGCAGCCGGGACCACGCGAGCCGGTACACGGCCAGCTGCGCCGACCGCTCCTGCAGCTCCCGGCCGGAGGGTGCCCGCCCGGTCTTCCAGTCGACCAGTTCCCACGTGCCGTCGCCGTTGCGGAAGACGGCGTCCACCCGGCCGCGGACCGTGACCCCGGCGATCGGGGTCTCGAGGGGGAACTCCACGGCGTACGGCTGGCGGTCGGCCCACGGGCTGGAGCGGAACGTCGCCGCGAGCTCGGGGAGGTCGTAGGCCGCGTCGACGTAGTCGTCGGCGGTCCCGGGCAGCTCCCCGACGTCGAAGATCGCGGAGCTGCCGTAGTACTGCTCGATCCAGGCGTGGAAGGTGGTGCCGCGCCGCGCCGCGGTGCCGGGCCGGCGCGGCATGGGCCGGCGCAGGCCCGACACGACCTCGAGCGGATCGCGCGCGAGCGCCACCAGGGTCGAGGCCGAGACGTGGGACGGCATGGGCACGGTCCGCTCGGCCCGGCCGTCCTCGTGCCGGGCGAGCAGGATTTTCGCCTCCTCGGACCACCGGCGCGGGTCCGGCGCGAGCCCGTCCCGCTCCGCGACGCCGAGCAGGTCCTCGACGTCGAGGTCCGCGGTGTCCTCGAAGCCGCGCTCCCGCACCGCGCGGGCGGCCCGCTCGAGCACGGCCCGGCGGCCCCGGTGCGGGGGCGGGCTCACGCGCACGGCGCTGTGCCCGTTCTCGTCCGTCACGGTCTCGGTGACCTCGGGGCCCTCCAGCGGGTCGTACGGCCAGGGGGCGCTCAGCACGGTGGCGGCGGCCGGGTTGCGGGCCCCCTCCGGGACCTCGGCCCAGGGGCCCGGGCGGACGGACGGTTCGGGGCCCTCGGTGAGCGGTGCCAGCTCCGCGACGAACACGGAGGGCTCCTGGCCCTTTGCGGCCGTGCCCCGGAACACGGTGCAGGACAGTTCCAGGACCTCGCGGGCCCGGGTCACGGCCACGTAGGCGAGACGGCGCTCCTCGTCCTCGGCGTGCTGGGCGGCGAGCTCCAGGAACTCCGTGTGGGACTCCTCGAGGGCCTTGAGGTCGCTCGTGTCCACGGCCCACTGCGGCAGGAACCGGGCGTCACCGCGCAGCGGCCAGGCCAGGGTCCCGGTGTCGAGGGTCCAGCGGGAGGGCCGGTCGGTCGGGAAGTTCCCGGCGTTGAGTCCCGGGACGTAGACGTGGTCCCACTCGAGGCCCTTGGAGGCGTGGACCGTGACGAGCTGGACGGCGTCGTGCCGCGTGCGGTCGGGGCCGGGCTCGAGCCCGTTCTCCTCCGCCAGGGTGACGTCGAGCCACGCGAGGAACGCCGAGACGTCGCTGCTCGCGGAGAACGCGGTGAAGGACTGCGCGGCCTCGTGGAACGCGTCCAGGTTGCGCCGCGCCTGGTGGACGGGGCGGTGGGGGTGCGCGGCGACCTCGACGTCGAGGCCGAGCACCGTCTCGACCTCGTGCAGCAGGCTCGGCAGGTCGTCGGAGAGGAAGGAGCGCAGGTGGTCCAGCTCCGTCCGCAGCCGGATCAGGCGCTCCCGCGCGGTCTCGGACAGGGTGCGGGCGTGCGCGGACGTCCAGCCCGGCCACGGGAGGGTCTCGAGGGCCTCGATCAGCGACGCGTGGTCGGAGAGGTCGGGCTCGACGAGGGCGTCCTCCTGGGCCTCCTCCGCGGTCACCGGGCTCTCGAGGTCCTCGGCCCGGCCCGCCTGCGCGGCCTCCGTGCGGCGGCGTTCCAGGTGGGACGCCCAGTCGGCGAGGGCCATGAGGTCCCGGGTCCCGATCCGCCAGCGGGCCCCCGCGAGCAGCCGCACGAGCGCGTCCGAGCGGCCGGGGTCGTCCAGCACCCGGAGGGTCGCGACGACGTCGGAGACCTCCGGCGTGCTGAGCAGCCCGCCCAGGCCCACGACCTCGTAGGGGATGCCCCGGGCGGCGAGCTCCCGGCGCACGGGCTCGATCTGGGAGCGCTTGCGGCAGAGCACCGCCATGGTGGGCATCTGCTCCTCCGGGTCGCCGCGGTGCTGCTCCCGGCGCTCCCGGACGCGCTCCGCGAGCGCGACGGCCTCCTCGACGTCGGTCGCGTACCGGCTGATCCGCACCCGGCCGGTGCCCGCCCCGGGACGCGGGGTGAGCTCGGGGACGGCGAGGGAGGAAGTGCTGCGCGCCCACGCGGGCAGGGTCCGCAGGGGCGCGGCGATGGTGTTGGCGACGTCCAGGATGCTCGCGTCGTTGCGCCACGCCGTGGTGAGGAAGCTGGGCTCCCCGTCCTGGCCGGGCGCGACCGGGAAGGAGTCGTAGAAGCCGAAGAGCTGCCCGGAGGACGCCCCGCGGAAGCCGTAGATCGACTGCTGGGGGTCGCCCACGGCCATCACGGAGTGCCCCTGCCCGAAGAGCGCGGCGAAGAGCCGCAGCTGGGCGTGCGAGGTGTCCTGGAACTCGTCGAGCAGCACCACCCGGTGCCGCTCCCGCTCGGTCCGGCGGGCTGCCGGGTCCTGCTCCGCGAGCCGGGCGGCGGCGGAGAGGAGGTCGCCGAAGTCCATGGCCTGGGCCTCGCGCTTGCGCCGGGCGAAGTCGGCCACGAGCTCGGCGAGGACCCACGCGGTGCGCTGGTTGTCCTCGACCTTCTTCAGCTGGGCGCCCAGGGTCTTCTTCCGGCGCCCCGGCGGTGTCGTGGCCAGCGCGCCGAGCAGCTCGGCCGCGAAGCGCTCCACGTCCGCCGGGTCCACGAGGTGCTCCGCGCACGCCGAGGCGAGGTCGAGGACGGCGGCGACCATGGTCGACTTCGCGGGCATGGTCTCGAGCAGCTCCCCGGTCCAGGCCTCCACGGTCTGCGCGGCGAGCTGCCACGTCCGGGCCTGGCCCAGCAGCGTGGTGTCCGGCTCGATCCCGATCCGCAGCCCGTAGTTGCGCACGAGCGTGTTGGCGTAGGAGTGGTAGGTGCTGACCGTGGGGTCCTGGGGAGCGGCCGGGAGGTCGTCCTCCTCGGCGTGGGCCGGAGCGACGAGCCCCTGGGCGCGCAGCCGGGCGAGCCGGGAGCGCATGCGCTCCCCCAGCTCGCCGGCGGCCTTGCGGGTGAAGGTCACGCCGAGGACCTGGTCCGGGGCGACGACCCCGTTGGCCACGAGCCAGACCACCCGGTCGACCATGGTCGCGGTCTTGCCCGAGCCCGCGCCCGCGACCACCAGCCGGGGGGTGAGCGGGGCCGAGATCACGGCCGACTGCTGGGCCGTGGGGAGGTTGCCGCCGAGCAGCTCGGCCAGCTCCTCGGGACTGTACCGGGGCTCGACGCCGCCGTAGGGGTGCTCGGCGGCGTCGTGCCGGGTGCGGTCGTCGGGGGCGTCGGTCATGGGCGCTGTCGTCTCCTGCTGTCCGGGTGGGACGGGGCCGGGATCCGTCCGCACGGTCCTCACGGTTCGCTCACCTGCCGCCCCTCGGCGCACAGCGGGCAGATCTGCGGCAGCTTGCACCCGTGCCCGTTGAAGGCGCCCTCGGCCTGGTCGTGGCGGGCGGTGAACCGTTCCCCGGCCACGAGCTCCGCGGCCCGGGTGATCAGGTCCCGCGCCCACGTGGCGTCCGGGTCGAGGGGGTCCTGCTGCTGCACGGAGGGGGACTTGGCGCGGGTGCCGAGCTGGACGAGCAGGGCGCCGCCGGAGAGCTCCGTCACGGTGCCGCCGGGCAGCTCGAGGACGGTCTCGTCCTCGCCGGCGACCATGGCCGTGCCCGCTCCCGCCGTGAGCGCCACCTGGTAGGCCGCGAGCTGCGGGTGCTCGGCGATCTTCGCCCCGGCGGGCTGGTTCCGGCCGGTCTTGAGGTCGACGACGACGTAGCGGCCCTGCTCGTCGAGCTCCAGGCGGTCCACGCGGCCCCGGAGCAGGGCGTCGCGCGCCCGGCCCTGGACGAGCACGCTGAACGCCCCCTCCACGGAGGCCAGCCGGCGGCCGTGCTTGCTGCGGGCGTCCACGACGTACTGGGCGAACTTGCGCAGCATCTGCCGGGCGCGCTCGAGCTGGACCGCGGACTCCCAGGTGTCCGGCAGCCCCAGCGTGGGCCAGCGGCGCTCGAGCTCGGCGACGAGCTCCGAGCCCGACGCCTCCGGCAGCTCCTCGGCGATGGCGTGCACGAGCGAGCCGAGGCTGCGGCTGAGGTCGGTCGCGGCCTCGGCCCGCGAGGCGGCCACGAACCAGTCGAGCGGGGACCGGTGGATGGTCTCGATCCGGGACGGGGAGACGGGCACGGGGACCCCGTCGTCGAAGACGGGCGCCGTGCTGGAGAGCTCCGCCGCGCCCCACCAGGTGTCGGGGTGGGCGCCGGGCACCGGGCGCGGGGAGGAGGAGATGCGGTGGAGCAGCCGGGCCGCGGCCTCCGAGCGCACGGGGTCCTCCTCGTGCAGCTGGACCCACTGCCGCAGCTCGGCCACGAGGGCGCGCAGGGTCATGGGCCGGGGGGCGTCCACCACGGCCCGGGCGCCGTCCCCGGGCCGCGAGCCGGGCGGGTCGACGAGGTCCAGGAACTCCGAGGGCTGCTCGTCCTCGCCGGAGGCCGCCGTGACCACGAGCGTGCCGCAGCTGCGGGAGACGGCGGCGGAGAAGGAGCGCAGCTCGTCGTGGCGGACCTCGCGCATGCGGGTGACCGGGGTGACCCGCGCGGCCTGGTCGACGCCGAGGTCCAGCGCGTCCGTGAGCAGGTCCGCGCCGAGCAGCTGCCCGCGCAGGCGGGTGTTGGGCCACACGCCCTCCTGCACGCCGGCGACGAAGACCACCGGCCACTGCCGGCCCGCGGCGGTGGCGGGCGTCATGATCTCGACCGTCTCGTCGGTCGGGGCGCGGGCGGCCAGGGTGTCCATGGGCAAATCCTGGTTGTCGATGTAGTCCAGGAACTGGGCGGGGCCGGCCCCGGGAAGGTGGTCCACGTAACGTTCGGCGGACTCGAACAGGCCCACCACGGCGTCGAGGTCGCGGTCGGCCCGCTCCCCCGCCGGGCCGCCCTCCAGTGCACGGCGCCGCCAGGACTCGGCGACCCCGGCCGCCTCCCACAGCGCCCACAGGACGGTCTCGGCCGTGGCGCCCTCCTCCCGGAGGGCACGGGTCCCGGCCGCGAGCATCCGGGCGATCCGGCGGGCCGGCACGGAGCGCACGCCGGCGGCGTCGAGCGCCCCGGGGGCCACGAGGGCCTCCACGAGCAGGTCGTCGCTGGTGCGCAGACCCCCCGCGGCGAGCTCCTCCGCCCGGAGCCGCTGGCGGAGCCGGCGGACGTCCATCGGGGAGGCGTTGCCGATCCGCGAGGAGAGCAGGTCGACGGCCGCCTGGACCGTGAGGGCGCCGAAGTGCGGGTCCTCCTCGCGGTCCGCGGCCGCCGCGGCGGCCTCGGTCACGATGCGCAGGGCACCCAGCAGCGGGCGCACCGCGGGCTCGTCGCGCACCGGCGTCTCCGCGGCGGAGGTGCTGACGGGCACGCCGAGGGCGGAGAGCTGGCGCTCGAGCCCCTCCAGGTAGCGGCCGTTGCGCACGACCACGGCCATGTCCGCCAGCGGGACGCCGTGCACCAGGTGGCGCTCCAGGACCTGGTGCGCGATCCAGCGGGCCTCGTGCAGCGGCGAGGAGAGCACCACCGTGGTGACCTCTCCGGGCGCCGCGCGGTCTCCGGCGCCGTCCACCGCGACGTCCGCCGGCGCGGTCGCGGCGTCCGCGCCGTGGCCCGTGTCCGCAGCGCCCGGGGCGCTCCCGGCGGGCCGGAGGGCGCGGGGGTGCCGGGCCCCGGCCACGGCGGGGATCCGCTCCGCCACGCGCTGCCACACCTCCGCGACGGCCCCGGGCATCCGCCGGCTCGTGCCCAGGGGGTGCCGCCGCAGGGGGCGCGCGGGCTCGGCGAGCCGGTCCTCGAGGGTGCGCAGCAGGTCGGGGCGGGCCCCGCGGAAGCCCTGGACCACGATGTCCGTGCAGGCGGTCAGCACGGTGTCCCGTCCCCGGCACAGCACGGCGAGCAGCCGGTGGATCGAGGGCGTCGCCTCGTGCAGGTCGTCGACGAGCACGAGGTCGAGGCGCTCCTGCTCGGCCCGCAGGAACTCCGGCTGCTCCTCGAGGACCCGCGCGGCCTCCGTGACGAGGGCCGCCGGGTCGTAGGACTCCGGCATCCGCAGCCGGCGCACGGCCTGGTACTCGGCCTGCATGGTGGCGGCCGCCGCCCAGTCCGGGCGCTCCAGGCGCCGGGCGAGGCGGCGGAGGTCGTCGGGGGCGAGGTCGTACTCGGACATGCGGTCGAAGAGCTCGCGCACCTCCTGCCGGAAGCCGCGGGTGGCGAGCGCCTCCCGGAGGTCCGGGGGCCACACGACGGGGGCCCCGAAGCCGGCGGCGTGCCCGGCCATGAGCTCGCCGATCAGCACGTCCTGCTCCGGGCCGGACAGCAGCTTGGGTCCGTGCGCGACGCCCGGGAGCAGTCCCTGGTTCTGGGCCCGCCGGAGCAGGTCGAAGGCGTAGGACTGCCAGGCCCGCACGGGCGGGGAGCTCATGGTGGCCGAGACCGCGGCCGTGAGGTCGTCCCGCAGCCGGGCCGCCGAGAGCCGGGACGGCGTGAGCACGAGCAGCCGGTCCGGGTCCAGGCCCCCGCCGATCCGGCGGGCCGCCAGCTCTACGAGCACCCGGGTCCGCCCGGTCCCGGGGCCGCCGAGCACGAGCCGGGGGCCGCACCCGGCCGGGAGCCCGGCGATCTCCTCCTGCTCGGGGCTCGGCCGCCACGGGGCGCGCTCCGGCGCGGAGCCGTGCGGCGGCACCAGGGTCCAGCGCACCGGCCCCGCCCCGGGCAGGGCGGAGCTCGTGGCGTGGGTGCTGTCCTCGGTGTGCCGCATGGGTCTCATCTCATCACGGGACTCCGACGGTCTAAGCGCTCCGCGTCCGTGCGCCCCGGACGGTTCCGGCCCGGTGCGCACGGAGACGGCGGCCGGGGCGGCCGCGTCCGTGCCGGGTCGGAGGGGGCCGGTACGGTGGGAGCCATGTCCTCGCCCTCAGGCCCCGCCGGCCCCACCGACCAGCTGCCCCTGTTCGACGCCGCCCCGCTGCGCGCGCCGAGGCCCGCCCCGCCCGCGCCGGACGACGCCGCGGAGCAGGACGTGCTCTTCGACCTCGAGGGGTCCGCGGGCGCCCCGGAGGCGTCCCCCGCGTGGACCGAGGGTCCGCGCGCCTCCTTCGACCTCGAGACGACCGGCCGCGACCCGCACACGGCCCGCATCGTCACGGCGTCCGTCGTGCGCACCGACGCCGCGGGCGCCGTGACGGACGAGTGGGAGTGGCTGGCGGACCCGGGGGTGGAGATCCCCGAGGAGGCGGCCGCCGTGCACGGGGTGAGCACCGAGCGGGCCCGCGCCGAGGGCCGTCCCGCCGCGGAGGTGGTCGCGGAGATCGCCGGCGTGCTGGCCGGTCTGTTCGGCGCGGGCACGCCCGTGCTGGTGTTCAACGCCTCCTACGACTTCACGGTCCTCGCCCACGAGGGCCGGCGCCACGGGGTGGAGGTCCCGCAGCCCTTCCCGGTGCTGGACCCCTACGTCCTCAACAAGCAGGTGCACCGGTACCGGCGCGGCAAGCGCACCCTCGGGGCGCTGTGCGAGGAGTACGGGGTCGAGCTCACCGCGGCGCACACCTCGGCGGCGGACTCGGTCGCGACGGAGCGGCTCGCGGTGCTGATGGCCCGCCGCTTCCCCGAGCTGGTGCGCCCGGCGGCCGCGCTGCACGCCGACCAGGTCGGGTGGGCGGCCGAGCAGGCCGCGAGCCTCCAGGAGTACTTCCGCCGGACCCGCCCGGACGCGGTGGTCGACGGCGCGTGGCCGCTCCGCCGCCCCGAGGACGCCTGAGCGCTCCCCGGGACGGCGGCCGGCCGGGTCCCGGCGGCCGGGGTCAGGCGGCCGGCCGGGCCTCGGCGGCCGCGCGCGCCGCGGCCGGCAGGGCGGAGACGATCCGGTCCATCGCGGCGTCGTCGTGCGCGGCGGAGAGGAACCACGCCTCGAACACCGAGGGGGGTAGGTAGACGCCCTGGTCGAGCATCGCGTGGAAGAACGCCGGGTAGCGGAACGTCTCCTGCGCCTTGGCCTGCGCGTAGTCGTGCACGCCGGCGGCGGAGGTGCCGAAGGCCACCGAGAACAGGTTGCCGGCCGACTGGATCGAGTGGTCGACCCCGGCCTCGGTCAGCGCCGCGCGCACCGCCTCCTGCAGCTGCGCCGAGCGCCGGTCGACGGTCTGGTAGGCGATCCGGTCCGCGGTGCGCAGCGTCGCCGCGCCCGCGGCCATCGCCACCGGGTTCCCGGACAGGGTCCCGGCCTGGTAGACGGGACCCAGGGGCGCCAGGTGGTTCATGACCCCGGCCCGTCCGCCCACGCCGGCGACCGGCAGCCCGCCGCCGATGACCTTCCCGAACATGAACAGGTCGGGCTCCCAGCCGTCCTCGCCCGCGGCGGTGAGACCCCAGTAGCCGGCCTCGTGCACGCGGAACCCGGTCAGCACCTCGTCGAAGATCATCAGCGCCCCGTGCTCGCGCGTGAGCCGGCGCAGGCCCGCGTTGAAGCCCTCGCCGGGGGTGACCACACCCATGTTGGCGGGCGCGCCCTCGGTGATGACGGCGGCGATCCGGCCGGGGTGGGCGGCGAAGGCCTCCTCCACGGCGGCGAGGTCGTTGTAGGGCAGCACCAGGGTCTCGGCCGCGGTGGCCGCGGTGACCCCGGCGGAGCCGGGCAGGGCGAGGGTCGCCACGCCGGAGCCCGCCTCGGACAGCAGGGAGTCCACGTGCCCGTGGTAGCACCCGGCGAACTTCACGACGAGGTCCCGGCCGGTCACGCCGCGCGCCAGGCGGATCGCGGTCATGGCCGCCTCGGTCCCGGTCGAGACCATGCGCAGCTCGTCGATCGCGCCGATCCGCTCGACCACGAGCTCGGCCAGCTCGGTCTCCCCGCGGGTCGTGGCCCCGAAGGACAGGCCGCGCTCCACGGCCTCGTGCACGGCCTCGATGACGGCCGGGTGGGAGTGCCCGACGAGGGCGGGCCCCCACGAGCTGACGAGGTCGACGTACTCGCGGCCGTCGACGTCGGTGAGGTACGGGCCCTTGGCCGCGGTGATGAAGGGCGGGGTGCCGCCCACGGACGCGAAGGCCCGCACCGGGGAGTTGACCCCGCCGGGCATGACCTTGCGCGCGCGGTCGAAGAGTTCCTGGGAAACGCTCATGGGTTTGTCTGCTTCCTTCCGCCGGGGGTGCCGGCTCGGGGGACGGTGGGGGTCAGGAGAGGCCGTTCTCCTCGCGGAACCAGTCCGCGAGCTCGACGGCGAAGTAGGTGAGCACGGAGTCGGCGCCCGCGCGGCGGATGGACAGCACGGACTCCTGGATCGCGGCCCGGCGGTCGATCCAGCCGTTGGCGGCGGCGGCCTCGATCATGGCGTACTCGCCGGAGATCTGGTATGCGGAGACGGGCACCGGGGAGACCTCGGCCACGTCGCGGAGGATGTCGAGGTAGCTCATGGCCGGTTTGACCATGACCATGTCGGCGCCCTCGTCCAGGTCCAGCTGCAGCTCGTGCAGCGCCTCCCGGCGGTTGGCGGGGTCCATCTGGTAGCTGCGGCGGTCGCCCTGCAGCTGGGAGTCCACGGCCTCGCGGAACGGGCCGTAGAACGCGGAGGAGTACTTCGCGGAGTAGGCCAGGACGGCGACGTCGGGGTGCCCGGCCTCGTCGAGGGCGGAGCGGATCACGCCGACCTGGCCGTCCATCATGCCGGAGGGCCCGAGCACGTGGGCGCCCGCCTCGGCCTGGGCCACGGCCATCCGGCCGTAGATCTCCAGGGTCGCGTCGTTGTCCACGGTCCCGTCCTCGGCCAGGACGCCGCAGTGCCCGTGGTCGGTGAACTCGTCCAGGCACAGGTCGGCCATGACGACGAGGTCGTCGCCGACCTCGGCGCGCACGGCGCGCAGCGCCCGGTTCAGGATGCCCTCGGGGTCGCACCCGGCGCTGCCCTCGGGGTCCCGCTCGGCGGGCACGCCGAAGATCATGAACCCGCCGAGGCCCTTGGCCGCGGCCTCGGCGGCGGCGCGCCGGAGCGAGTCCATGGAGTGCTGGACGACCCCCGGCATGGAGCCGAGCGGGGCGGGCTCGGCGAGGCCCTCCCGGACGAACACGGGCAGGATGAGGTCGGACGGATGGACCCTGGTCTGCGCGGCGAGCCGGCGCACGGCCGGGGTGGTGCGCAGGCGGCGGGGGCGGGACACCAGGTCGTAGCGGGGGGTTCGGTGGGTCACGGAGTTCGTCTCCTCGGTCGCAGGGATCGGTGTCGTCGGGATCGGTGTGGTCGGTGCGGCCGGCGGCGGAGCCGCCGCCGTCGGGGTCGGGGCGGGCGCCCCCGCGGCCGCCCGGGAGGCCGCGGGTGCGGTGAGGGCCCGGGCGAGGGCGTCGCGGATCCCCTCCGGGGTGGGCAGGGACGCGGCCACGGACGGCAGGCCGCGCTCGGCGGCGGCGCGTCTCGTCGGCTCGCCGATGGCCACGAGGACGGTGCCGGCCAGGACGGCGGGGTCGTCGCGCACGAGCTCGGCGAGGTGGGACGGCGCCGTGAGCACCACGGCGTCGGCCTCGCCCGCGGCCAGGACCCGCAGCAGGTCGGACCGGTGGAGCTCGGCCACGTGCCCGTCCACGCCGCGGTCCGTGTCGTCGTCCGTGCCGTCGTCCGTGTCGTCGTCCGTGCCGTCGTCCGTGCCGTCGGCCTCCCCCTGGGCCGCGGCCCGCCGCACGAGGGGCGCGGGCGCCGGCCAGGGCACGGTCTCGTAGGCCGTGGCCGTCAGCACCCCGTACCCCCGCGCGGTCAGACCGGTCTCGAGGGTGGGCCGGGCCCGGGCGGAGAGCGGCAGCAGGACGGTGCCGGGAGCCGGCTCCGTCGGCCAGTCGGCGAGCAGTCCGGCGGCCGAGTGCACCGCGCCGGGCACGAGGTCCGGCGGCAGCCCGGCCGCCGTGAGGGCCGCGGCCGTGGCGTCCCCCACCGCGGCCACGCGCAGGCCAGCCCGCCGGGCCGCCGCGAACCGGTCGCCGAGTGCCGTGCCGGACGGCTCCCCCGCGACCGCGCGCAGGGCCCGGACGGTGGTGACCGAGGTGACGACCAGCCAGGACCCGGCGGCGGCCCCCGGGTCCGCCGCCCGGTCCAGCAGGGCGGCCACGGGACCGGTGTCCCCGGGGAGGGTGGCCTCGAGCAGCGGGGCGAGCCGGACCCGGGCCCCGTGCCCGTGCAGCAGCGCCACGAGCTCCCTGGCCCGGTCGGCGGAGCGGGTCACGACGACCTTGGCCCCGCGCAGGGCGGCGGCCGGGTCGGCGGAGCGGTCGGCGGGGCCGGGGTGCGGCACGGGTCTCAGAGCGTCAACCGGGCCAGCCGGCCGGCGCCGTCGGCGAGCAGCTCGTCGCCCAGCCGGTGGCCGAGGGCGCGGGCGTCGTCGACGCCGCGCTCCGCGGTGCGGCCGCTGCGGCGCATGACCCGGCTGCCGTCCGGGTCGGCCACGACGACGTCGAGCACGAGCACGCCGTCCTCGATCCGCGCGAAGGTGCCCACGGGGGCCGCGCAGCCGGCCTCGAGCCGGGTCAGCAGCGCCCGTTCCGCGGTCACGGCCAGGCGGGTCTCCAGGTGGTCCACCGCGGCGAGGGCGGCGGCGAGCGGGGTGTCCCCCGAGGCGTCCTCGGTGCGGCACTCCAGGGCCAGGGCGCCCTGACCGGGGGCGGGGAGCATGACGGACGGGTCGATCAGCTCGGTGATCGCGTCCTCCAGCCCGAGCCGCCGCAGCCCGGAGGCGGCGAGCACCACGGCGTCGAGGTCGCCGGGGGCCACCCGCCCCAGCCGGGTGCCCACGTTGCCGCGGATGTCGACGATCTCCAGGTCAGGGCGCGCGGCGCGCACCTGCGCCGCGCGCCGCGGGGAGCCGGTGCCGACCTTCGCGCCGGCGGGCAGACCGGCGAGGGTCAGCCCGTCGCGGGCGCACAGCGCGTCCCGGGGGTCCTCCCGCTCCGGCACGGCGGCGACCTCGAGGCCCGGCACGGGAGCGGTGGGCAGGTCCTTGAGGGAGTGCACGGCCAGGTCCACGGATCCCGCCAGCAGGGCGGCCCGCAGGGCCGTGGCGAAGACCCCGGTGCCGCCCATCTGGGACAGGGGCCCGGTCAGGACGTCGCCCTCGGTGCGGATCGTGACGAGCTCCGGCTCCAGCCCGCCCGCCGCCGCGACGGCCCGGGCCGCCGTGCTGGTCTGGGTGAGCGCGAGCCGGGAGCCGCGGGTCCCGACCCGCAGCACCGGGAGCCCCTGCGCCGCGGCCGTCACGACCACCGCACCTCCCCCGCCTCGTCGAGGGCGACCGGGAGGGGCTCGCCCTGGGGGCGCTGCGCGATGGTGGGACGGGGCCCGGTGGCGCCGCGCAGCACCTTGACGCAGCAGTCCGGGGCGCAGTCGTCGAACCACGTGCCCTCGGCGCACGCGGAGAGCCGCGGCGGGGCGGCGCGCCCGGCGACGCGCTGCTCCACGAGGTCCGCGAGCCCGGCCACGAACGCCGGGTGGGTGCCCGCGGTGGGGGTGCGCACGGCCGGGAGGCCGAGCCGTTCGCAGGTCTCCAGGGCCTCCGTGTCGAGGTCCCACTTGACCTCCATGTGGTCGGAGACGAAGCCCAGCGGCACGAGGACCACGCCGGCGACACCGCGCTCGGCGAGCTCCTCGAGGGCGTCGTTGACGTCCGGCTCGAGCCACGGCACCTGCGGCGGCCCGGAGCGGGACTGGTAGAGGAGGTCCCAGGTGTGGTCCCCGAGCTCCTCCGGCCCCACGCGCTCCAGCACGGTCCGGGCCACGGCCAGGTGCTGGGCGACGTAGGCGGAGCCCTCCTCGAAGTCCATCCGCGCCGGCCCGGAGGCCTCGGCGTCGGTCGTGGGGATGGAGTGGGTGCAGAACAGGACCGCGATCCTGCCGCCGTCGGCGCCGAGCCGGTCGCGCACCTGCGCGAGGCCCTCCCGGAGACCCTCGACGAAGGGCTGCACGAAGCCCTCCGAGTCGTAGTACTGGTGGACCTTGTCGACCTGCATCTCGTCCGTGAGGCCGAGCTCCTCGAGCGCCACGCCGTAGTCCTCGCGGTACTGGCGGCACCCGGAGTAGCTGGAGTATGCGCTGGTGGCGAGCACCAGGAGCTTGCGCAGACCGCGCGCGTGGCACTCCCGCACCACGTCCGCCACGTAGGGCGCCCAGTTGCGGTTGGCCCACAGCACGGGCACGCTCAGGCCCCGGCCGAGCAGCTCGGCCTCGAGGGCGGAGCGCAGCGCGCGGTTCTGGGCGTTGATGGGGCTGACGCCGCCGTTGGCCCGGTAGTGGGTGGCGACCTCCTCCAGCCGCTCGTCGGGGATGCCGCGGCCCTTCGTGACGTTGCGCAGGAACGGCAGGACGTCGTCCTGCCCCTCCGGCCCGCCGAAGGACGAGAGGACGACGGCGTCGTAGTGCTCCGGCGCGTGCGCGCGGGCGCGGGACAGGGCGTTCTCGGCGCTCATCGGAGCACCTCCGCGAGCTCCTCGGAGCGGATCCGGCGGCCCGTGTAGAACGGTGTCTCCTCGCGCACGTGCAGCCGGGCCTCCGTGTTGCGGAAGGCCCGCATGACGTCGACGAGGTCGACCAGCTCGGGGGCCTCGAGCGCGAGCAGCCACTCGAAGTCGTTGAGCCCGAAGCACGCGATGGTGTTGGCGAGGACCTGGGGGTAGTCGCGCGCCGCCATGCCGTGGTTGCGCAGCATCTCGGCGCGGCGCTGGGCGTTCATGTAGTACCACTCGTAGGAGCGCACGAACGGGTAGACGCAGACCCAGTCCTCGGGGGCGACGCCGCGGGCGAAGGACGGCGAGTGGTTCCGGGTGAACTCGGCGTCCCGGTGCACCCCCATCGCGTTCCAGGCCTGCGCGGTGCCGGCCAGGAGCTCCGTGCGGCGCAGCCGGCGGACCGCTGACTGGAGCGCCTGGGGGTCGTCGCCGTGCAGCCACGTGAGGACGTCGGCGTCCTCGCGCATCCCCGAGACGTCGTAGGCGCCGCGCAGCGTCACGCCCTCGGCCGCCAGCTGCTCGACGACGCCGTCGAACTCGGCGGCCGCGGAGGCGTCGTCGCCGGCCGTGCGGGCCGCGGCGCCGCCGGCGGGGCGGGCGAACACGGACCAGACGGCCCAGTGCAGCTGCTCCGCGCCGCCGTCCTGCGTCGGCTCGGGCGTGGCTGCGGGGTGACCGCCGTGCTCGTGGGGGCTGGTGTCGTGGGACAAGGCTCAGTCCTTTCGTCGGGTGCTGGTCGGTGGGGTGCGTGCCGGTTCGGTGGCGGCCGGCGCGGCGTCGTCCGGGACGCCCGCCTCGGCGAGCAGGGCGCGGACCTGGGCCCGGGTGTCGGCGACGACGGAGGCGAGGCCCGTGCCCGCGAGCCACCCGCCGACCGCGACGGCGTCGGGCAGCGCCGCGAGCGCCCGCCGGAAGTCGGCGACCCGCCGGGCGTGCCCGACGCCGGTGCGGGGCAGCGCGGAGCGCCAGCGCACGATGTCCGCGCCGACGAGCTGGGCGGGCCGCAGGGGCATGCCCATGAGGGTCGAGGCGTCGGAGAGGGCCAGGCGGATGAGCTGGTCGTCGGGCAGGGCCACCTCCGGGGGCACGGCGGTGGCGTCGGGCTGGGCGCGCCCGTAGGAGAGCCGCAGCACGTGCCGGCCGGGGCCGGCCGCCTGCCGGACCCAGTCCCACTTGGCGGTGGCGTGGGTGAGGGCCTTGGCGCGCACGCCGCGGGCGTCCTCGCTCACGAGCAGGCCGGTGCCCCGGGGGGCGCCGTCGAGGCGCGGCTCGTCGACCACGAGCGTGGCCAGGGCCACCTGGGGCCCGGCCCCGGGGGCGAACCGCTGGAGCCCCTCCTCGTGGCTGGCGAGGAGCCGGACGGCGGTCGTGCCGTCGGTGGCCATCACGAGCAGCTCCCCGCGCGCCACGGCGGTCTTGTGGCCGAAGCGCGGCTGGCGCTGGATGACCATCCAGCCCTCGCGCCGGGGGTCGCGGTCGAGGGCGATGACGTCGTAGCCGGTGACGAGCTTCACGCCCGCCCGCTCGAGGTCGTGCACGAGGGTCTCGGACAGCGCGTTCATGCCGCCGCGCAGCCCGGCCACGTTCGCGCCCGCGGGCGCGGCGCGGCGCAGGGCGCCCGCCGCGGCGCCGAGGGACCCGTGCTCGCGCAGGGCTCTCCGCAGGCCGGGGGCGACGGCGTCGACGTCGAGGTCGTCGGGGTGGGCGGAGTGCACGCCCGTGGCGAACGGCGCGACGAGCCGGTCCAGGACCCGCTCCCCCATCCGCGCCCGGACGAGGCCGCCGAGGGAGCGCTCGGTCATGCCGACGAAGGCCGGCAGCCGGCGGTCGAGGCTCGCGCGCAGCATGCCGGCCCGGCCGAGGGCCGCCCGCAGCCGGGGGGCGGTCGGGTCGGCGGGGATGCCCAGGATCCCGGAGTCGGGGGCGGGCACGGCGCCCTCCGGCAGGAACAGCCACGAGCCGGAGCGGTTGGGGTGCACCACGCGCTCGCCGAGGCCGAGCTCGTCCAGGAGGTCGGGGACCGCCCGGGAGCGGGTCGCGAAGGACTCGGCGCCCGAGTCGAGGACGAGGCCCGCCACCTGGTGGGCGCCGACGGCTCCGCCGAGGTGGTCCTCGGCCTCGACCAGGGTGACGCGCAGCCCGCGGGCCGCCAGGTCGCGGGCGGCCACGAGCCCGGAGACGCCGCCGCCCACCACGAGGGCGGATCGGGGCGGGGTCCGGCGGGCGGGCCGGCCGTCCCGCTCCGCGCTCACGGCCTGCCGCCGCGAGGGGTCTGCTCCAGCGGCTGGTCGTGGACGAAGGACACGAGGTCCGTCAGCACCTGCGGGTCGGTGCCCGGCGGGACGCCGTGGCCGAGGTTCACCACGTGCCCGGGCGCCGTGGCCCCGCCGGCCAGCACCTCGCGCACGTGCTCGGCGAGCACGGGCCAGGGGGCGGTGAGCAGGGCCGGGTCGATGTTGCCCTGCAGCACGGTGGACCCGCCGAGCCGCCGGTTGGCCTCGGCCAGCGGGATCCGGTAGTCCACGCCCACCGCGTCCGCGCCGGCGTCCCGCATCGCGGCGAGCAGCTCACCGGTGCCGGTGCCGAAGTGGATCCGGGGCACGGCGAGGTCCTCGACGGCGCGCAGCGCGGCCGCCGAGTGCTCCACCACGTGCGCGGAGTAGTCGGCCAAGGACAGGGAGCCCGCCCAGGAGTCGAAGAGCTGCACGGCGGAGGCGCCGGCCTCGACCTGGGCGCGCAGGAACGCCCCGGACGTCCGGGCCGCCCACTCGGCGAGCGCCCGCCAGGCCGCCGGGTCGGCGTGCATCATCGTGCGCGGCAGCAGGTGGTCCCGGGAGGGCCCGCCCTCGACCATGTAGGCGGCCACGGTGAACGGCGCCCCGGCGAAGCCGATGAGCGGGGTCGCCCCGAGCTCCGCGACGGTGCGGGCGACGGCCTCGCGGATCGGGTCGAGGGAGCCCTCGGCGAGCTCGGGCAGGGCGGCGACGTCGGCGGCCGTGCGCACGGGGCGCTCCAGGACGGGGCCGCGGCCCGGGACGATCTCGACGTCCACGCCGGCCACGCGCATGGGCACGACGATGTCGGAGAAGAAGATCGCGGCGTCGACGTCGTGCCGGCGCACCGGCTGGAGGGTGATCTCGGCGGCCATCGCGGGGTCCAGGCAGGCGTCGAGCATGGCGGTGCCCTGGCGCAGGGACCGGTACTCCGGCAGCGACCGGCCCGCCTGCCGCATGAACCACACCGGGCGGCGGCCGGGCGCGCGGCCCGTGAGGGCCTGCAGCAGCGGGGCGTCCAGTGTGCCGGCGGCCCGCAGCGGATGGCCTTGCGGCAGCGCCCCGAGCGATCCGGTCAGGCGCCGGAACGCCGCCGAGGGGTGGGTGCCGCCCGTGGGGTGCCCGGGAGCGGCTGCGGTCGACGTGTCCGGCGTGCTCGCCGTCTCAGGGGTGGTAGGCATAGTGCTCCCATTGTGCCAAGGAACACCGACGTCGTTTACCGACGCAGCGTCACCGGGGTCCGGGAGGGGCCGGTCGGTGACGGACGTGAGCGGCCTCTCGGACGTCACCGAGGCGCGGATCCGCGGTGACCGTCTAGTATGAATGCACTGTGGTCCTCTTCGCTCTCGTCGCCTCCCATCAGAACGTCGATCTGAACACCGTTGCGCGTCTCAGCACCGGTGCGCTCGGGCTGTCCGAGGAGATGGTCCGCAGCGGCCCGCTCCGGGGCGCCGTGACCCTCTCGACGTGCAACCGGCTCGAGATCTACGGGGAGCTCGAGGACACGCCGGGCGTCCCGTCCGGGGCGGCGCTGGACCGGGTCCTGGCCGAGCTCGCCGAGCAGATCGGCTCCCGCGCCGGGCTAGACCCCGAGTTCGTGGCCGACTCCCTGCGGGCCTTCACCGACTCCGGCGCCGCACGGCACCTCTTCACCGTGGTCTCGGGGCTGGAGTCCGCCGTGGTGGGCGAGCGCGAGATCACCGGTCAGGTCCGGCGGGCCCTCAACGACGCCCAGAAGGCGGGGACGGTCTCCGGCAAGCTCCAGCGGCTGTTCGAGGCGGCCGCCCGCACCGCCCGCAAGGTGGGCACGCAGACCGCCCTGGGCGAGCGCGGCCGCTCCATCGTCTCCGTGGCCCTGGACCTCGCGGACGACGTCACGTCCGGCACCTGGACGTCGCGCCGGGCCCTCGTGTTCGGCACGGGCGCCTACGCGGGGGCGACCATGGCGGCCCTGCGCGACCGCGGCTGCGCGGACATCGAGGTGTACTCGGCGTCGGGCCGGGCGGAGCAGTTCACCGAGAACCGCGGCGGCACCCCGGTGGGGACCGCGGAGCTGGCCGCGGCCCTGGAGCGCGCCGACGTCGTGATCGGCTGCAGCGGCGGCTCCGCCCCCATGGGCGCCGCCGCGTTCCCCGCCGGGTCCCGCACCGTGGTCGACCTGGCCCTGACCCGCGACTTCGACCCCGCCGTGGCGGACCTGCCCGGCGTCGAGCTCATCACCCTCGAGTCGGTGCGCGTGGCCGCCCCGGACGAGACCCGGGAGTCCGTCGACGCCGCGAGCGGGATCGTCGAGCGCGCCGCCCAGGAGTTCGCCGCGAGCCAGGAGGCCCGGGACATGGACGCCGCGATCGTCGCCCTGCGCAAGCACACCATGGCCGTCCTGGACGCCGAGCTCGAGAAGGTCACCTCCCACCACGGATGCACGGCCGCCCAGGAGCAGATCGAGCTCGCGATGCGGCGCATGGTCCGCTCCCTGCTGCACACCCCCACCGTCCGCGCGCGCGAGCTCGCCGCGCAGGGCCGGCAGGACGAGTACATCACCGGTCTGGCGGCGCTGTACGGCATCGAGGTCCCCGCGCCCGCCGCGGAGGAGAGCGCACCACCGGCGGCCGGGGCGCCGCCGGAGGCCGCCACCCGGTCCCAGGCCGCGGGGTAGGGCAGCATTCGTTCGGCCGGCGCCGCCGGCCGGTTGAGGAGGAACGGTTCATGACTGAGACCAGGAGAGGCCGCCCGGCGCGCCTCCCGCGCGAGGCCCGCCGGCGGCAGCTGCTCGAGACGGCGCTGACCGTGTTCTCCTCGAACGGCTACCACGGGTCGTCCATGGACGACATCGCCGACGCCGCCCAGGTGAGCAAGCCCGTCCTCTACCAGCACTTCCCCGGCAAGCGCGAGCTGTACCTCGCCCTCGTGGACCACTACCTGCAGGAGCTCTCGCTCGGGCTCGTCACGGCGCTGCAGGGCAGCGACGTCAACCGCGAGCGGGTCGAGTCCATGCTGGACGTCTACTTCGGCTTCGTCGAGGCCAATCCGGAGGCCCACCGGCTGATCTTCGAGTCCGACCTGCTGGCGGACCCGGAGGTCGCGGAGCGCTTCGAGAGCTTCCACCTCGCCGTGGCGGACTCGATCGCCGGGGTCCTCGGGCCCAACGCGGGGCTGAGCCACCCGCACGCCGTGCTCGTCTCCCGCTCCCTCACCGGCATGGCGCAGACCGCCGCGGTGCACTGGATCCGCAACCCGGGCACCGGCGGCCGGGCCGAGGCCCAGCGCCAGATCTTCCGTTTAGCTTGGGGCGGAATCTCGATCATCGACGAGGACTGGCAGTAGCGCCCTCCTAGACTGGCCGGGACGCATCCCGCAGCCCCGACCAGGAGGAACCATGGAAATCAAGATCGGTGTTCAGCACGTCGCCCGGGAGATCGTCGTCGACTCCGCGCTCGAGGCGCCGGAGGCCGTGGAGCTGATCACCGCTGCCATGTCCTCCGGGTCCCCCCTGACCCTGACGGACACCAAGGGCAACGTGACGGTCGTCCCCGCGGGCGTCATCGGCTACGCCGCCGTCGGCGCGGAGCAGAAGCGGGCGGTCGGCTTCACCCCCTTCGCCCAGGACGGCTAAGACCTCCTCCGCCCGGCACGGCGGACCCGGCCCGGCGACCGCACGGAGCGTGCGCGGTCGTCGGGCTACACTGTTGAGTGCACTGGATGACCGGTCGTACCCGCGATCCCACGAACGACAGACACCTACTCGCCCCCGCTCCCCGCGAACAGGCCCCCACGGCGGCCTCGCGCAGGACCGGACCCGGGCGCCACGCTCCCGTGGCCCGCGCGGTCGAGGCGGCGCACGCTCACGATCGGCTTCCACCCAACGCACGCCCCCCGGCGCCCGCCAGCACGGCGGCCCGGAGGCCGGACCCCGAGGTCCCCTCCCTTCAGCGGGCGTGCCCGAGTCGTAAGGAAACCGACCGTGACCGACCACATCACCGACACCGCCCCGGACGCCGCCGCGCCCGACGACGGGACCGTCCTCGACGGCACCCCCGAGGTGGTCGTCGAGACCACCGAACACCCCGAGCCGCTGCCCCAGGACTTCGCCGAGTTCGGGGTGCGCCAGGACATCGTGGACTCCCTCGCCGCCGAGGGCATCGTCCACCCCTTCCCCATCCAGGCCATGACCCTGCCGGTGGCGCTGTCCGGGCAGGACATCATCGGGCAGGCCAAGACCGGCACGGGCAAGACCCTCGGCTTCGGCATCCCCGTGGTCCAGCGCGTCGTGGGCCGCGGCGACGCGGGGTGGGACCAGCTGAAGAAGCCGGGCGCCCCGCAGGCGCTCATCGTGGTGCCCACCCGCGAGCTCGCCGTCCAGGTCGGCCACGACCTGGCCACCGCCGCGCGGACCCGCGACGCCCGGGTGGCCACCATCTACGGCGGCCGCGCCTACGAGCCCCAGATCGAGCAGCTGCAGGCGGGCGTCGAGGTCGTCGTCGGCACCCCCGGCCGGCTCATCGACCTCAACCGGCAGCGCCACCTCGACCTGTCCGCGGTGCGGGCCGTGGTGCTCGACGAGGCCGACGAGATGCTCGACCTCGGCTTCCTGCCCGACGTCGAGAAGCTGCTCTCGGCCGTGCCCGAGGTCCGGCAGACGATGCTCTTCTCCGCGACGATGCCCGGGCCCGTGGTGGCCATGGCCCGCCGCTACATGACCAAGCCCATGCACATCCGGGCCGCCGCGCCGGACGAGGGCGCCACCAAGAAGGACATCCGCCAGGTGGTCTACCGGGCGCACCACCTCGACAAGGACGAGGTCGTGGCCCGGATCCTGCAGGCCGAGGGCCGGGGGCGCACGATCGTGTTCACCAAGACCAAGCGGGCCGCGGCCAAGCTCGCGGACGAGCTGATCACCCGCGGCTTCGCCGCCGCCCCGCTGCACGGCGACCTGGGCCAGGGCGCCCGCGAGCAGGCGCTGCGCGCGTTCCGCAACAACAAGGTCGACGTGCTCGTGGCCACGGACGTCGCCGCCCGCGGCATCGACGTCGAGGACGTCACGCACGTCATCAACTTCCAGTGCCCCGAGGACGAGAAGACCTACCTGCACCGCACCGGCCGCACCGGCCGCGCGGGCAACAAGGGCACGGCCGTGACGTTCGTGGACTGGGACGACATCCCGCGCTGGCGGCTGATCGACAAGGCCCTGGAGCTCGGCATCCCCGAGCCCCGCGAGACCTACTCCTCCTCCGAGCACCTGTACGAGGAGCTGAGCATCCCGAAGGGCACCAAGGGCCGGCTCCCCCGCTCCAGGCGCACCCACGAGGGGCTCGGCGCCGAGGTCCTCGAGGACCTCGGCGAGCCCGGCGGGCGCAAGAGCGGCCCGCGCGGCGAAGGCCGGGACGGGCGCTCGCGCGACCGCGGCGACCGCGGCGGCTCCGGTCGCGGCGAGCGCGGCGGCTCCGGCCGCGGTGAGGGGCGCGGCGGCCGCGGCCGCCGCGACGACGCCGCGACGTCGTCCGCTCCGCGCGAGGACGCCCGGGCGCCCCGGGCGGCGACGCGCGAGACGGCTCCCGAGGCGCCCCGGGAGACCTCGGTGGAGCGCACCTCGGACGGCACCACCCGGCGCCGCCGGCGCCGCCGCAGCGGCGCGGCCTCGCCGGAGCAGAGCGGCACCGCCGGCGAGTGAGCCCCTTCGCCTTCGACGCCGGGGGCCCCGACGCGGTGGTCGCCGCGGAGAACCTGGATCTCCTGCGGCGGCTGCCCGGCGGGGCCTTCCGCATGATCTACGTGGACCCGCCCTTCAACACGGGCCGCACCCAGCGGCGGCGGGAGTCCACGGTGACCCCGGCCGCCGCCGGGGAGGGCGACCGCACCGGCTTCGCCGGCCGCTCCTACACGACCGTGCTGGGGGCCCTGCGCAGCTACGACGACGCGTTCGCCGACTACTGGGGGTTCCTGGAGCCCCGTCTGCGGGAGGCGTGGCGGGTGCTGGCCGACGACGGGACGCTGTACCTGCACCTGGACTACCGGGAGGTGCACTACGCGAAGGTGATGCTGGACGCGATCTTCGGGCGGGAGTGCTTCCTCAACGAGATCATTTGGGCCTACGACTACGGCGGGCGCTCCCGCCGCCGCTGGCCCGCCAAGCACGACAACGTCCTGGTGTACGTCAAGGACCCCGAGCGGTACCTGTTCGACAGCGCCGAGGTGGACCGGGAGCCGTACATGGCCCCGGGCCTGGTGACCCCGGAGAAGGTGCGGCTGGGCAAGCTGCCCACGGACGTGTGGTGGCACACCATCGTCTCCCCCACCGGCCGGGAGAAGACCGGCTACCCCACGCAGAAGCCCGTGGGCCTGGTGCGGCGGATGGTCGCCGCGAGCTCCGCCCCCGGGGACTGGGTCCTGGACTTCTTCGCCGGCTCCGGGACGCTCGGCGCCGCCGCCGGGCAGCTGGACCGGCGGTTCGTGTGCGTGGACCGCAACCCGGAGGCGATCGAGGTCATGCGCGCCCGCCTGCCGGGCGCGACCGTGTGGGACTGAGCACGGGCTCGCCCGGGGGGCGTCGGGGCCCTCAGGGGTAGCGCACGGGGACCCCGGAGCCGGCCTGCTCCTCGATCCGCACGAGCGACTGGACGGACGTCAGGTTCTCCCCCAACCGGTTGGGCTTGCCGGCCCCGTGGTAGTCGCTCGCGCCCGTGACCACCAGGTCGTGTTCGGAGGCCATCCGGACGAGCCGGGCCCGGGCGTCGTCGGGGTTGTCCCGGTGCGCGACCTCGAGCCCGCCGAGGCCGGCGTCGATCATGGCCTCGAAGACCTCCGGGCCGACCACCCGGCCGCGGGCCGCGGCGAGCGGATGGGCGAAGACGGGTACGCCGCCGGCGGCCCGGACGAGGCGCACCGCGTGCACCGGGTCCGGGGCGTAGTGGGGGACGTAGTAGCGGGAGCGGCTGTGCAGCACCGACGCGAAGGCGGCGGTGCGGTTCTCCACGACCCCCACGGTGACGAGCGCGTCGGCGATGTGCGGGCGGCCCACGGTCGCGCCCTCGCGCACGTGGTCCAGGACCACGTCCCAGTCGATCGGGTAGTCCTCGGACAGCAGCTCGACCATGCGCTCGGCCCGGGTGCGCCGCGAGCAGCGGGAGGACTCGATCTCGGCGAGCAGCCGCGGCTCCCGCGGGTCGTGCAGGTAGCTCAGCAGGTGCACCGAGATCCCGTCCTCGGTGGTGCAGGAGATCTCCATGCCCGGGACGAAGGCGACCCCGAGGGCCACCGCGGCGTCCCCGGCCGCCTGCCACCCGGATGTGGTGTCGTGGTCGGTGAGGGCGAAGACGTCCAGGCCCGCCGCGTGCGCCGCGCGGGCCACGTCCGCCGGGCTCTCCGTGCCGTCGGAGTCGGACGAGTGGGTGTGCAGGTCGATCTTCACCCGCTCCACGATACCGGTCCGGGCCGGACGGCCCGCCGCCTCCCGTGGCACGATGAGACCGACGACGCGAGGAAAGGAATCATGACAGAGCACAGCACCACACCCCAGGACGCGACGCAGCCGCTCTCGGACCGGGTCGAGAACCGGTCCCAGCGCCCCGACTCCGCCGCCTTCCAGCAGTTCATGGCGTCCCAGTGGGCGGAGGCGGAGCCCACCGAGGTGGAGCGGGCCCCGGTCGCGGACTTCGCCGCCGAGCGGCGCCGGCGGATCTCCGAGCGGTTCCCCGGCGAGCGGCTCGTGCTCCCCGCCGGGCCGCTCAAGGTCCGCTCCAACGACACCGACTACCGCTTCCGGCCGCACTCCGCGTTCGCGCACCTCACGGGTCTGGGCGTGGACCACGAGCCCGACGCCGTGCTGGTGCTCGAGCCCGTCCAGGAGGGCGCCGGCGACGACGGGGGCCACCACGAGGCCACCCTGTACTTCCACCCCATGGCCGGCCGGGACTCGAAGGAGTTCTACGCCGACGCCAAGAACGGCGAGTTCTGGGTGGGCCCCCGCCCCACCCTCGAGGAGCTGGGCGCCGCCTACGGGCTGCGCACCCGGGACCTCGGGGGCCTCGAGGACGCGGTCACCAAGAACGCCGGGCCCACCGCCCTGGGCGGCCTGCGGGTCCGGCTCGTGCGCGAGGTGGACCTGAACGTCGACGCCCTGGTGGACACCTCCCGGATCAACACCGGGGTGGACCTCGAGTCCTCGGACGCCCTCGACGGCGAGCTCGCCGAGGCGCTCTCGGAGCTGCGGCTCGTCAAGGACGCCCACGAGGTCGAGCAGCTGCGCGAGGCCGTGGACGCGACCATCGCGGGCTTCACCGACATCGTGCACGTGCTGCCCGCCGCCGCGGGCCACCGCCACCGCGGCGAGCGCATGGTCGAGGGCGCCTTCTTCGCCCGCGCCCGCACGGACGGCAACGATCTCGGCTACGACACCATCGCGGCGTGCGGCAACAACGCCACGGTCCTGCACTGGATCCGCAACACCGGGAGGGTGATCCCCGGGGAGCTGATCCTCGTGGACGCGGGCGTGGAGGCCGACTCCCTCTACACCGCGGACATCACCCGCACCCTGCCGGTGAACGGCCGCTACTCGGAGGTGCAGCGGCGGATCTACCAGGCGGTCCTGGACGCCGCCGACGCCGCGTTCGACGCCGCGGTGCCCGGCAACCGGTTCCGGGACGTGCACGCCGCCGCCATGGAGGTCCTGGCCCGGCGGCTGGAGAGCTGGGGTCTGCTGCCCGTGCCCGCCGAGGTCTCGCTCTCCGCGGCGGGCCAGCACCACCGGCGGTGGATGCCGCACGGCACGAGCCACCACCTGGGCCTCGACGTGCACGACTGCGCGCAGGCCAAGCGGGAGCTGTACGTGGACGGGGTCATCGAGCCCGGCATGGTGTTCACCATCGAGCCCGGCCTCTACTTCAAGGCGGAGGACCTCGCGGTGCCGGAGGAGTACCGCGGGATCGGCGTGCGGATCGAGGACGACGTCCTGATCACCGAGGACGGCAACGTCAACCTCTCGTCCGGGCTGCCCCGCACCCCGGACGAGGTCGAGGCGTGGATGACCGGTCTGTGGCACGCCCGGGAGGGCGTCGACCCCAGCTGAGCCGGCGGCCGCCGGCCGTCAGCGGGAGGCGTCGGTGGACGTGCTCCCGCCGGCCGGCGGCCCGGACCGGTCCGGGCCCGCGTCCTGACCGGCGGTGCCCTGCCCGGCGGCGTCCCCGTCGGGCTCCCCGTCGGGGAGCCTGATGCCGTACTGGGGCCGGCCGTCGGGCAGGTCCTGGAACATCGCGGAGCGGCCGGGCGCGTCGGCCTGCTCGCCCTGGCCCGCCGCGGGGACCGCGGGCGCGGGACCCGCGGGTCCACCGGCCGGCTCCGGGGCGGCGCCGTGGGAGGGCCGCTGCCACGGGGCCCCCGCCGGGGGCCGCCCCGGCGTCCCGGGCGGCGGGGGGCCCTGCCGCATCCCCTGCGGGGGGCCCTGCTGCTGACCCTGCTGCGGAGCGGGCCGCGGCGCGGGAGCCGTCCGCGGCAGGCTCTGCAGCCCGCGCAGCCCCTGGAGCACCTGCTGGGCGCGCTGGGCCACCTCGGGGGCGGCCACGACGTCGTAGGACGTGGCGACGATCTGGTTGGTGGAGGTGAAGTCCCGCTTCCCGCGCTGCATGGCGTAGGTGATGGTGGCGAGCAGCATCCAGAAGGCCCCTCCCATCAGCACCGACACGAGCAGCGTGGACAGCCACTGCTCCCCGCCCAGCAGCGACAGGATCATCCCGAGGAACGCGCCGAAGACCATGCCGTTGAGCGCGCCCTGGCCCGCGACCTTCGGATAGCTCAGCCGGCCGGTCACCTGCTCCACGGACTTCAGGTCGTTGCCGACGATCGCGATCCGGTCCACCTCGAACTGCTCGTCCGCCAGGTGGTCCACGGCCTTCTGTGCGTCGGCGTACGTGGCGTAGCGCCCGATCACCTCCCCGCGGGGCAGACCGCGGACGGCGGGACTGGCAGGGGGCAGGGACCGTGGCGAGCTCATGCCCCCATTCTCCCCCATTCGCTCCCGGACCGTGCCCCGACCCGGGGCCGCGTCCCTGACCCCGCACCCGGGGCCCGGCACCGGGAGGGGGCCCGGGGAGCCGGTGGGTAGTCTTGTACGGTGAGCAGCCACATCGACAAGATCTTCATCGCGCGCCTGATCGGCCTCGACGTGTTCGACCCCCTGGGGGACCGTCTGGGGCGGTTGCGCGACGTCGTCGTGCTCATGCGCGGCAGCTCCCGGTACGGCCGCTCCTCCCGCCGGCCCCTCGTGGTCGGCCTCGTGGTGGAGGTCCTCGGCAAGAAGCGGGTGTTCGTGCCGATGACCCGCGTGACCAGCATCGACGCGGAGAAGATCATCAGCACGGGGCTCGTGAACCTGCGCCGCTTCGAGCAGCGCGGCGCGGAGACCCTCGCCGTCGGCGAGGTCTTCGACCGGACCGTGGTGCTGCGCGACGGCTCCGGCTCGGCCACGGTCGAGGACATGGCCATGGAGCGCAAGCGCAACACCGGGGACTGGCTGATCACCCAGCTCTTCGTGCGCCGCACCGGCACGGGCGGTGGCCTGATGCGCCGCCGCAACGAGACGCTGATCATCGACTGGGAGGACGCGGGGGACCCCTCCGCCGCGGGCCACCAGCCGGCCACCCAGTGGGTCGCCTCCCACGAGGAGCAGCAGCCCGCCGACCTCGCGGACGAGCTCCACGACATGTCGGCCAAGCGCATGCTCGAGATCGCCGACGAGCTCCAGGACGACCGGCTCGCCGACGTCCTCGAGGAGCTCCCGGAGGAGGACCAGGTCTACATCCTCACCAACATGGCGCCGGACCGCGCGGCCACGGTGCTCGAGGAGATGGAGCCCGACGACGCCGCCGACCTGCTCAACGAGCTGCCCGAGGCCCAGGCCGAGGAGCTGCTCGCGCGGATGCAGCCCGAGGACGCCGAGGACGTCCGGCGCCTGCTGGAGTACGAGGAGGGCACGGCCGGCTCGCTCATGACCCCCGTGCCGATCATCCTGCCGCCGGAGGCCACGGTGGCCGAGGCGCTCGCGCACATCCGCCAGGAGGAGCTCAGCCCCGCCGTGGCGGCGGCCGTGATCGTCTCCCGCCCGCCGCTGGAGACGCCCACCGGCAAGTACCTCGGCATGGTGCACACCCAGAAGCTGCTGCGGTATCCCCCACCGGAGGCGGTGGGCAACCTCATCGACCGCTCGTTCGAGCCGGTCTCCGACCTCGCCTCCCTGCAGGACGTCGCGCGCGAGCTCGCGACCTACGACCTCACGATCATCCCGGTGGTCAACGACCACGACCGGGTGGTCGGGGCGATCACGATCGACGACGTCCTCGACGCCCTGCTGCCCGACGACTGGCGCACCGCCGACGACGGGACCCCGATCCGGAAGGTGGGCAAGCGGTATGAGTGAGCGCGAGCCCCGGCGCCCCCGCGTCGGCACCCGCGGCAACACGCTCGACCAGCCGCGCGAGCACCGGCCCGGTCTGCTGGACCGGCTCCGGCCGAACCCCGACGCCTTCGGGCGGATGACCGAGGGCTTCGCCCGGTTCATGGGCACCCCGCAGTTCCTGCTGTGGATGACGGTATTCGTGGCCCTGTGGCTGGGCTGGAACACCATCGCCCCCCGGGAGCTGCAGTTCGACTCGAAGGACCTCAACTTCACGCTGCTCACGCTGATGCTCTCGCTGCAGGCCTCCTACGCGGCGCCCCTGCTGCTGCTGGCGCAGAACCGGCAGGACGACCGGGACCGGGTGACCCAGGAGGAGGACCGCCGCCGGGCGCAGCAGAACCTCGCCGACACCGAGTACCTGACCCGCGAGATCGCCTCGCTGCGGATCGCGCTGCGCGACGTCGCCACCCGCGACTTCGTGCGCTCGGAGCTGCGCTCGGTGCTCGAGGAGATCCTGGAGTCCCAGGACGACGCCCCGGACGCCGACGAACCGGGGGCCCCGCAGAGGCGGGGCGCCCGCCGCAGGAGCCGCAACCCCGACCGCCCCACCGCCCCCGAGACCCGAGGGATCCCCCGTGCCTGAGCCCCGCCCCGACGACGTCCTCGCCCCCGAGACCCTCGACCCCGCCCTGCGCGCGGCGCTCGACCGCGTGCTCGACCCGGAGCTGCGCCGGCCCGTGACGGAGCTGGGGATGATCCGCTCCGCCCGCCTCGACGACGCCGGTCACGCCGCGGTGCACGTGCTGCTGACGATCAGCGGCTGCCCCCTCCGCTCGACCATCGAGCGGGACGTCCGGGACGCCGTGGGGACCGTGGCCGGGGTGCGCACCGTGGACGTCGAGATCGGGGTGATGACCCCCGAGCAGCGCACCGCGCTGAAGGACCGGGTGGGTCACACCCGGACCGTCCCCTTCAACGACCCGTCCTCCCTGACGCGGGTGCACGCGGTGACCAGCGGCAAGGGCGGCGTCGGCAAGTCGACGGTCACCGTGAACCTCGCCGCCGCGCTCGCCGCGCGCGGCCGGTCGGTGGGCATCGTGGACGCCGACGTCCACGGGTTCTCCGTGCCCGGGCTGCTCGGCATCGACCGGGCGCCCACGCAGGTGGGGGACATGATCCTGCCCCCCGTCGTGGACGTCCCCGAGGAGGCTCGGGAGGACTCCGGGCGCCCCGGGGTGCTCAAGGTCATCTCGATCGGGATGTTCGTGGACCCGGACCAGCCGGTGGCCTGGCGCGGGCCGATGCTGCACCGCGCCGTGGAGCAGTTCCTCACGGATGTGCACTTCGGCGACCTGGACCACCTGTTCCTCGACCTCCCGCCGGGCACGGGCGACATCGCGATCTCCGTGGCCCAGCTGCTGCCCTCCGCGGAGGTGCTTGTGGTCTCCACGCCCCAGCAGGCGGCGGTCGAGGTCGCCGAGCGCTCCGGGGCGCTCGCGGTGCAGACCGGCCAGCGGGTGGCCGGGGTGGTGGAGAACATGGCGGGCATGCCGATGCCGGACGGCAGCGTGCTCGAGCTCTTCGGCGCCGGCGGGGGCACCCGGATCTCGGAGTCCCTGACCCGGCGGCTGGGCTACGACGTGCCGCTGCTGGGCGCCGTGCCGCTCGACGTCGCCCTGCGCGAGGGCGGGGACGCCGGCCGTCCGGTGGTGTGGTCCGCGCCGGGCTCGCCCGCCGCGGTCGCCCTGCGCGCCGTCGCCGACGCGATGGGCGCCCGCCCGCGCGGGCTGGCCGGACGGCCGCTGGGCCTGGGGCCGCGCTGACGCACCGCCGGCCCCGCGCTCGGCGTGTGCGGGGGCCGGCTCAGGTGGCCTCGGTGTCGAAGGGGGCCCGCTCGCCGGGGGCCAGGCGGGTCAGCACCGGGCCGGGGCGCGGCCGGGGTGCGGCGGGCGCCGCCGGCTCGTCGTCCTCCAGGAGGGCCTGGCGCACGATGGTGCGGGGGTCGTACTGGCGGGGGTCGAGCCTGCGCCAGTCGACGTCGGCGATCTCCGGCCCGAGGGTCTCCTTGAGCTCCTCGGTGGCGCCGGTCGCGTAGCGCTTGGCGGCCTTGACCAGCTCCTTGAGCTTCTCCGCGTACTCCGGCAGCCGCTCCGGCCCGATGATGAACAGGGCCAGGAGCACCAGGATGATCGCTTCGCCGCCGTTGATGCCGAGCACAGGAAGTGATTTTACCAGTCCGGGAGCCGGTGGCCGGTCAGCCGAAGATCTCGCGCAGGCCGACCAGCACCGTCTCGACGACGCCGGGGTCCCCCGGGGACGGCTCCACCACGCGCCCCCGCTCGTCGGCCACGACGAGGCCCACGGTGTGGGCCATCGCGGACGGTCCGGACTCCCCCGAGACGGTGTAGACGACCTCGTCCCCGACGAGCACCGCCCGCCACGGCGGCCCGGCGTCCACCCACAGCGGCACGCCCTCCACGGCGACGCGCTCGAGGCCCTCGGCGCTCACGGGCAGCCCGGTCAGCCCGTCCATGGGGTTCTCGCGGTCGATCCCCCCGCGCTGCTCCACCACGACGACCTCGTCCTCGCCGCGGTGCAGCCTGACGGCCACGACCGGGTGCCCGGACAGGGTGCCGCGGGTCATCGAGCCCACCCGGTAGCCGTCCGCGGCCAGGGTGGGCAGCGTCCAGCCCTCCGTGCGCAGCAGGTCCGCGGACACCTCGTCCGCGTGCAGCACCCCGTGCGTGCCGTTCCAGGCCGAGACCGGCACTCGCTCCTCGGCGCTGTGCGCGGACTGCATCACGACCGTGCGACCGACCGCGTAGCCGGAGCCCAGGACGAGGGTGAGCACCGCGCTCACGGTGGCCGCGGCCACGGGCACCGCGCTGCTGGGGCGGGCCGGCGCGGTGCGATCCGGGCGGGGCATCGGTCCTCCTCGTGCGGTGGTCGGGGCGGCGGGCTCCGGGTGGGCCCGTGCCCGGCCCCGTGCCGCGGTCGGCGTCGGAAGCGGGTGCACGGACCGCTCCGTGAGGAGGCCCGCGAACAGGTCC
The DNA here is from genome assembly GCF_040981005.1 of Kocuria sp. CPCC 205258. Lineage (NCBI taxonomy): Bacteria > Bacillati > Actinomycetota > Actinomycetes > Micrococcales > Micrococcaceae > Kocuria > Kocuria sp. CPCC 205258. The sequence goes on along the minus strand of NZ_JAVKPS010000011.1, from coordinate 67,670 downwards.
GTGGAAGACGTCGTGATCGTCTCCATGATCGACCGGGAAGCTGGATGCCGACTGGACGGTGGCCGGACGGACGGGCCCAGCCGGTAGGATGGCGCGCATCCACTACAGCGACGAAGGGCGGACCATGGGCGCGGACAAGACGACGAGCTGGTCGTACGCCGAGGCGTTCGCCGCCGAGGACGAGCTCGCCTACCGCGCCCGGGAGCGGTCCCTCGCCCTGCGCATCCCCCCGGTGACCCCGGGGACGGCCGCCGCCCTGACGGTGCTCGCCGCGGCGGCCCGGCCCGCCACCGTGGTCGAGGTGGGCACGGGGGCCGGGGTGTCCGGTCTCGCCCTGCTGCGCGGTCTGCCCGGCACGTCCGTGCTGACCACGATCGACACCGACATCCGGGCGCTGCGCGCGGCCCGCGACACGTTCCGGGAGGCCGGGATCCCGACGAGCCGGACCCGCACGATCCCCGGCCGCGCATCCCTCGTGATGCCCCGGCTGAGCGCCGGCGCCTACGACCTCGTGTTCCTCGACGCCGACCCCGAGGGGACCCTCGACTACGCCGAGGAGGCCGTCCGGCTGCTGCGCCCGGGCGGGATGCTCGTGGTCAACGACGCCCTGTCCCAGGACAAGGTGGCGCAGCCGGCCAACCGCGAGGAGAACACCCGGACGATGCGGGCCGTGCACCGGCTGTTCCGGGAGGACGAGCGCTTCAGCACCGCCCTGCTGACGACCGGCTCCGGGCTGCTGCTGGCCGTCCGCCGCTGACCGGACGGGTCCGGACGGCGGGGGGCCCGGCACCACGTGGTGCCGGGCCCCCCGCCGTCCGCGCCGGTGGTCACTCGGTGACGCCGGCCAGGCACTCCTTGAGCTCCGCGGCCTCGGCCGGCTTCAGCTCGACCACCAGCCGTCCGCCGCCCTCGAGCGGCACCCGCATGATCAGGCTCCGCCCCTCCTTGGTGACCTCCATCGGTCCGTCACCGGTTCTCGGCTTCATGGCCGCCATGTGGGAACTCCTCTTCCTCGATTGGTGTGGCTCCCATCCTATCCGAGCCGCAACCGTGGCCCCGGACCACCCCGGCGCCCGGGGGTCCGCGTCGGCGTGGCCGGCGCGGGGTGCGGACGGGATCAGGGCGGGTAGTCCCCGCCCCCGGGCAGCTGCTTCCAGTGCCACAGCCAGCCGACCCAGACGAGCTGGAGCAGCGCGCCGAACACCACGCAGGCCACCCGGTAGGCGCGCGAGTCCGAGACCGCGGCCAGCGGCAGGGCCAGGGGGAACAGCGGCAGCAGCAGCCGGAAGGTGCTGCTCTGGGGGTGCAGGAAGAGGAGCAGGTACACGCCGTAGCTCGCCAGCCACACGCGCGTGAGCAGGTCCAGCCGCTCCCGCACCACGCGGGTGCGCAGCAGCACCGTCCCGCCCGCGACCAGCAGCACGGGCGCGGCGAGCCCGAACACGGGGCCGAACAGCCCGGCGGCGGCGTCGAACCAGGGCACCACCGGCTCCAGCCCTCCCCCGCCCCGCCACGCCGTCTCGGTGTCGGTGTACGCGGTCGGCTCGCCCGTGACGGCCCACGCGATCGCCGGCCAGGCGAGGGCCGCGCCGCACGCCAGGACCGCGAGGCCGAGCAGCCCGTCGACGGCGTCCGCCGCGCGGCGCAGCTCCCCGGCCCGGTGCCGGCGCACGGAGCGCACGAACCACGTGATCCCGAGGGCCGCCGCGAAGGGGACCCCCGCCGGGCGCGTCAGGCACATCAGGAGCACCACGGGGGCGGCCGCCAGGTGGTTCCCCCGGGCCACCAGCAGCAGGGCGCCCGCGAGCAGCAGCAGGTGCAGCGACTCGGCGTAGGGGACCTGCAGCACCGGGGCGACCGGGCTGAACGCGACGAAAGCGACACCCCACAGGGCGGTGGCCGGAGGGGCGAGCCGGAGGAACAGCCGGTGGACGAGCAGGACGGCGCCCAGGCTCGCGGCCAGGGACACGGCCGACGCGGCTGCGTCCCATCCCGCGCCGGTGACCGCCGAGACTGCCCGCACGACCAGCGGGAAGACCGGGTAGAACGCCCAGGCGTTCTCCTGCACCTGCCCGGCCGCGTCCCGGGGCAGGGACGCGGGATAGCCCTCCCGGGCGATGCGCTCGTACCAGTCCGAGTCCCAGGTCCCGGTGAACTCGAGGTAGCCCAGGGCGCCGTCCCCCCACGGACCGGGGCCCTGCTGCCGGCCCACCGTGGTGAACACGGCCCAGGCCCAGAGCCGGGAGGCCGCCCAGACCAGCAGGGCCTGCGCCCACCAGGGGGCCCGGGCCCACCGGAGGGCCACGGCCGTCCGGCCGCTCACGCCCCCGGCACCGGGCGGGACGGCGGGTCCTCCGGCGGCGGCAGCCGGTCCGCGAGGTGGGCCAGCACGGCGTGGACCTCCGCGGGGTCGTAGCCGCGGCGCCGGACGGAGAACGCGATCCGCTCCACGTCCTCCGCCGTCGGGTGCTCGGGCAGCACGAGCGGCGCGCCGGGGGCGCGCGCCACGGCGATCCCGTCCCGGGCGGGCACGACCCGCTCGGCGAGGCGGTCGCGGCCGAGGACCACGACGCCCACGACCGTGAGCAGCAGCACGAGCCCGGACAGCACCACGAGGATCTCGGTCATGCCCTCCAGGCTATGCGCCGCCGGACGGACCGGGGCGCCGCAACATTTCTACGGACGGGTAAGCAATTAACACGATTGCAACGTGTTCGGCATCACGCAGAACGAATCTGGGATATCTTTCCGGTATGTCACACGCCACTCCGCCGGCCGCCGCTCCGGCCTCCTCCGCCGCGGGGACGGCCGAGGCCCTGGTCCGCATGTCGCACGTCAACAAGCACTTCGGGGACCTGCACGTGCTCCGGGACATCAACCTGGAGGTGAAGCGCGGCGAGGTGGTGGTCGTGATCGGCCCCTCCGGCTCCGGCAAGTCCACCCTGTGCCGGGCCATCAACCGGCTCGAGAGCATCGACGACGGCGAGATCCTCATCGACGGGAAGCGGCTGCCCGAGGAGGGCAAGGCCCTCGCGAAGCTGCGCGCCGACGTCGGCATGGTCTTCCAGTCCTTCAACCTCTTCGCCCACAAGTCGGTCCTGCAGAACGTGACCCTGGGGCCCGTCAAGGTGCGGGGCAGGTCGGCGGCCGAGGCGAAGAAGCAGGCCATGGAGCTGCTGACCCGGGTGGGGGTCGACAACCAGGCCGAGAAGCTGCCCGCGCAGCTCTCCGGCGGCCAGCAGCAGCGCGTCGCCATCGCCCGGGCCCTGGCCATGGAGCCGAAGGTGATGCTCTTCGACGAGCCCACCTCCGCGCTGGACCCCGAGATGATCAACGAGGTCCTCGACACCATGGTGGCCCTCGCGAAGCAGGGCATGACGATGATCGTGGTCACCCACGAGATGGGCTTCGCCCGCAAGGCCGCCGACCGCGTGGTGTTCATGGCCGACGGCATGATCGTCGAGGAGAACACCCCCGAGGAGTTCTTCACGAACCCCCGCTCCGAGCGCGCCCAGGACTTCCTCGGCAAGATCCTCGGCCACTGACCGTCCCCCGTCCCTCCGACCCACGCCACCACCTCCACAGCAAGGAGCACACCATGCGCAGCAGCAAGCCCCTCGGACTGGCCGCGATGGCCGCGGCCGCGGCCCTGACCCTCACCGCGTGCGGAGGTGGCGACGACGGCGGGTCCGGTGCGGAAGGCGAGGGCGGCGGCTCGGGCGAGTCCGTGCGGATCGGCATCAAGTTCGACCAGCCGGGCCTCGGCTTCCGCGACGGCAGCGAGTACACCGGCTTCGACGTCGACGTCGCGAAGTACGTCGCCACCGAGCTCGGCTACTCCGAGGACCAGATCGAGTGGGTGGAGTCCCCCTCCGCCAACCGCGAGAACATGCTCGCCAACGACCAGGTGGACATGATCTTCGCGACCTACTCGATCACCGAGGAGCGCGACCAGACCGTGGACTTCGCCGGCCCCTACTTCGTGGCCGGGCAGGACCTGCTGGTGACCGCCGACGAGTCCACGATCGCCGGCCCGGAGGACCTCGAGGGCAAGAACCTGTGCTCGGTGACGGGCTCCACCTCGGCCGCGAACATCCAGGAGGAGGTACCCGGGGTGAACCTCGTCGAGCAGCCCGGCTACGCCGACTGCCTCACGGCGCTCGAGTCCGGCCAGGTGAACGCCGTGACCACCGACGACATCATCCTCGCGGGCCTCGCCTCGACCGACGCCAACCAGGGCAAGTTCAAGGTGGTCGGCAACACCTTCTCCGAGGAGCGCTACGGCGTGGGCCTGCCCGACGGCTCCGACCAGTGCGAGGCGGTCAACGAGGCCATCACCAAGATGATCGACGAGGGCGCCTGGGAGGAGGCCGTCACGGCCAACACCGAGGGCGCCGACTACACCTACAACGCCGAGCTCAACCCGCCGGAGCCCGAGCCCTGCGGCGAGTGACCCCGGACGCGTGAGCGCCCCGTGGCCGGCCGGCGACCGGCCGGCCACGGGACCGCGAGCGCGCAGCACGCCGACCGATCCGCGACGAAGGGGCCTTCCGTGACCCAGGACCTGCCCGCTCCCCGGGAGCTCCCGTGAACGACTACCTGACCGACTTCGCCAGTCTGTTCGCCCAGTACGACGTGCCGGGCGCGTTCTGGGTCAACCTGCAGCTGACCTTCTGGGCCGCGATCGGCTCGGCGGTCCTCGGCGCCCTGGTCGCCCTGATGCGCATCTCCCCCATCGCGTCCCTGCGGCTGCTGGGCACCACGTACGTGAACCTGTTCCGCAACACGCCGCTGACGATCATCCTCGTGTTCCTGGTCCTGGGCGTGTGGAGCCAGCTCGGCATCAACCTCTCCTCGGACTTCAACCGGAACTTCTTCCTCTACGCCGTGATCGGCCTGAGCCTCTACCACGCGGCCTTCGTCTGCGAGGCCATCCGTTCCGGCGTCAACACGGTGCCGGCCGGGCAGGCCGAGGCGGCCCGGGCCATCGGGCTGAGCTTCCTGCCCGCGGCCCGGCTGATCGTCTTCCCGCAGGCGCTGCGCGGGGCGATCACCCCGCTCGGCAACACCCTGATCGCCCTGACGAAGAACACGACGGTGGCCGCGGCCGCGTCGGTCACCGAGATCTCCTCCCTCATGAAGACCATGATCGAGTTCCGCCCGGACGTGATCATCGCGATCTTCCTGGTGGTGGCGCTCGGCTTCGTCCTCATCGTCGTCCCGGTGGGCCTGCTGACCACCTGGGCCTCCCGGAAGCTGGCGGTGAAGCGCTGATGGCCAAGACCCAGAACGTCCTCTTCGACGTGCAGGGGCCGCGTGCCCGCCGGCTCACGCTGCTCTTCAACGTGGCGGGAGTGCTGCTGATCGCCGCGCTCGCCTGGGTGGTGCTCAGCGCGCTCGCCGAGCAGGGCCAGCTCGACGCCGACCGGTGGACCCCGCTGCTCACCGCCCGCGCCTGGGAGAACTTCCTGCTCCCGGGGCTGTGGGAGACCCTGCGGGCCGCGCTGCTGGCGGTGGCCCTCTCGATCGCCTTCGGCCTGGTCTTCGGTCTCGGCCGGCTGTCCCAGCTGGCCCCGGTACGCTTCGTCTGCACCGTGGTGGTCGAGTTCTTCCGGGCCGTGCCCGTGCTGGTGATGATGATCTTCTTCTACCTGGGCATCGGCCGCGCCGGCCTGGTGGAGCCCGCCAACGTGCCGTTCTGGGCCGTGGTGCTGGGCCTGATGTTCTACAACGGGTCGGTCATCGCCGAGCTCATCCGCTCCGGCGTGCACCAGCTGCCCAAGGGCCAGCGCGAGGCGGGCCTGGTCATCGGGCTCACGCCCTCCCGGTCCCTGCGGATGATCGAGCTCCCCCAGGCCCTCACCGCGATGCTGCCCTCGATGGTCAGCCAGTTCGTGGTGATCCTCAAGGACACCGCGCTGGGCTACATCATCACCTACCCGGAGCTGCTCGCGAGCGCCCGGCGCCTGGGCTCCGGGGACGGCAACATCCTGCAGACGCTGTTCGTGGTGGCGCTGGTCTTCGTGCTCATCAACTACCTGCTGACGCTGCTGGCCGCGTGGCTGTCGCGGTTCCTCAGCTTCCGCACCGCGGGCCGGACCAAGCCGGCCGAGGGGCCCATGGCCGCCGAGGAGACGACCGTCTGACGCCGCTCAGGCCGTGAGCCACGCGGCCAGGGCCCGGCAGCACTCCCGGACCGCGTCGGCGCTCACGTGCTCGTCGTCCGTGTGGGCCAGCAGGGCGTCGCCGGGGCCGAAGTTCACGGCGGGCACGCCCATCTGCGAGAAGCGGGCCACGTCCGTCCAGCCGTACTTGGGCTTGGGCTCCTGGCCCACCGCGGCCACGAACGCGGCGGCCGCGGGACGGTCCAGGCCGGGGCGCGCCGCCGGGGAGAGGTCCGTGAGCTCGATCTCGTAGCCGGCGAACACCTCCCGCACGTGCGCCACGGCGTCCTCGGGGCTCTTGTCCGGGGCGAAGCGGTAGTTGATCTCCACGTGGGCGGTGTCCGGGACCACGTTGCCGGCCACGCCGCCGCCGATCCGGATCGCGTTGAGCCCCTCGCGGTACTCGAGCCCCTCCACCGCCACGGTCCGCGGCTCGTAGGCCGCCAGACGGGCGAGGACGTCGGCCTGCTTGTGGATCGCGTTCTCCCCGATCCAGGACCGCCCCGAGTGGGCGGCACGGCCGGTGGTGGTGATGCGGAAGCGCATCGTGCCGTTGCACCCGCCCTCCACGGTCCCGTCGGTGGGCTCGAGCAGCACCGCGAAGTCCGCCTCGAGCAGCTCGGGGGCGTGGCGCTGGAGCCGGCCCAGCCCGCTCGCGTCGGCGTCGACCTCCTCGTGGTCGTAGAAGACGTAGGTGACGTCCCGGTTCGGCGCCGTCAGGGCCGCGGCCAGGACGAGCTGGACGGCCACGCCGCCCTTCATGTCGGTGGCGCCCCGGCCGTAGAGCACCCGGTCGCCGTCGGCCCCCGTCCACGTGGCGGGCACGGTCCCCCGGGCGCCGGGCGCGGTCGGCAGGGGCACGGTGTCGAGGTGGCCGGCGAGCACCACCCGCTCGGCGCGGCCGAGGTCGGTGCGCGCCACCACGGCGTCCCCGTCCCGGTGCACGGTGAGGTGCGGGAGCCGGCGCAGCGCGGCCTCGACGGCGTCGGCGAGGGGGCCCTCCGAGCCCGAGACGGACGCGATGTCGATGAGGGCGGCCGTCAGGTCGGCGGGGTCCGCGGCGAGGTCCAGCTCCGGTGCGATCATGGCTGCCAGCATAACGGGGCGGCCGCCGCCGCCCGTCGGCCCCGCCCCGGCGCCCCCCGTAGGATGGAGGCCATGACTTCTTCCACCTCTCGTCCCGCCTCCGGACTCGGCCTGGCCACCGTCGTGGCCTCGGGCCCCAAGGAGGGCACCGTCCTCGACGTCTGGTACCCCACCCCGTCCCTCTCCGACGCGGTCGACACCTCCCTCGACGCGGACCTGCGGCTCGCGGCCACCGCCGACCCCGACCGCAACGTCCGCAGCGAGATCGTCGAGACCTCGATCGACCTCGACGCCGCGCCCGCCGACGCCGCGGACGCCTACCTGCGCCTGCACCTGCTCTCCCACCGCCTCGTGCGCCCCAACACCCTGAACCTCGACGGCGTGTTCGGCCTGCTCGCCAACGTGGCCTGGACGGACCGCGGGCCCGTGCTCGCCGAGGAGCTGACCTTCGCGCTGCTCCGGATGAAGGCCTCCGGCGGGCACGTGACCGTGCACAGCGTGGACAAGTTCCCGCGGATGGTGGACTACGTGGTCCCCGCGGGCGTGCGGATCGGCGACGCCAGCCGGATCCGGCTCGGCGCCCACCTCGCCGAGGGCACCACGGTGATGCACGAGGGCTTCGTCAACTTCAATGCCGGCACCCTGGGGCAGTCCATGGTCGAGGGCAGGATCAGCGCCGGCGTGGTCGTGGGCGACGCCACGGACGTGGGCGGCGGCGCCTCCATCATGGGCACCCTCTCCGGCGGCGGCAAGGAGCGGATCACCGTGGGCGAGCGCGTGCTGCTCGGCGCCAACTCCGGTGTCGGCATCTCCCTCGGAGACGACTGCGTGGTCGAGGCCGGCCTCTACGTCACCGCCGGCACCCGGGTGAGCGTGCACTCCGACGGCGAGCGGTCCACGGCCAAGGCCTCGGAGCTCTCGGGCCTGTCCAACCTGCTGTTCCGCCGCAACTCCCTCACCGGCGCCGTCGAGGTGCTGCCCCGCGCCGGCGGGACCGTGGAGCTCAACGCGGCGCTGCACGCCAACTGAGCGCGGCGGGCCCCGAGCCGCCCGCCCGACGCCGCGCAGGACGGGTCCGCCCCGCCCTGCGCGGCGTCGCCCGTCCGCCACCCGCTTCCCCCTCTTCCCCGCCCGTCCTCCCGTCCGCCCAGGAGCGCCCGTGTCCTCCCCCGTCCCCGGCCGCCGCAGCACGTCGCTGCGGCTGCCGCTGTTCGTGCTCCTTCTCGTCGGCGCCGTGCTCGCGGCGGGGGTCCTCGTGGCCGTCGAGCTGCGCGCGGGCCGGCCCTCGGCCGGGGAGCCCCGGTGCGTGGTCGCGAGCACGGACGGGGACGGGCAGCGGCAGCGGCACGCCCTGTCCGCGGAGCAGTCCGCCAACGCCGCCCTGATCACCGCGGAGTCCGTGGCGCGCGGCACCGACCCGTACGCGGCGGTCGTGGCCCTGGCGACCGCGATGCAGGAGTCGCAGCTCGTCAACATCGACTACGGGGACCGGGACTCCGTGGGGCTGTTCCAGCAGCGCCCGTCCCAGGGCTGGGGCACGGTCGAGCAGATCATGGACCCGGCCCACGCCACGGCCGCCTTCTACGACGGCCTCGCCGAGCTCGACTACCGGACGATGTCCGTCACCGACGCCGCCCAGGCGGTCCAGCGCTCCGCGCACCCCGAGGCGTACGCGCGGCACGAGGGCCTCGCCCGGGCCTTCGCCGGCAGCCTGACCGGGGCCACGGAGGGCTCGCTCAACTGCGTGCTCCACGACCCCGAGCGCCCCGGGGACCCGCGCCGGGCGGCCGAGGCCCTCCACGACGCGTTCCGCACGGCGGTGCCGGCCCCGCGCACGGACGGCGACCGGGTGGTCGTGCCGGCGCCCGGGGAGCCGGCGGGCTGGGCGGCGGCGCACTGGGCGGTCGCGCGGGCGGAGGCCCTGGGCGTCGCCGAGGTGTCCTTCGACGGGCGCAGCTGGGTCCGGGCGGACCAGCGCACCGCCCGCTTCGCGCCCGCCCCGGGATGGGTGGACGCCGCCGAGGCGCACCCGGAGGGCGCTCCCCCGCCCGACGACGTCGTGGTGGTCCTCGCGAGCCGCTGACGGGACCGCCGCGGCCCGGCCGATACGCTGGGGCCATGAAGATTCTCGTCACCGGGGGAACCGGCTACATCGGCTCGCACACCGTCCTCGCCCTGCTGGGGGCCGGGCACGACGTCGTCGTGATGGACAACCTCGCGAACTCCTCGCGGACCTCGCTGGAGCGGGTCGAGGAGCTCGCGGGACGCTCCGTCGAGGCGTTCGCGGAGGTCGACCTCCTCGACCCCGCGGGACTCGACGCCCTGTTCGCGGAGCACCGCCCGGAGGCCGTGATCCACTTCGCCGGGCTCAAGGCCGTCGGCGAGTCGGCCGAGCTGCCCCTGTGGTACTACCGCACCAACGTGGCCGGCACCCTCAACCTGCTGGACGCCATGGGGGCCCACGGCTGCCGGTCCATCGTGTTCTCCTCCTCGGCCACGGTCTACGGCGCCCCCGAGGAGATGCCGCTGACCGAGAAGCAGCCCATGGACGCGCAGAACCCGTACGGGCGGACCAAGGAGCACATCGAGGACATGCTCGTGGACCTCGCCGCGTCGGACCCGTCCTGGAACGTGGCCCTGCTGCGCTACTTCAACCCGGTGGGCGCCCACGAGTCCGGCCGGATCGGCGAGGACCCCTCGGGCGTGCCGAACAACCTGCTGCCGTTCATCGCCCAGGTGGCCGTGGGCCGGCGCGAGAAGCTGAAGGTCTACGGCGCCGACTACCCGACCGCCGACGGGACGGGCGTGCGCGACTACATCCACGTGGTGGACCTCGCCGACGGGCACCTCAGGGCCCTGGACCACATCACCGAGCACGGCGGGGTGCGCACCTGGAACCTGGGCACCGGCAAGGGCTACTCGGTGCTCGAGGTGCACGCCGCCTTCGAGCGGGCCTCCGGACGCAGCATCCCCTATGAGATCACGGACCGGCGGCCCGGCGACGCCGCGGTGTCCTACGCCGATCCGTCGACGGCCCTGGCCGAGCTGGGCTGGTCCGCCGACCGGGACCTCGACACGATGTGCCGGGACCACTGGAACTGGCAGCGGAGCAACCCCGAGGGCTACGCCGCGGGCGCCTGAGCGCCGGTCCGGCCCCGGAGCTCACCAGCCCCGGGGCCGGACCACGTTGGGCGGGGCGTCGGCGAACAGGGCGGCCACCCGCCGCTCGTCGTGGCCGGCGATGCCCGTGCCCACCCGGGTGAGCCAGAACGTCAGCTCGGGGTGCTCCCGGGCGAAGGCCACGAACGCCGCCGCCTCCCGCTCGAGCTCCGGGAGCCCGCTCATGCTGTCGATCGCGTACGAGCGTCCCTGCAGGCCGTGCCCCCGGCCCGGGACGGCGCCGAAGCGCTCGACGGCCGTGCGCGCCGCGCCCGCGAGGTGGGCGCCCCGGGCGTTGGAGCCGAAGACGAAGACGTCGTCCGGGCCGAGCTCGGTGATCCGCTCCGGGGTGTGCCGCTGCTCGCTCATGCGACCACGCTACCGGGGCGGGGGCCGGCGCGGAACGGCGGACGCCGGGCCCGCGCCCCGCGACGAAGGGGACGGGCCCGGCGTCCGCCGGTGCCGGGACTGCTCAGCGCTGCGGGTAGTGCCGCTCGCCCTCGCCCACGTAGAGCTGTCGCGGGCGGCCGATCTTGGTCTCCGGGTCCTCGATCATCTCGCGCCACTGGGCGATCCAGCCGGGCAGCCGGCCGATCGCGAAGAGGACGGTGAACATCTTCTCGGGGAAGCCCATCGCCTTGTAGATGAGGCCCGTGTAGAAGTCGACGTTCGGGTAGAGCTTGCGCTCCACGAAGTAGTCGTCGGCGAGGGCCTTCTCCTCGAGCCGCATGGCGATGTCGAGCTGCTGGTCGTTGCCGCCCAGCTTCTCGAGGATCTCGTGGGCGTAGTCCTTGACGATGCGGGCCCGGGGGTCGTAGTTCTTGTAGACCCGGTGGCCGAAGCCCATGAGCCGGGCGCCGGACTCCTTGTTCTTGACCTGCTCCATGAAGTCCTCGGGCGTGACGCCCTGCGTCTCGATCCGGTTGAGCATCGCGAGCACGGCCTCGTTGGCGCCGCCGTGCAGCGGGCCGTAGAGGGCGTTGATGCCCGCGGAGACCGAGGCGAACATGTTGGCGTGGGAGGAGCCCACGAGCCGGACGGTGGAGGTGGAGCAGTTCTGCTCGTGGTCCGCGTGCAGCATCAGCAGCACGTCCAGGGCCTTCGCCATGGCCGGGTCGATCTCGTAGTCCTCGGCGGGCACGCCGAAGCACATGCGCAGGAAGTTCTCCGTGTAGCTGAGGTCGTTCTGCGGGTAGAGCATCGGCTCGCCCTTGGACTTCTTGTACGCGTAGGCGGCCAGGGTGGGCACCTTCGCGAGCAGCCGGATGGTGGAGATCTCCACCTGCTCCTGGTCGAACGGGTCGAGGGAGTCCCCGTAGAACGTGGACAGCGCCGAGACGGCCGAGGACAGCACGGGCATCGGGTGGGCGTTGCGCGGGAACCCGTTGAAGAAGCTCTTGAGGTCCTCGTGGACCATGGTGTGCCGGCGGATCCGGGTGTCGAAGTCCTCGAGCTCGGACGGCGAGGGCAGCTCGCCGTAGATGAGCAGGTAGGCGGTCTCGATGAAGCTGGAGTGCTGGGCGAGCTCCTCGATCGGGTATCCCCGGTACCGGAGGATGCCGTTGTTGCCGTCGATGTAGGTGATGGCGGAGCGCGCGTTCGCCGTGTTCATGAACCCGGGGTCGAAGGCGACGTTGCCGGTCTCCTTGAGCATGTTCGTGATCGCGTAGCCGCGGTTGCCCTCGGTGGCGTCCTGGAGGGGCAGCTCGAGGGGGCTTCCGTTCCCGTAGTCGAGCCGGGCCGTCCCGGTCTTCTGTGCAGACTCAGTCATGTTCGTCCTCCGCGAGTGGATGTCGGTGTCCGGTGCCCGTGGTCGCCGCGCCGGGCGCCACCGTCGGCGCAGCACGGCCGTGTCCCGGGACACAGCGATCGTCAGGGTCCAACCTACCTGCTCCGTCCGCGCCGCGACCAATCCCGGCGCCGCCGGGGACCGTGTCAGGCGCGGCCGAGCCGCTCCGCGGCGGCGTCGATGCGCTCGTCGGCGGCGGTCAGGGCCAGGCGCACGTACCCCTCGCCGGCCGTGCCGTAGAACACCCCGGGGCCCACCACGACGCCCCGCTCCGCGAAGCGCTGCACCGTGGTCCAGGTGTCCTCCCCCGCCGTGCACCACAGGTAGAGCCCGGCCTCGGAGTGCTCGACCCGCAGCCCGAAGGCCTCGGCCGCGGGGACGAGCCGCTCGCGGCGGGACCGGTAGAGCGCCTTCTGGGCGGTGACGTGGGCGTCGTCGCCCAGGGCGGCCCGCATGGCCTCCTGGATCGGGGCGGGCACGATCATCCCGGCGTGCTTGCGGGAGTTGACGAGGCTCGCCATGAGCCGGGGGTCGCCGGCGAGGAACGCGGCCCGGTAGCCGGCGGCGTTGGACTGCTTCGACAGGGAGTACGCGGACAGCAGCAGGGAGTGGTCCCCGCCGCTGACCCGGGGGTCGAGCACCGACGGGACCGGGGCGCCGCCCTGCTGGACGTCCCAGGCGCCCCAGCCGAGCTCGGCGTAGCACTCGTCGGAGGCGACCACGGCCCCGAGGGCGCGGGCCTGGTCGACCACCCGCCGCAGCGACGCCGCGTCCCGGACGATGCCGGTGGGGTTGGCGGGCGAGTTCAGCCACACCATGCGCACGCGGGAGCGCACGTCGTCGTCGAGCTCGTCGAGGTCGTCCGCGGCCACGGCCTCGGCGCCCGCCAGCTGGGCCCCGATGTCGTAGGTCGGGTAGGCGACCGTGGGCCGCACGACGACGTCGCCGGGGCGCAGGCCGAGCAGCAGCGGCAGCCAGGCGACCAGCTCCTTGGAGCCGACCGTGGGCATGACCGCGGCGGGGTCCAGACCGGTCACGCCGCGGCGCCGCGCGTACCAGGCGACGACGGCCTCGCGCAGGGCGGGGGTGCCGTGGGTGGTCGGGTAGCCGTGGGCGTCGGCGGCGGCGGCCAGCGCGTCCTGGACGACCAGGGGCGTGGGGTCCACGGGCGTGCCGATGGACAGGTCCACGACCCCGCCGGGGTGCTCCGCGGCGACGGCGCGGTACGGCGCCATCGTGTCCCACGGGTAGTCGGGCAGGGCGAGGCCGAAGGACCGGTCCCCCTGCGTCACAGGGCGACGTCCTGGTTCTGCGGCGGCAGCGCCGCGATCATGGGGTGGTCCGTGTGCGTGTTGCCGAGCTTCGCGGCGCCGCCGGGCGAGCCGAGGTCGTCGAAGAACTCGACGTTCGCCTTGTAGTAGTCGGCCCACTCGTCGGGGGTGTCGTCCTCGTAGTAGATGGCCTCGACGGGGCACACCGGTTCGCACGCACCGCAGTCCACGCACTCGTCGGGGTGGATGTAGAGCGAGCGCTCCCCCTCGTAGATGCAGTCGACGGGGCACTCCTCGACGCAGGCCTTGTCCTTCACGTCGACACAGGGCTGGGCGATGACGTAGGTCACGGCGGTTCGAACCTTTCTCCTGGGTTTGCTCCGACCAGTCTAGCCACGGCGCCCTGGCTAGGATGACAGCCATGGAGCATCCGACATCCGGCTCAACATCGCCGTCCGGGACGTCATCTTCGGCGCTGGGCCTGCTCACCGGTCTGCCCGCTGGTACGCGCGTGAGCGTGCGCTACGCCCTGCCCGCCGACGACGCCTCCGGGCTGCCGCTCACCGACGCCCTGGGCGAGCTGCTGGCCGCGGACGAGGAGTCCGTCACGGTGCGGACCCGCCGGGGGGACGTGCTGATCGGCGCCGGCGGGATCCGGGCCGCCCGGGTGGTCCCGCCCGCGCCGCCGCGGCGCCGGCCCCAAGGGGCCTGAGCACCGGGCACTGCGGCAGTCGGGCGCCGCGGGGCTCAGCCCGCGCCGGTCCTGCGCCGCCGGGCGCGCAGCCACCGGGCCGTGACGAGCACGGCCAGCAGGGTCGTCACGAAGACGAGCCCGAACCAGGCCAGGCCCAGGATCCCCACGGGCGTGCCGGGGTCCGTCACGACGATCACGGAGCCGTCCCCGCCGTAGGCGAACAGCCAGGAGACGAGGTAGCCGGTCAGCCCCGGCACGGCGGCGGCCCACACGCGGCGGGTCGCGGTGCCGACCCACAGGGACACGCTGAGCAGCAGGGCGGTCGCGAAGAGCAGGCCCCACGGGAGCCACCACCCGGCGGGCGCGTACCAGACGGCGCTGTGCAGGACCGTGGCCACGGACGCCGCCACGGCCCCGGCCGCGACGGACGTCACGAGGGCCGAGAGCACGGAGGCCCGGGCGCGACCGGGCGTCTCCTCCTCCGCGGCGACCGCGTCCGGGTCCCCGGCGAGCAGCCGGTAGGTCTCGAGGGCGCTGAAGGGCTGCCACACCCCGTTCGAGAGGGCGAAGCGCGAGCCGTCCCCGGAGAGCACCAGCTGGGTGGCGTGGGCGGCCATGGCGTCCCGCTTGCGCCCGGCGGAGCCGTGCACCGCGGCCTGCGGCCGCGGGTCCTCGGACCGCGCCTCGCCCTCGACGGCCCACACGAGGGGGGTGCGCCAGGGGTCGACGGGCTCCCCGTCGGCGTCCGCGCCCGGACGGGCGGCGAGCTCGGCGCCGCGCACCGCGACGGCGGAGGTGCGGACGTGGTCGGGGTGGCCGTAGCCGCCGTCGTCGTCGTAGGTGACGAGCACGTGCGGGCGCACGGCCCGGACCGCGGCGGCGACGTGGGCGGCGGCCTCGTCGGCCGCGGCCGCGGTGAGGCTGTGCGGCGAGGAGTCCTCGGCGGGGGCGGCCCGCCCGTCCGGGCCCCAGGACATGCCGGAGTCGTGGTAGTGGCCCGTGCCGCCGGCGAAGCCCACGGCGGGGTCGAGGGCGGGGGGCTCCCCCGCGAAGAAGCGCTCGGCCACGCCCAGGCGGGCCGCGGCGTCGTCGAGCTCGCCGACCCGGTGGCGGCCCAGGGCCGTGCCGTCGTCGGTGCACCCCGGCCGGCCGACCTCGAGGGCGTGCAGCGGCTCGGGGATGACCTCGCCGCGCTCGCCGCGGGTCATGGTGAGCAGCACGACCCGCGCGCCGAGCTCCGCGTAGCGGCCCATGGTGGCGCCGGTGGCGATGGACTCGTCGTCGGGGTGGGCGTGCACGAACAGGAGCCGGGCGTCCTCCGGGCGCAGGCCCGGGGGCAGCAGCCCCGGCAGGGCGTCCTCGCGCACGAGGACGCCCTGCTCGGGGTAGTACGGGACGGGCTGGGTCACGGCCGGGCCTGCTGCGCGGTGCTGCTGCGGTCCGGGGTCAGGCGCGGGCCCGGGCCCGGTGCGCCTTCATCCGCTCGTTGGCGTCGAGGATCACCTTGCGGATGCGGATGGCGTCCGGGGTGACCTCCACGCACTCGTCCTCGCGGGCGAACTCGAGGGACTCCTCGAGGGTCAGCTTGCGCGGGGGCGTGAGGTTCTCGAAGGTGTCGGAGGAGGCCGCACGCATGTTGGTGAGCTTCTTCTCCTTCGTGATGTTCACGTCCATGTCGTCGGCACGGGAGTTCTCGCCCACGATCATGCCCTGGTAGACCTCGGAGGTGGGCTCCACGAAGAAGGACCCGCGCTCCTGCAGGTTGATCATGGCGAACGGGGTGACCACGCCGGCGCGGTCGGCGATCATCGAGCCGTTGGTGCGGTACTCGATGTCCCCGGCCCACGGCTCGTAGCCGTCGGCGTAGGAGGACGCGATGCCGGCGCCGCGGGTCTCGGTGAGGAACCGGGTGCGGAAGCCGATCAGCCCGCGGGCGGGGACCTTGAACTCCATCCGCACCCAGCCGGTGCCGTGGTTGGCCATGGCCTCCATGCGGCCCTTGCGCCCGGCCATCAGCTGGGTCACGGCGCCGAGGAACTCGTCGGGGACGTCGATCGTCATGTGCTCGTAGGGCTCGTGCACCTTGCCGTCGACGGTCTTGGTCACGACCTGGGGCTTGCCCGCGGTCAGCTCGAAGCCCTCGCGGCGCATCTGCTCCACCAGGATCGCCAGGGCCAGCTCGCCGCGGCCCTGGACCTCCCAGGCGTCGGGACGCTGGGTGGGGAGCACCTTGAGCGAGACGTTGCCGACGAGCTCCTTGTCGAGGCGGTCCTTGACCTGGCGGGCCGTGACCTTGGTGCCCTTGGTGCGGCCGGCCAGCGGGGAGGTGTTGATGCCGATGGTCATGGAGATCGCGGGGTCGTCCACCGTGATCAGGGGCAGCGGCTGCGGGTTCTCCGGGTCGGTGAGGGTCTCGCCGATGGTGATGTCCTCGATCCCGGCCACGGCCACGATCTCGCCGGGGCCGGCGGAGTCGGCCGGGACGCGGTCCAGGCCCTTGGTGGCCAGCAGCTCGGAGATCCGCACGTTCTTGAGCTCGCCGTTGGCGCGCGCCCAGGCCACGGTCTGGCCCTTCTTGAGGGTGCCGTTGAAGATGCGCAGCAGGGCGAGACGGCCCAGGAACGGGGAGGCGTCCAGGTTGGTCACGTGCGCCTGGAGCACGCCCTCGGGGTCGTAGGAGGGCGCGGGGACGTGCTTGATGATGGTCGCGAACAGCGGCTCGAGGTCCTCGTTGTCCGGCAGGCCGCCGTTCTCGGGCTGCGTCAGGGAGGCCCGGCCGTCACGGCCCGCGGCGTAGACCACGGGCACGTCCAGGACGGCGTCCAGGTCCAGGTCCGGCTCGTCCTCGGAGATGTCCGAGGCCAGGCCCAGCAGCAGGTCCATGGACTCGTGCACGACCTCCTCGATCCGGGCGTCCGGGCGGTCGACCTTGTTGACCACGAGGATCACGGGCAGCTTGGCCTCGAGGGCCTTGCGCAGCACGAAGCGGGTCTGCGGCAGCGGGCCCTCGGAGGCGTCCACGAGCAGCACGACGCCGTCGACCATGGACAGGCCGCGCTCGACCTCGCCGCCGAAGTCGGCGTGGCCGGGGGTGTCGATGACGTTGATGGTGATGGTCTCCCCCTCGGCGGAGGGACCGTCGTAGAACACCGTGGTGTTCTTGGCGAGGATCGTGATCCCCTTCTCGCGCTCCAGGTCACCGGAGTCCATCACGCGCTCCTCGACCTCACCGTGGGCGGAGAACGCGTGCGTCTGCTGGAGCATCGCGTCCACGATGGTGGTCTTGCCGTGGTCGACGTGGGCCACGATGGCCACGTTGCGGAGGTCGGCGCGCTGGGCGGTGGTGGAGGTGACAGGCATACGCGTGGGTCTCTCTTCGGGTGGAGATGCGGGGGGAGGTGCAGCCCTCCCGATGGGTGCGGCCGGGGCGCCGCCGCGCACCCGGAGGGACCCGGGCGGGAGCGCCCGCTCAGCGGGCCGTAGACCATTCTACCCCGCGGCGCCGCCCCGGCGGCACCCCGGGCGGCTGTGACCCCGCCGACTCCCCCGTCCGCCCGTCCGGCGCGGCGCCGGCTCCGCGCCGCGCACGGGGTGTCCGGTCACCAGGAGGGCAGCACCGGCAGCGGGCCGTCGGCCTCGACGTTCTCGCCGTCGCCGCGGGCCAACCACTCGAGCAGGCCCTCCCGGTCGGACTCGACGCGCAGGGCGCCGTCGCCGATCACCCACTCGTCGCGCTCCTCCGTCACCAGCGTCATGCCGGGGGCGCCCTTGGCACGCATGGTGCGCACGGCGGCCTCGAGGGCGTTGAGCAGCGAGTCGGGGTCGGCCTCCTCGATGGTCCAGGCGGTGTCGAGGTCGTGGTGGTGGACGACGACCTCGGCGATGCGCAGCGCCACGATCGAGGTCGCGGGGATCACCTTGCCGTGCAGGTGCACCTCCTCGACCGCGAGCTCCCCGGTCAGCCGCCGGGCCTGCTCGGCGAAGTAGGCGGCCGACTCGCGCGCCTTCTCGACCAGCTCCTGGCGGGGCAGGGCGGCCAGCTCGGCGATGTCCTGGTTCCGTGCCTCCATCGAGGCGTAGGGGGCCTGCTCCTGCCCGGTCACGGCCCAGTCGACGAGCTTGACGAGGGCGCGCCCGTTGGAGGCGAGGTGGGCGACGACGTCGGCGCGGCGCCATCCCTCGCACAGCGAGGGGGCGGCCAGCTCGTCGTCGGACAGGGACGCGGTGGTGGCCAGGAACATCTCGGTCTCGCGGCCGAGGCGGGAGAGGTCCGAGTGCAGGCGGGCGGGGTTGATCATGGCCTCACCCTATCGAGCGCCTGGTGAGCCGGACCACCTCCCGGGCCCCGGGACCCATACCGGCTTCGTCTCGGCTCAGAGCGCCGGCAGCCGCGCGAAGGCCCGCTCGGCGGCCTTGCGGCGGGTCGCCGAGAGCTCCTCGAACGGGTCGAGCACGAACTCGGCTCCCCCGGCGCGGCGCACGCGCCCCCAGGTCCCCGCGATCCGCCCGCCCGCCACGAGGGTGGGCTTGAAGACCCCGTTGCCGCCGGGGACGATCCGGGTCGCGTGGGCCGGGGCCAGCACGTGGGAGCGGTCCCCGTAGCCCAGGACGTACTCGTCGAAGGGCGGCAGCAGGAAGACCCCGGCGGCGCGGCGCCCGCCGGGTGCGGGGCCCTCGAGCACCTCGGGGGCGCACCACAGCTCGCGGCCGGCGCGGTCGTGCACCGCCACGACACCGTCGGCCCCCGTCAGCGCGGCGCGCACCGCGGAGCGCGGCAGGGCCGCCCACCGGGCGGCGTCCGCGACGGAGGCCGGGCCGTGGCCGCGCAGGTACCGGCGCACCCAGCGGGCGACGACGGGCGGGGTGCCGCCGGCGGCCGCCCCGGGCACGGCCGCCTCCTCCCCCGCGGCGGGGACCCAGCCCGCGACCGGCACCACGAGCTGGTCCCGGCCGTCCGCGGTCAGCGGGCCCAGGCACAGGGTCGCGTCCAGGTGCAGGGCGAGCATCAGGTGGTAGGCCCGGCCCGGCTCGCCCAGCAGCCCGGCCTCCTCCCACGCGGCGTGCAGGCGTTCACGGGGCTGCGGGCCGTGGCGCAGCGCGGCGAGGGCGGTCTCCCGGGCCGCGTCGAGCCGCTCGTCGATGCCCAGGGCCCGGCGCCGGGCGGCCGTCGAGGCGACGGTGCGGGGCCCCAGGACCGCCAGCCACGCGCGCAGGTCCTCGGCGGGCACCAGGTGCAGGGTCCCGCGCATGGGCCACGTGCGCACGATCCGGCCGTCGTCGAAGGCCTGCCGCAGGCCGTCGGAGCCGCCGGCCCGCCGCAGGCCGACCGACACCAGGGCGCCGGGCAGGTCCTGGGCCTGGACGGCGCCGAGGGCGCGCACCACGTCCTCGGGCGCCACGTCCTCCGGGCGCACGAGCCCGTGGGCCGCGAGCCGGGCGAGGCCGATCTCGCGGTCCGTCAGGACGGCCGGGGAGCTCACTGCAGGGCCCGTCCCCGCTGCTCGGGCAGGGCGAACGCGGAGAGGGCGGCCACGAGGAAGGCGGCGCCGAAGACGGCGAAGACGGTGACCACGTCGTAGCGCTCCCCGCCGAGCGCGAGCAGCGCCGGCACGGCCAGCGGGGCGAGGATCGAGGCGACGCGGCCGAACGCCGCCGCCGCCCCGGTCCCCGTCCCGCGCAGCGCAGTGGGGTAGAGCTCGGGGCCGATCGCGTACAGGGCCCCCCACGCGCCCAGGTTGAAGAAGGACAGCGCCATGCCGGAGCCGATCACCTGCCACGGGAGCACGATGCTGCCCATCGAGACGATGCCGAAGAGCAGGGCGCTCACCGCGGAGCCCCCGAGGAACACGGCCAGCGTGATCCGGCGGCCCCAGACCTCGATGAGCCAGGCGGCCGCGGCGTAGCCGGGCAGCTGGGCGAGCGTGATGACCAGGACGTAGCCGAAGGAGGTCGTCAGCGTGAGGCCCTGCTGGAGCAGCAGGGTGGGCAGCCAGGTGAACGCCCCGTAGTAGGCGAAGTTGATGCAGAACCAGACGGTCCACAGCGCCGCCGTGCGCCGCCGCAGGGTCGGGGCCCAGATCCCGCTCGCGTCCTCCGCCGGGCGCGGGCCGGCCGCCTCGGCCGCCCGGGCCTGCTCGGGGGTCTCGGCCCGGGAGCGGCCCAGCGGCCGCGCCCGCTCGAACCGGCGCACCGCGGCCTCGGCCTCGTCCGTCCGGCCCCGGTGCTCGAGGAAGCGCACGGACTCCGGCAGGGCGCGGCGCACGACCACGGCGTAGAGGGCCGGCACGAGCCCGACGACGAGCGCCCAGCGCCAGCCGTCCGGGGAGGACGGCACCACGAAGTAGCCCACGAGGGCGGCGAGGATCCAGCCGACGGCCCAGAAGGACTCGAGGACCACCACCACGCGGCCGCGGATCCGCCGGGGCGCGTACTCGGAGACGAGGGTGGAGGCGACGGGCAGCTCGGCGCCGAGGCCGAGGCCCACCACGAACCGCAGGACCACGAGCGCGGCGAGGGACCCGACGAGCGCGGACGCGCCGGTGGCCGTGCCGTAGACCAGCAGGGTCAGGGCGAAGACCTGGCGCCGGCCGAGCCGGTCGGCCAGGAGCCCGCCGAGGCTGGCGCCCACGGCCATCCCCACGAAGCCGATCGAGGCGAGCAGGGACAGCTCCCCGGAGCCCAGGCCCCACTCCTGGGCGAGGGCGGCCATCACGAACGAGATCAGGCCCACGTCCATGGCGTCCAGGGCCCAGCCGACGCCGGAGCCGACGAGCAGCTTCCGGTGCTCGGTGGTGAACGGCAGCCGGTCCAAGCGCTGGGAGCGCGTCGGGGCGGACGCGGCGGCGCCGGGCCGCTGGCTCTCGTGCATGCTCCGGTCCTTCCCTCGCTGCGCGGTGCTGCGACCACTGTAGGCGCTCGGGGCCGCGCCGGTCCCCGGGGGCCCCCGCCCTAGACTGGAGGGGTCACACCACCGGCCGGCGAGGGAGCTGACTGTGTCCACGGTTGCCATCTATCTCGTCGTCGCCCTCGGGGCCGGTGCCCTGGCCGTCCTCGCGCGGCTGCCGCCCCTGATCGGGTTCCTCGCGGCCGGCTTCGTGCTCAACGGCCTGGGCGTGGAGCGGCTCCCCGTGCTCGACCAGCTGGCCGACGTCGGCGTGACCCTCATGCTGTTCGGCATCGGTCTCAAGCTCGACGCCCGGTCGCTGCTGCGCCGGGAGGTCTGGGGGACGGCCGGGATCCACCTGGTCCTGAGCACGGCGCTCGGGGCGGGGCTCCTGGGCCTCCTGATGCTGGTGGGGCTGCAGCTGCCGGGCGAGAACCTCCGCGCGCTGCTGCTGGCCGGGTTCGCCATGTCCTTCTCGAGCACGGTCCTGGTGTTCAAGGTCCTCGAGGAGCGCAGCGAGACGACGTCGCTCTACGGGCGCGTGGCGATCGGCATCCTCATCATCCAGGACGTCGCCGCCGTAGCGTTCATCACCGTCACCAGCGAGCACCCGCCGAGCCCGTGGGCCCTGGCCCTGGTGCTGCTGCTGCCGGCGGCGTGGGTGTTCCGCCGGATCTGGGACGGCATCGGCCACGGGGAGCTGCAGGCCCTGTTCGGCGTCGCCATGGCCCTGGTCCCCGGCTACATCGCCTTCTCGGCCGTGGGCCTGAAGGGGGACCTCGGGGCGCTGCTCGTCGGCATGCTCCTGGCCTCGCACACCAACGCGGGCGAGCTGTCCCGCACCCTGTTCACGCTCAAGGACCTCCTGCTGGTCGCGTTCTTCGTCTCGATCGGCTTCCACGGGATGCCGACCCTCGAGATGCTCGCCATGAGCGTGCTGCTCCTGGGCCTCCTGCCGGTCCAGGCGATGCTGTTCGTGCTGCTGCTGTGGCTGTTCGGGCTGCGCCGCCGCACGTCGCTGCGGACGGGCCTCGCGCTGGGCAACCACTCGGAGTTCGCCCTCATCGTGGGGGCCATCGGCGTCTCGGCCGGGATGTTCGACGGCGACTGGCTGGTGATGCTCTCCGTGGCCGTCGCCCTGAGCTTCGTGGTCTCGGCCCTGGTCAACCGGCGCGGCTCCTCCCTGACCAGCACCCTCGCCCGGCGGCTCCCGGAGCACCCGGACGACCGGCTGCACCCGGAGGACCGTCCCATCGACATCAGCCACGCCACGGTGCTCGTGCTCGGCATGGGCCGGGTGGGACAGGCGGCCTACCGGGAGCTCTCCGAGGAGCACGGCTTCTCCGTGGTGGGCATCGAGAACGCCACGGACCGCGTGGAGCGGCTGCGGGCGCAGGGGATCGACGTCCAGGAGGCCGACGCGACCGACCAGGAGTTCTGGGAGCGGGTGATCGCGACCGGCCACGTGCAGGTCGCCGTGCTGGCGATGCCCTTCCACGGCTCCAACCTCGTGGCCCTCCAGCAGCTGAGCGCCACGGGCTTCGACGGGGTCGTGGCCGCCGTGGCGCAGTACGACGACGAGGTGCAGGAGCTGCGCGGGCACGGGGTCCGGACGGTCTTCAACCTCTACAGCGGCGCCGGCATCGCCCTGGCCGCCGAGACCGTCGAGGCCCTCGGCCGCCGGCCCGACTGACCGCGCCGGTGCCGGCGGGCACCGGCCCCGTCAGCCCCGGCGCGCCAGGGTCCGGCGGACGAGCTTGTGCAGCTCCTCGACCCACAGGACGAGGGACGCCATGCCCACCGCGACGGTCCAGTGGGCGAGGTCCAGGGGTGCGGTGCCGAAGGCGACCTGGAGCACCGGGACGTGCACCACGAGCACCTGCAGGGCGGCGGCGAGGGCCAGGGCGCCCCACAGCCAGGGATTGACGAACAGCCGGTGGAAGGCGCTCGCGAGCTCGGAGCGGGAGTTCAGGGCGTTGAACAGCTGGGCGAGCACGAGCGTGGTGAACCCGGCGGTGCGGGCCGCGTCGAGGGAGTCCTGGCCGGGCACCAGACCCCCGGGGAGGAAGATGTCGATGGTCAGCAGGGTCGAGGCGCCCATCACCAGGCCGAGCAGCGCGATCCGCCCCCACATCGGCGCGTCGAGGATCCGTTCGTCGGGCCGCCGCGGCGGGCGGGCCATGACGTCGTCGATCTCGGGGTCCACGCCCATGGCCAGGGCCGGACCGGAGTCGGTGACGAGGTTGATCCACAGGATCTGGGTGGCCAGCAGCGGCACGGCGATCGCGCCGCCGGCCGCGTCCGTCAGCCCCAGGGCGCCGGCGAGGAGCACGCCGAAGAACACGGTGGCCACCTCCCCCAGGTTCGAGGACAGCAGGTAGCGCAGGAACTTCGTGATGTTCTCGAAGATGACCCGGCCCTGCCGGATCGCCACCACGATGGTGGCGAAGTCGTCGTCGCCGAGGATCATCCGCCCGGCCTCCTTGGTGACCTCCGTGCCCGTGATGCCCATGGCCACGCCGATGTCGGCGGCTTTGAGGGCCGGCGCGTCGTTGACGCCGTCCCCGGTCATGGCGACGACGTGGCCCTGGGCCTGCAGGGCGTCGACGATCCGCAGCTTGTGGCCCGGGGCCACCCGGGCGAAGACCGAGACGTCCCGCACGGCGCCGAGGAAGCCCTCCCCGGTGAGCTCGTCCAGCTGCGCCCCGGTGAGCGCGGGCGAGCCCGGGGGCACGATCCCCAGGTCCGCGGCGATCCGGGCGGCCGTCACCGGGTGGTCGCCGGTGATCATGATCGTGCGCACCCCGGCGGCCCGGGCCTGCGCCACGGCCGCCGCGGCCTCCTCCCGCGGCGGGTCGAGGACGCCCACCACGCCGAGCCAGACGAGGTCCCGCTCCGCCGCCTCCCCGAGCTCCGCGGCCTCGTGCTCCCGGACCCGCCGGCCGGCGACCGCCAGGGTGCGGAACGCCTGCCCGGACAGCTCCTCGACGGCCGCGGCGGCGTCCCGGCGTCGCGCGGCGTCGAACGGCTCGACGGCGTCCCCGACGCGCACCCCGGTGCAGCGGTCCATGAGGACGTCAGGGGCGCCCTTGGTGAACAGGTACCGGTGCCCGGAGTCCGTCTCGATCTCGAGGGTGGACATCATCCGGCGCTCGGAGGTGAACGGCATCTCCTGGGCCCGGGAGAAGTCGTCCGCCCGGTCGGCGGCGCCGTAGAGCTTGTGCACGGCGGTGAGGAACGCCGCCTCGGTGGGGTCGCCCTGCACGGTCCACACGCCGGCGGCCTCGTTGAGCTGGGCGTTGTTGGCGCGCGCCCCGCCCACCAGCACGCCCCGCGCCTCCTGCAGGACCTGCGCGGCGGGCGCGCCCCCGGTCACGACCCTGGCCTCGCCCTCCGGGGAGTACCCCGTGCCCGAGAGCTCCACCGTGCCGGACGGGGTCACGAGCACCTTGAGGGTCATCTCGTTGCGGGTGAGCGTGCCGGTCTTGTCGGAGCAGATCACCGAGGCCGCGCCGAGCGTCTCCACGGAGTGCAGGTCCTTGACCACGGCCTGCCGGCGGGCCATCGCCCGCACCCCGATGGCCAGGACCAGGGACAGGATCGCGGGCAGGCCCTCCGGGACGGCGGCGACCGCGAGGGAGACGCCCAGCAGCAGGACCGTCACGAGGTCCTGCACGCCGCGCACCCCGCTGACCAGGACGACCGTGGCCATGACCAGCACGGCGACGCCGACCACGATGAGGCCCAGCGACCGGGACACGGCCGTGATCTCGCGCTGCAGCGGCGAGGGCTCGGCCTCCGTGCGCTCCAGCATCTCGGCGACGGCGCCCACCTGGGTGTCCATGCCCGTGGCCACGACCACGGCGCGGCCCACCCCCGAGGCCACGGCCGTGCCCTTGTAGACCATGTTCCGCCGGTCCCCGAGCGGGGCCGGGGCGGGCAGCACGGCCGGGTCCTTGAGCTCCGCCTCCGACTCCCCGGTCAGGGACGCCTCCTGCACGCGCAGGGACGCGGCGGAGAGCAGACGGGCGTCCGCACCCACCGCGTCCCCCTCGGCGAGGGCCAGGACGTCGCCGGGCACCAGCTGGGCCGCGGGGAGCGTGGTCAGGCGCCCGTCCCGCACCACGGTCGAGTTCGCCGCCGTCAGCACGGCCAGCGCCGCGACCGCGTCCTCGGCCCGGCCCTCCTGGAGGCGGCCCAGCACCGCGTTGGCCACCACGATCACGGCGATGACCACCGCGTCCACCGGCACCCCGCGGGCGCCCTCCGCGACCCAGGCGACCACGGACACGGCGATCGCGGTCAGGAGCAGGTAGATCAGCGGGTCCTGGAACTGGGCGAGGACCTTGCGCCACCGCGGCACCCGCGGGGCGGTGCGCAGCTCGTTGGGCCCGTACCGGGCCAGCCGGGCCCCGGCCTGCTCCGCGCTCAGCCCGAGGGCGGGCTCCACGTCCAGCTCGGCGAGGAGCTCGCCCGCCGCGCGGAGGGACGGGTCCTGGTGCACGCGCTCGGTGGCCACGCCCCCATTCTCGTCCCGCCGGCGGCAGCGCGGGCCCCGTGACGCCGCCCGGCGGGCTCCCCGGACTAGGCTCGCGGCATGAGGGCCCGGATCGACCGCTACCTGCTCAACGTCGCGGGACCCCGCCGCACGCCCGCCCTCAACCGGCACCTCGCCTACCTGCTCGCCCTGGTGGCGGGCGTGCTCAACTCGGTGGGCTTCGTGGCCGTGGCCGTGTACACCTCCCACATGACGGGGCTCACCGCGATGGTCGCCGACCATCTCGTGCTGGGCGACCTGCGGCTCGTGGCGGTCGGCGTCCTGGCCGTCCTCGCCTTCACGGCCGGGGCCGCGTGCTGCGCGCTGATGTTCAACTGGGCGCGGCGCCGCGGGCTCCACAGCCGCTACGCCAACGTCCTGCTGCTCGAGGGCCTGCTCATGCTCGTCTTCGGGCTGCTGGCCGAGAGCCTGACCTGGGCGCACCGGGACCTGCTGTTCGTCCCGGTGCTCGCGTTCACCATGGGCCTGCAGAACGCGGTGATCACCAAGATCTCGGGCGCCCAGATCCGCACCACCCACGTGACGGGCATGGTCACGGACATCGGCATCGAGCTCGGCAAGTTCCTCTACCGCAACCGGCTCGCGGACGCGGACCCCGTGACCGGCGACGCCGGGAAGCTCCGGCTGCTGGCCGCGCTCGTGGGGCTGTTCTTCGCCGGCGGGGTGCTCGGCGCCCTGGGCTATCTGGCCGCGGGCTTCCCGGTCCTCGTGCCCACCGCGCTCACCCTGCTCGTGGCGGCGTGGCGCCCGCTCGCCGCGGACCTGGGCTTCCGCCGCTCCCCCACCTCCTGAGCCCGGGCGCGAGGACGGCGCCTCAGGCGCCCCGCTGCACGGCCTTGCACAGCTGGACCAGCCGACTGACCTCGCGGTGCGGGGCGCCGGTGGGGCGGCGCGCCTCGTCCCGGGCCGCCACGGCGCACCGGACGAGCGTCCAGGCCCGGAGGCGCTCCTCGTCGGCGCCGGCCGCCAGGGCGAGGGCCTCCATCCGGTCCGCCAGGGCCGCGGCCAGGGCCCCGCCGTGACCGGCCTCCTCCGTGCGGTGCCACAGGGCGGGGACCAGCGCGAACTCCGGGGTGCCGACCACCGCGTCGGCGCCGACGGCCAGCCACGGGGCGCGCGCCGACGCGCGGACCGCCCCGGGGTGCAGGTCCTGGTGCACGAGCGCCGCGTCCAGCTCGTCGCGCCGGAGCCGCTCGAGGCTCCTGACGGCCTGGAGCCGGAAGCGGCGCGGGAACCGGGCGTCCAGGTCCACGGCGCCCTCCAGCTCCGCCTGCCACCGCCGGGCCGTCTCCGACAGGCGCGGGAACGGGGGCCGCGGCGGCCGGGCGAGGACCCGGGTCAGCTCGCCGAGCACGCGGCAGGCCTCGAGCACCGGCAGCTCGTGCAGGTCCCGGTCGGCGGTGCGCTCGAGCAGCAGCGCCCGGTCCGCCGGCTCCGCCCGGAGCAGCCGCACGGCCCCGCGCCCGGCCCACACGCGCAGGGCCAGGTGCTCGTGCTCGGCGCCGGGCCGCGGCGGGGAGAGCCGCAGCACGGCCGGTTCCCCGGCGCGGGTGCGCACCGGCAGGACCAGGGCCCCGCCGTCGTCCCGCGCCCGCCCGTCGGGTACCAGCTCCCACGCGGCGGTGTACCGGTCGGCGAGCCCGGCGAGGACACCCGCCGGGCGGCCGCCGGCACCCGGGGTACGCGCGGAGGAGGTCGTCACCGGACCATTCTGGCGCACCGCCGGGCGCACCCTCCGTTCGCTAGACTGCGAGCGCCCACCCCCGCCCAGGAACGGAGCCGACCCGGTCGTGAACGAGCTGCTGTTCGCCTTCGGCCTGACGCTGTTCGCGGGGCTGGCCACGGGTGTGGGCGCGTTCCTGGCCCTGGTCACCCGGCGCACCGATGCCAAGTTCCTCGCGGTGAGCCTCGGCTTCTCGGCCGGGGTGATGATCTACGTGTCCATGATCGAGATCTTCGTCAAGGCCCAGGTGACCCTGGTCGCGGAGCTCGGGGAGCGCTCGGGGGCGTGGGCCACCGCCGGCGGGTTCTTCGCGGGGATCCTCCTGATCGCGGTGATCGACCGGCTGGTGCCCACGCGCGTCAACCCCCACGAGTACCCGCACGACGACGCCGGGCGGCAGCGCCGGCTCCTGCGGATGGGAACGATGACCGCGGTGGCCATCGCGATCCACAACTTCCCGGAGGGCTTCGCGACCTTCGTGGCCGCGATGCAGGAGCCGTCCGTGGCGATCCCGGTGGTCGTGGCCATCGCGCTGCACAACATCCCGGAGGGGATCTCCGTGGCGGTGCCCATCCACCACGCCACGGGCAGCCCCCGGAGGGCGTTCCGCTGGGCGTTCCTCTCGGGCCTGGCGGAGCCCGTCGGCGGGGTGCTCGGCTACCTCGTCCTGCTCCCCTTCCTCGACGACGTCCTCTTCGGCGTCGTGTTCGCGGGCGTGGCCGGGATCATGGTCTTCATCTCCCTGGACAAGCTGCTGCCCACGGCCCAGGAGTACGGCGAGCACCACCTGTCGGTCTACGGGCTGGTCGCCGGGATGGCGGTCATGGCCGTGAGCCTGCTGCTGTTCGTCTGAGGCGGACGCGGCGCCCGGGACCGGGTCACGGCGGTG
The DNA here is from genome assembly GCF_040981005.1 of Kocuria sp. CPCC 205258. NCBI lineage: Bacteria > Bacillati > Actinomycetota > Actinomycetes > Micrococcales > Micrococcaceae > Kocuria > Kocuria sp. CPCC 205258. Next base: position 39,454 of record NZ_JAVKPS010000011.1, on the reverse strand, counting down.
TCGGGGCGACCGGGAGGCCCGCTGCCCGCCCGGCCTCGGCGAACGCGGCGGCGAGGCTCGCCCGGGACGCGTGGGCGTTGAGCCCGCTCGGGCTCGGCAGCGCCCACAGCTGCGCCCCGGCCAGTTCCCGGTCCTGGCGCCCGAGCCGGGCTCCCGGGTCCGCGAAGGCGTGCCGGTAGGCGGTGACCCCGGCGACCGCGACGACGGCGGGGCGCAGCCCGGCGACGAGCTCGGCCAGCCGCTCCCGGCCGGCCACGAACTCGGCGGGGTCCAGCTCGTCGGCCCGAGCGGTGGCCCGGGGCACCAGGTTCGTGATGCCGAGCCCCCGGCCCAGGACGTGCTCCCGGTCCTCCGCGCTCATCCCGGCCGCGCAGTCCACGAGCCGGCCGGTGAGCCCTGCGTCGTACAGGGCCGGCCAGAACCGGTTGCCGGGCCGGGCGAAGTGCGCCTGCGTGGCCGCGGCCCACAGGCTCGGGTTGATGCCGCAGATCAGCAGCCGCACGTCCGGGCCGAGCAGGTCGGGCAGGGTCGCGCCCCGGGCGGCCTCGAGGTCCGCCCGGCTCGGCCGGGCGCCGCCGGTCGCGTTCGGGGAGGCCATGACCACATGCTAGGCCGCGCCCCCGCCGCCGGGCACCACGGGCCGGCCGCGGGCGCCCGCCGGGCTACCGTGGAGGCCATGCCCCGATCGACCGAGCTCACCGTGCCCACCGAGAGCGGGCCGGGACGCCTGCTCGTCTCCCCCGCCGAGCACCCCGCCGCGCTGCTGTGGCTCGGGCACGGCGCCGGCGGGGGCGCCGGCGCCCCGGACCTCACCGCCCTCGCCGACGAGCTCCCCCTCCACGGCGTCACGGTCGTGCGCCACGAGCAGCCGTGGGTGCTCGCCGGCCGGCGGATCGCTCCCCGTCCGGCCGCCCTCGACACCGGGTGGCTGGCCGCCGCGCCGGCCGTGACCGGTCTGGCGGACGGACTGCCCCTGGTCGTCGGGGGCCGCAGCGCCGGGGCCCGGGTGGCGTGCCGGACGGCCGCCGCCGTGGGCGCGTCAGCCGTCGTATGCCTGGCCTTCCCCCTGCACCCGCCGGGACGCCCGGAGCGCTCGCGCGCCGAGGAGCTGCTCCGGCCCACGGTCCCCGTGCTCGTGTTGCAGGGCACGCGGGACGCCTTCGGCTCCGCGGACGAGGTCGCGGCTGCCGCCGACGGCGCGCCGGCCGTCGACGTCGTCCCGGTGGAGGGCGCCGACCACGCCCTGGCGGTCCGCCGGTCCGGGCCCGTGAGCCAGGAGGACACGCTCGCGCTGGTCGCCGCCGAGGTGCGCCGCTTCCTCCGGCGGACGCGCACGACCCGCTGAGCGCCGGCGGGACTTCAACGGCGCGCCGACCGGGACTACCGTGAGGAGCACAGGGTCACCGCGACCCGTCCGCGACCAGGGAGAGAACCGTCATGGCCCGCACCCCAGCATCCTCCGACCCGCTCCGGCCCGATCCCGCCCCCGGGGACGAGCCGCGGACCCCCGCCGCGGACGCGTCTGCCGCGGACCGGCCGGCGCCCGGCCGGGAGCCGGCCGTCCGGCCGCAGACGGCCACGGACCCCGCCCTGGACGGGCACCAGAAGCAGGGCGTCTCGGGCGCCGCGTGGACGGCCCTGATCCTCGGCCTGCTGATCCTGATCCTGCTGCTGGTCTTCATCCTGCAGAACAACGTCCCGGCGGACTTCCGGTACCTGGGCTGGCAGTTCAGCCTCCCCCTCGGCGTCGCCATGCTGCTCGCGGCGGTCGCCGGCGCCCTCATCATGGGTCTCGTCGGCTCCGTCCGGCTCTTCAAGCTGGGCCACCGGGTGCGCAAGCTCGAGAAGGAGCGCGCCGACATCAAGCGTGCCCTGCGCTGATCCCCGGCGCCGCCTCGGCGGTCGCCGTCGGCCGCCGGCGGGTGTCTCATGACGTCAGTACCGGGTCGGCCCATTGCGCGGGCGGCAACAGGCAGTAGCCTGACAGCACCCCGAACGACAGGACGGTTCCCATGAGCTCCCCCGCACTCCCCGACGAACGCCCGGCGCCCGAGGACCTCGAGGTGGTCGCCCCCGCGACCGTCGTCGACCTCACCAGCGGCACCGCCCAGATCACTCCCGTGCTGGTCGACGGCGAGGCGCGCTACGCCGTGGACCTGCCCGACCAGCCGCTGGACGAGGACGACGTGGCGAGCCTCGCCGTTGCGCTGCAGGCGGCGCAGGCCGGCCCCGCCGTGCTCGTGGACGTCGAGGACTACCTCGAGGCGGAGGCACCGCCGGAGGACGCCGCCGAGACCCCGAGGTAAGGGCCTGGTTCGGTCCGCCGGCACGACGAGGACCTCCGACCGCGACGTCGAGAACCCCTCGACGTCGCGGCCCGAGGTCTTCTCCGCGCCCGGAGGCATGATCTGCCGCACCGCGTGCGAGTCGCACGCGGGCTGACCGCCCCGCATTCCCTAAAGTGATGAACGGATCCCCCGCCCCCACCGGAGAGACGGCCATGTCACCGAACCCCCCGCAGAACGTCCACCAGAAGCCGGCCATCGGACGACTGGGGCTGGTCGTCCTGTCCCTGGCCCTGGTCACCGGGTGCACCACCCCCGACAGCGGCGGAACCGACGAGCCCGACGCGCCGCCCAGCGCCTCGTCCTCCCCGACGACCGGGGCCACCGGCACCGCGGAGGCGACGCAGCCGGCTCCATCGCCGACCCCGTCGACGACCCCCGGGGCCACCCCGCCGCCCATGCCCGGGGCGCTGCCGGACCAGGACTTCACCTACGACGAGGCCTACGCGGCCTGGCAGGACGGGATGCCCTACTACGACGCCTTCTGCATCCACTACGAACCCGTCACACCCGCCGGGGTGTCGCAGTGCGAGGGCATCGAGAACGGCACCGTCGACAGCATCACCGGTGAGCCCCTCGGGCAGTAGTCAGGACGTGCCGGGCCGCGCGTCGAACCGCCATTGCGGATGATTGGCGCGCCCGGCCGCAGACCTCGCCCGAGCAGCCGAAGATTCCCCATCGAGACCGAATGAAATGTGTCGCGTCGCCGGTGCGGGACAATCGTCGGGTGGACGATCTGCACGTGCCCCCGGGCCCCGGCGCGCCCCGCGGCCTCAGGGTGCCGGCGGGTGAGCTGGTCGAGCAGTTCTCCCACGCCTCCGGCCCGGGCGGCCAGGGCGTCAACACCACGGACTCCCGGGTGCAGCTCTCTCTCGACCTGGCCACGACCACAGCCCTGAGCGACGTGCAGCGCGACCGCGCTCTTCATCAGCTCGCCGGCAGGCTCTCGGGCACGGTGCTCACCGTCAGCGCCGCCGAGCACCGCTCCCAGCGGCAGAACAGGAGTGCGGCGAGACAACGTCTCGCCGCGCTCCTGCGCGGTGCCGTGGTTTCGCCGGTCGTTCGCCGAGCGACCCGGCCCACCCACGGCTCGCGCCGTCGCCGGCTCGAAGGAAAACGCCGCCGCTCCGAGACCAAGCAGAACCGCAGGCGCCCCGGGCCGGAATGACCCGTCCGCCTGTCGGACCGCCCGGTGTGCTCAAACGTTGAAGCGGAACTCCACCACGTCGCCGTCGCGCATGACGTAGTCCTTGCCCTCGATCCGGACCTTCCCGGCGGCCTTCGCGTCGGCCATGGACCCGGCGGCGTCGAGGTCCTCGAAGGAGACGATCTCGGCCTTGATGAAGCCGCGCTCGAAGTCCGTGTGGATGACGCCGGCGGCCTGCGGGGCGGTGGCGCCCACGGGGATGGTCCAGGCGCGCGACTCCTTGGGCCCTGCGGTGAGGTAGGTCTGCAGCCCCAGGGTGTGGAACCCCGTGCGGGCGAGCTTGTCGAGACCGGCCTCGTCCTGCCCGGACATCTCCAGCATCTCCTTCGCCTCCTCCTCGTCGAGCTCCACGAGCTCGGACTCGAGCTTCGCGTCGAGGAAGACGGCGTCGGCGGGCGCCACGAGCTCGCGCAGCTCCTGCTGCTTCTCCTCGTCGCCGAGCACCCCGTCGTCGGCGTTGAAGACGTAGATGAACGGCTTGGCGGTGAGCAGGCTGAGGTCGCGCAGCTGGTCGACGTCCAGCTTCTCCTTCTCGGCCGCCCCGAAGATGGTGTCCCCGCGCTCGAGGATCGTCTGCGCCTGCTGCATGGCGGCGAGCTTGGCGGGATCGGCCTTCTTGATCTTGACCTGCTTCTCGAGGCGCGGGATCGCGTTCTCGAGGGTCTGCAGGTCGGCGAGGATCAGCTCGGTGTTGATGGTCTCCATGTCCGAGGCGGGGTTGATCTCGCCGTCGACGTGGATGACGTCCGGGTCGTCGAACGCGCGGACCACCTGGGCGATCGCGTGCGCCTCGCGGATGTTGGCGAGGAACTGGTTGCCCAGGCCCTCCCCCTCGGACGCGCCCTTGACGATGCCGGCGATGTCCACGAAGGACACGGTCGCGGGCAGGATCCGGTCCGAGCCGTGGATCTCGGCGAGCCGGTCCAGCCGCGGGTCCGGCAGGTTGACCACGCCGATGTTCGGCTCGATGGTCGCGAACGGGTAGTTCGCCGCCAGGACGGTGTTGCGGGTCAGCGCGTTGAACAGGGTGGACTTGCCGACGTTGGGCAGTCCGACGATTCCGATAGTAAGAGCCACGGGAGACCATCCTACCGGGCACGCGGCGGGCACGCCGTGCCGTCCCCGGGGCCCGTGGCCGAGGTCGTGGGCGTGTCGTGGCCCGCGGAGCTTCCGGGACGGCGCGCGGTGGAGCAGAGTCGGAGCATGACGTCCTCACCGGCCTCCCGCACTTCGCCGCATACGAGCCCCGCCGACCCGACGGCCGGTTCCCCGGCCGTCGACGTCTCCGGCGTCCACAAGGGCTTCGGGCGCGGCGAGCAGCGCGTCCGCGCCGTGGACGGCGTGAGTATGCGCATCGAGCGCGGCGAGGTCGTCGCGCTGCTCGGGCCCAACGGCGCCGGCAAGACCACCCTCCTCGACATGGTCCTGGGCTTCACCGACCCCGACGACGGCACCGTGCGCACCCTCGGCGCCGCCCCGCGCGAGAGCGTGCGGGCCGGGCGGATCGGCGCGGTCCTGCAGACCGGGGGGCTGCTGGACGACCTGTCCGTGCGCGAGACGGTCGCGATGGTCGCGACGCTGCACCGGGACCCGCTGCCCGTGGACGAGGCCCTGGGCCGGGCGGGGGCCGCCGGGTTCGCGCGGCGGAAGGTCTCCAAGTGCTCGGGCGGCGAGCAGCAGCGGCTGCGCTTCGCGCTGGCCCTGCTGCCCGAGCCGGACCTGCTGGTCCTCGACGAGCCGACCGCGGGCATGGACGTCGGCGCCCGGCGGGAGTTCTGGGCCGCGATGCACGCCGAGGCAGAGCGCGGCCGGACGGTCGTGTTCGCCACCCACTACCTCGACGAGGCCGAGGAGTTCGCCGCCCGCACCGTGGTGCTCAAGGGCGGCCGGGTGGTCGCCGATGCCCCCACCCCCGAGGTCCAGGCCCTGGCGGGCCACCGCGTGGTCAGCTTCCGCTGGGAGGGGCCCGGGCCCGTCGTCGTCCCGGGGGCGACCCCGCTGGAGCCCGCCGGCGGACGCCGGCGGCTCACGGGCCCCGACACGGACGCCATCGCCCGCCACCTGCTGACGACCACGGCCGCGAGCGAGCTCGAGATCACCCACGCCGGACTCGAGGAGGCCTTCCTGGGCCTCACCGCCGACTGAGCGGCCCCGTTCGCCCCGTCCCGACTTCCCGCCCCTACTCCCCCGTCCCCGGAGGACCAGCACCATGAGCATCGCCTACGCCGCCCACGACCTGCGCCGCAACGTGCGCATGGTCGAGAACACCTTCTTCATCGTGGTCCTGCCCGCCGTGCTCTACGTGATGTTCACGGCGCTGGGGGACTTCTCCGACCTCCCGGTGGGCCACGGCAACGCCGGCGGGTACAACATGATCTCGATGGCGGTCTACGGGGCGGTCACCGCGACCACCTCGATCGCCGGCTCCGCCGCCGTGGAGCAGGCCCGCGGCTGGGGCCGGCAGATCGGGCTCACCCCGGCGCCGCGGCACGGGTACGTGCTGTCCAAGGTGGCCGTGGCCCTGGCCATGGCCGTGCTGCCCGTCCTCGTGGTCTACGCCGTGGGCGCCCTGACCGGTGCCGAGCTGGGCGGCTGGCGCTGGCCCGCCACGGCGGCGATCGTCGTGGCCGGCTCCTCGGTGTTCGCCCTCTACGGCCTGGCGGCCGGGCTGCTGTTCCGCTCCGAGTCCGCCGTGGGGGCGGCCTCCGGGATGCTCGTGGTGCTCAGCTTCTTCGGCAACCTGTTCGTCCCGCTCACCGGGGTGATGCTCGACATCGCGCGGTTCACCCCGCTCTACGGCCTGGCCGGACTCGCCCGCTATCCGCTCGTGGAGGGCGACGTCGTGGCGACCAGCGGCCCGCCGGTGGAGTCCGACCCCCTGTGGGCGCTGCTGCTGAACACCGGGCTCTGGACGGCGGTCTTCGCGGTCGTGGTGCTGCTCGCCGTGCGCCGGACCACGGTCCGGCGCTGACCGAGCGACGCTCCGGGGAGCGGGGCGGTGAGCGCCGCTGCCGTGCGGTGTCCGGGTGGCGTGCCACACTGCTGGGCATGACCGTCAGCCTCGTCGTCGTCCTCGTCCTGCTCGCCCTGCTCGTGGGCGCCCTCCTGGGCACCGCCGTGGCGCGGGCCCGTGCCGCCCGGGAGGTTCGGGCGGCCGAGGAGGAGCGGGCCGGGCTGCAGGCCGAGCTCGCCGCCGTCCAGGACCGGCTCGTGGACCTGGCCTCCGAGCGGGCGGCGGCCGTTGAGGCGCGCGCCCAGCTCGAGGACCGGCTGCGGGACGCCGACGCCCGCTCCGTGCAGGACAACAACGTCCTGCGGGCCCTGGCGCCGGTGGCCCACCAGCTGCGCTCGGTCGAGGAGCACGTGACGGCGCTCGAGCGGGACCGGGCCGAGCAGTACGGGGGCATCACCCAGGCGCTCGCCCACACCCGCGAGGTGGGCGACCACCTGCGCACGGCGACCACCTCCCTGTCCTCCGCGCTGCGCTCGGGCTCCGCGCGCGGCCTGTGGGGCGAGGTGCAGCTGCGCCGGGTGGTCGAGTCCGCGGGGATGACCGCGCACGTCGACTTCCGGGAGCAGGTCGCCTCCAACGGCACCACCGCGGACGGCGAGCGCAGCGCGATCCGCCCGGACATGGTGGTGCACCTGCCGGGGGGCCGCGACATCGTCCTGGACGCCAAGGCGCCCATGACCGCCTACCTGCGCGCCCAGGACGCCGAGGACGACGCCGGGCGGCGGGCGCAGCTGGCCGGTCACGCGAAGGCCGTGCGCGGGCACGTGGACGCGCTGGCGTCGAAGAAGTACTGGGAGGCGCGGGATGCCTCCCCCGAGCTGGTGCTGTGTTTCCTGCCCGCCGAGTCGGCGCTCTCCGCGGCCCTGGACGCGGACCCGACCCTGCTGGACCACGCCGCGAGCCGCAACGTGGCGCTCGTGTCGCCGGTCTCCCTGCTCGCCTCGCTCAAGGCTGTGGCGTTCACGTGGCGGCAGAACGGGCTCACGGAGAACGCCAAGGAGCTCTTCGACCTCTCCCGCCAGCTCTACGAGCGGCTGGGCACGGTCGGCAAGCACCTCGACGACATGGGCCGGTCGCTGCAGAAGTCGGTGGAGACCTACAACCGGCTGACGGGCTCCGTGGAGACCCGGGTGTTCCCCACGGCCCGGCGGATCAACGACCTCGACCCCACGCTGGCGGAGGACGATCGGCTCACCACGCGTCCGCTCGTGGTGGCACCGCGACCGCTCACGGCGCCGGAGTTCACCGAGGCGGCGCAGCTGCCGGAGGCGGTGCAGCTCCCGGAGCCGGCGGAGCACCCGGGCCGCACCGCCCCGGGCGGCGGCGTGCCGGAGCAGCTCGACGAGCGCGCGGCGGGCTGAGCGGACGGGTCCGCCCGCGGCTCAGCGGGTGGGGCGGGCCCTGCGGCTCAGCGGGTGGGGCGGGCCCCGCGGCCGCCGAGCCGGTGGGAGGTGTCCCCGGCCGCGGTGAGCCGGGCGCGCAGCTCCTTGGGGAGGGAGAACAGCACGTCCTCCTCGGCGGTGACGACCTCCTCGACCTCGCCGTAGCCGTAGTCCGCGAGCAGGCGCAGCACGTCCTTGACGAGGACCTCCGGCACGGAGGCCCCGCTGGTGACGCCCACGGTGGCGACGCCCTCGAACCATGACTCGTCCACCTGGTTGGCGAAGTCCACGCGCTCGGCGCGGCGGGCGCCGTACTCGAGGGCGACCTCCTTGAGCCGCACGGAGTTCGAGGAGTTCGCCGAGCCCACGACGATCACGAGGTCCGCGTCCGGGGCGATCTTCTTGATCGCGGTCTGCCGGTTGGAGGTGGCGTAGCAGATGTCGTCGCTGGGCGGGTCCTGCAGGGAGGGAAAGCGCTCGCGCAGCTTCTGCACGGTCTCCAGGGTCTCGTCCACGCTGAGGGTGGTCTGGGAGAGCCAGACGACCTTCTCCGGGTCGCGGACGACGACCTGGCCGACCTCGTCGGGGCTGTTCACCACCTGGATGTGCTCGGGGGCCTCGCCGGCGGTGCCCTCGACCTCCTCGTGGCCGTCGTGGCCGATCAGGAGGATGTCGTAGTCGCTCTTCGCGAAGCGCACGGCCTCGCGGTGCACCTTGGTGACCAGCGGGCACGTGGCGTCGATGGTGCGCAGCTCGCGGGACTTCGCGGACTCCACCACGGCCGGGGAGACGCCGTGGGCGGAGAAGATCAGCAGGGACCCCTCGGGGACCTCGTCGGTCTCCTCGACGAACACGGCGCCCTGCTCCTCGAGGGTGCTCACCACGAACTTGTTGTGCACGATCTCCTTGCGCACGTACACGGGGGCGCCGTAGTGCTCGAGCGCCTTCTCCACGGCGATGACCGCGCGGTCGACGCCGGCGCAGTAGCCGCGGGGGGACGCGAGCAGGACCTTCTTGGGTCCGGTCACGGGGGCGGCGGCGGCCACGTCCTCCGGCGAGCGCCGGGAACGGGGGACGGTGGGCATGGAGAGCGCAACGGTGGTCGGCATGGCCTCCATGCTACGCGGTGGGGCGGGACCCGCGCCGTGATCCGCCCGACACGAGGATGGCCCCGACGAGGCCCACGACGCCCGTGATCCCGGCGGCCCAGGCGGCCGTGACCATCTGCTCGCCGAGGGAGCCGGTGAGCAGGAGGACGGCCCGGTCGGCGGCGAGCCGCACCACGGGGTCGCCGCCGAGCATGCCGGAGGCCTGCTGCACGCCCTGCTCCACGAGCAGCCACACGACGCCCAGGCCGGCCAGGGTCCCCAGCCCCAGCACGGCGAGCACGGCGAAGCGGTGGCGGGTCACCAGCAGCGCGAGCACGGCAAGCACCGCGGCGGTCCACGTGAGCGGGACGGCCAGGTCGGTGACCCGGGTGCCCGCCTCGATCAGGCGCCCGGTGTTCGACCCCGGGACGGTGATCCGGCTCTCGCGCTCCGTCAGGCCGACGTCCACGCCGACGGCGCGCTGCACGGCCGCGTCGACCTCCCGGAGGACGGGGGCGATGTCCAGCACGAGGTCCTTCGGCGGCGCCGCCACCGCGCCGTCGGCGGGGACGTTGGCCTCGTGGGTGCGGGTGAGCGCCTCCGTCCACGCGCGCTGGTAGGCGGGGTCGGAGGTGAGGTCCGCGGCGACGTCGGCGGCCCGGCGGGCAGCGTCCTCGAGCATCCGGTCGAGGAACCCGACGCCGGTGGCCCGCTCCCCCACGATCCGGTCGGCGACCTGCCCCACGGCGGTGCGGGCCAGCTCCTCCTGGAACGGCCGGTCCTCGGCGAGGGTGCCCACGACCCGGGTGAAGCCGTCGCGGGAGACCACGGTGTCCTGGGCCCAGTGCAGGGGCACGAGCACCGCCACGAGGGACGCGGCGGCGAGGCCGAGGACGGTGCCCAGGCCGGTGCGCAGGACGGTCGTGGCGCGTCGCCGGGAGCGGGGCGCGGAACGGGGCGCGGAGCGGTGTCCGGGGGCGGGGGGTGCTGAGAGGCTCACGGAACCACTGTACGCACGGGCGGAGCGCGTGCACGGGTGTCCCCGTCGGGTGGTAAGCATGAGGCATGACGTATCTGGAGCCGCAGCAGGACGCCCCGGCGGGCGGCGAGCGGGAGCTGCCGCAGCGGGCGGACCGGACCACCCCGGAGAACCCGTGGCCGCTGCGGATGCTCTCCGAGAACCTGCACGCCTACATCGCCCGCTGCGCGCCCACGTGGGTCGAGGGGCAGATCATCGAGCTCAACCGGCGCGCCCGCGTCACCTACGTGACCCTGCGGGACGTCGACGCCGAGATCTCCGTGCCCGTGACCCTCTTCGCCAACGAGACCGCCCACCTGGACCGTCCCCTGGAGAAGGGGATGCGGGTGGTCGCCCAGCTCAAGCCCGACTTCTGGGCCAAGACCGGCCGGTTGTCCATGCTGGGCCGCGGCATCCGCCCGGTGGGCCTGGGCGACCTGCTGGAGCGGCTCGAGCGGCTGCGGCGCGCCCTCGCCGAGGAGGGGCTCTTCGACGCCGCCCGGAAGCAGCCCCTGCCCCTGCTGCCCCGCCGGGTCGGCCTCGTCACGGGGCGCAACTCGGACGCCGAGAAGGACGTCATCCGCAACGCGTCCCTGCGCTGGCCGGCCGTGGACTTCGAGGTGCGGGAGGTCGCGGTCCAGGGCTCCGGCGCGGTGCGCGCGGTGACCCAGGCGCTGCGCGAGCTCGACGGCATGGCCGAGGTGGACGTCATCGTGATCGCCCGCGGCGGCGGCTCCTTCGAGGACCTCCTGGCCTTCAGCGACGAGTCCCTGATCCGCGCCGTGGCGGCCGCCCGCACCCCGGTGGTCAGCGCCATCGGGCACGAGAACGACCAGCCGCTGCTCGACTGGGTGGCCGACCTGCGGGCCTCGACCCCCACGGACGCCGGCAAGCGGATCGTCCCGGACGTCGTGGAGGAGCGCGCCGGGGTGACCCGGGCCCGGGCGGGCCTGGACCGCGCCGTGCGGGGCTTCCTGGACCGGGAGGCCGCCGGTCTCGCCGCCGTGCGCTCCCGGCCCGCCCTGGCCCAGCCGGAGGACATGATCCTGCTCCGCGAGGAGGACGTGGACCGGTGGCGCACCCGGGCGCTGGCCGCCGTGGACTCCCGGACCCTGCGGGAGCGGGACGCCGTGCGCTCCCTGCGCGCCCGGGTGCGGGCGCTGTCCCCCCAGGAGACCCTGCAGCGCGGCTACTCCGTGGTCCTGGACGCCTCCGGCGCCGTGCTCACCGACGCCGCCGCCGTGCGCGCCGGGGACCTGCTGGGGGTGCGCCTGGCCGCCGGCGAGCTCGGCGTGCGCACCGAGACCGTCTCCGCCCGGCGCCCGGGCGAGCACCCCGGCTCCCCCTGACCCACCGCGGCACCGGCACCCCCGCCGTCCCCGACCGTTCCGAACGAAAGGCGCCACCCATGGCGAGCACCGACCACCCCGCAGCACCCGACCTGTCCGACATCGCCGGCCTGGGCTACGAGCAGGCCCGCGAGGAGCTCGTGCAGGTCGTCTCCCGGCTCGAGGCCGGGGGCACGTCCCTCGAGGAGTCCCTCGCGCTCTGGGAGCGCGGCGAGGCCCTCGCCACCCGCTGCGAGCAGTGGCTCGACGGCGCCCGCGAGCGGCTCGACGCGGCCCGGAGCCGGCGCGCCGACGCCGACGGGGGCGACGGCGAGGAGGGCGCCGGGCGCGGCTGAGCCATCCCCGCCCGGCCCGCCGTGGCGCGGGTCAGAGCTCGGAGAGGCGCCGGCGCGCGTCCTCGACGTCGTAGCCGGGGTCCGGCCAGTCGAGCCGCAGGCCCGCGAGCGCGGAGATCAGCAGGTCCTGGACCACGGCCCGGGCGTACCACTTCCGGTCGGTGGGCACCACGTACCAGGGCGCGTGGTCGGCGTCGGTCGCGTCGATGGCCCGTTCGTACGCGGCCATGTACGTCTCCCACCGGCTGCGCGCCTCGAGGTCCGAGGGATCGAACTTCCACTGCTTCGTCCGGTCGCTCATGCGGGCGAGGAGGTTCTCGCGCTGCTCGTCCAGGCCCAGGTGCAGGAAGACCTTGACGACCACCACCCCGTCGTCGGCGAGCTCCTGCTCGAAGTGCCGGATCTCGGTGTAGCGCCGCTCGAGCTGCCGGTCGTCGAGCACGTCGTGCACCACGGGCACGAGCACGTCCTCGTAGTGGGACCGGTCGAACGCGCCGATCACCCCGGGCCGGGGCAGCTGGCGCCGCACCCGCTGGAGGAAGTGCTGGGAGGCCTCCTCCTCGGTGGGCCGGCCGAAGCCGTGGGTGTGCACGCCGTGCGGGCTGAGCCCGCCCAGCACGTGCTGGATGACGCCGCCCTTCCCGGAGGTGTCCATGCCCTGCAGCACGAGCAGCACCCGGTGCCGGGCGCCCACCGTGGCGTTGGCATAGATCTGGCGCTGCAGCCGGGACAGCTCGGCGTCCCGGGCGGCCCGCAGCGCCGTGCCCTGCTGCTTCTTCCCCCGGAACCCGGGGGTGGAGCCGGTGTCCACCGCGTCCAGGGACAGGCCCGGCCGGGCGCGCAGCAGGGGCCGCACGTCCTGCTCGAACCCGGTGCCGGGGCTCTGGTCGGCTGCGCTCATGCGGGACCTCCTGGGAGTGCGGGACGGGCCGCGGGGCGCGGCCCGCCAGTCACTGGCGGTAGCTGCCGAGGAACTCCTCGATCCGGTCCAGCGCCGTGGCCAGCATCTCCACGGACGGCAGGGTGACGAGCCGGAAGTGGTCGGGCTCCGGCCAGTTGAACGCCCGGCCGTGGCTGACGAGGATCTTCTGCTCCTTGAGCAGGTCGAGGGCGAACTTCTCGTCGTCGACGATGTTGAACTTCTCCACGTCGAGCTTCGGGAACAGGTACAGGGCACCGTCGGCCTGCCGGCAGGACACGCCGTCGATCTCGTTGAGCCGCCGGTGGGCGAGGTCGCGCTGGGCCTTGAGCCGCCCGCCCGGGAGGATGAGGTCGTTGATCGACTGGTAGCCGCCGAGCGCGGTCTGGATCGCGTGCTGGGCCGGGACGTTGGCGCACATGCGCATGTTGGCGAGCAGCTTGATGCCCTCGATGAAGCTCTCGGCCTTCCAGTTGGGCCCGGTGATCGCCAGCCACCCGGCGCGGTACCCGGCCACCCGGTAGGCCTTGGAGAGCCCGGAGAAGGTCAGGCACAGCACGTCCTCACCGGTGAGGGTCGCGGTGTTGATCATCTCGGCGTCGTCGTAGGTGATCTTCTCGTAGATCTCGTCCGAGAACAGGATCAGCTCGTGCTCCGCGGCGAGGTCCACGATGGTCTGCAGCACCTCGCGGGAGTACACCGCGCCGGTGGGGTTGTTCGGGTTGATGATCACGATGCCCTTGGTGTTGGGGGTGATCTTCGCCGCCAGGTCCTCGAGGTCCGGGTTCCAGTCGTTGTCCTCGTCACACTTGTAGTGCACGGGGGTGCCGCCGGACAGGGCCACCGACGCCGTCCACAGCGGGTAGTCGGGGGACGGGATGAGGATCTCGTCGCCCGGGTTGCACAGCGCCTGCAGCGTCATGGTGATGAGCTCGGAGACGCCGTTGCCCAGGTAGACGTCGTCGGTGTCGAGGTTCATGATCCCGCGCGTCTGGTAGTACTGCACCACGGCCGTGCGGGCCGAGTAGATGCCGCGGGAGTCCGAGTAGCCCTGCGCGTTGGGCAGGTTCTTGATCATGTCCACGAGGATCGCGTCGGGTGCCTCGAAGCCGAACGGCGCGGGGTTGCCGATGTTGAGCTTGAGGATCCGGTGGCCCTCCGCCTCCATGTGCTCCGCCTGCTCCAGCACGGGGCCGCGGATGTCGTAGAGGACGTTCTTGAGCTTGTCGGACTGCTTCACCACTGACATGCGGTACACCTTACCCCCGGGGTGCACGCCGTCCGGGGCACCCGTCGGTGCGCCGATCAGGTGTCGTCGCCGCCCTCGAGCCAGTACCGCGCGGCCTCCTCGGGCGTGTACGGGTCGCGGGCGGAGGTCATCCGGGTCATCAGCACCAGGTCCTCGGTGCCGATCTGCGCGGAGACCCCGTCGACGACGTCCGCGGCGGCGTCCGGCAGGTCCTCGGCCGCCACGGGGACCACCCGCTGCGGGACGAAGTTGTTGAGCGGGTCGGCCAGGACCACGAGGGCGTTGTCCTCGATGGCGGGCGAGGCCGTGAACAGGGCCGCGGCCTGCACCCGGTCCTCGAGCAGCGCGTCCACGAGGTCGTCCTGGTCGCCGAACGGCACGAACCTGCCGGGCACGCACTCGTAGGCGTCCTCCAGTCCCTCCGGGCCGTAGGAGCGGCCCGCGAAGTCGAGGTCGGTGCCCAGCGCCAGCTCGTCGCACACCGGGCCCAGGTCCTCCAGGTCGGTGAGCTCGTGCTCCACGGCGGTCGGCCGGGTCACGACGACCGCCACCGTGTTCTCCGCCGGGGCCGGCTCGAGGGTCCGCAGCCCCTCGGGCAGCACGTCCTGCACCCCGGCCAGCACGTCGTCGTCGTCCGCGCGCTCTTCCCCCAGTCCCAGCAGCTCGGAGAGGTCCTCGGCGAGCCCGCCGTCCTCGGCGTCCGGGGACGGCGTGGGGGTGGGCGTCGCCCCGTCCGTGGGCGCCGCGGAGGCCGGGCCCACCGGCGCCCGGCCGCGCAGGTGCAGGTAGAGGTTGCCGGAGTAGTCCGCGGCGACCTCCACCTCCCCCCGCTCGAGGGCCTCGAGGTAGTCGGCGCGCTCGGTCCCGGCGTCGACCACGCTCGCGTCGAAGCCGGCCTCCCGCAGCCGCCCGGCGTAGACGTGGGCGAGCACGGCCGTCTGCCCGGTGGGTCCCGCCGCGATCCGGACCGGCTCCGCGGCGGGGGACGCCGCGGTGGCCGGCGGCTGCTCCGGGGCCCCGCCCCCGCACCCGGTGAGCGCGGCGACGGCGAGCAGGCCCGCGGCGGCGCGACGGCGGCTCACCGGCCCTCGCCCGGTCCCGCGGCCACGAGCCCGGCCAGCTCGAGGCCCACGGGCACGAGGCCGACCAGGGGCAGCTGCGGCAGCGCCGCCAGGGGGAACCAGCGGGCCTCGTCGGAGGAGCCGTCCCGCTCCGACGTGAGCGTCCCGCCGGTGATGTGGGCGCGGTAGATCACGCGCAGGGCGTGGAAGGGCCGGTCCCGGCCGTCCAGCCGCTCGCCGGCGTCCATGTGGCGGCTGTGCACGCCGAGCAGCTCGTCGAGCTCCACGGTGAAGCCGGTCTCCTCGTGCACCTCCCGCAGCGCGGTCTGCGCGGGCTGCTCCCCGATCTCCATGCCGCCGCCGGGCAGGCTCCACGCCCCCCGCAGCGTGGGGTGGCGCGGGTTCCAGTGGCTGAGCAGCACCGCCCCGTCCTGGACGATCACGGCGTAGGCACCCACCCGGGTGTCCATGGGGAAACTCATGCCCCCATTCTAGGAACGCCCGGGGCGGGGCGCCGACAGCGCGCGCGGCGGGCGGGCCGGTGGATCAACCCCCGGGGATAATGGGCGCGTGAGCATCGTCGACAACGCCGTCTACCGGGGCGGGCAGCGCATCGCGTCCCCCGCCACGCTCGAGGAGACCTACCGGCTGCTCGCCCGGCTCCGGACCGAGGACCCCCGCTGCACCGAGGCCGGGGAGCACTGCGTCCTCGTCTGGATCGGCCTGTACCGGCCCTCCGCGGACGAGCTCGACTCCCTGGCCGAGCAGTTCGGCCTGCACGAGCTCGCTGTGGAGGACATCCGGCAGGCCGAGCAGCGGCCCAAGCTCGACCGCTACGGGAGCACCCTGTTCACGGTGCTGCGCCCCGCCGTCTACCAGGACGCCACCGAGACGGTCGACTTCGGGGAGATCCACATCGTCACCGGGCCCGGCTTCGTGATCACCGTCCGGCAGTCCGAGCACGGGCGGGTCGGGCGGGTCCGGGCCCGGGTGGAGTCGCAGCCCGCCCTGCTGGTGACCGGCGCGGAGGCCGTGCTCTACGCGGTGCTCGACCAGACCGTGGACGACTACTACCCGGTGGTCGAGGGGCTCGAGAACGACATCGACGAGATCTCGGACGCCCTGTACTCCGGCTCCGGGGACGGCGTCGTCTCCCGGCGCATCTACCAGCTCACCCGGGAGGTCAGCGCGTTCCACCGGGCGGTCGCCCCGCTGGAGCTGGAGCTGCGGCAGTTCCTCGAGGAGCTCGCCGGGGCCGGCTCGCCCCGGGAGCTCCAGCACGTCCTGCGGGACGTCCTGGACCACCTGATCTTCGTCAACAACAAGGTCGAGTCCTTCCAGTCATCCCTCACCAACGCCCTCATGCTGGACTCCACGCAGCTCGCCGCCCGGCAGAACGAGGCCGCGATCGAGCAGAACGAGCAGATGAAGCGGATCTCCTCCTGGGCGGCGATCCTGTTCGCGCCCTCGATCATCGGCTCCGTGTACGGGATGAACTTCCGGTTCATGCCCGAGCTGTCCTGGGTGTGGGGCTACCCCATGGCGCTGGGGCTGATGCTCGTGACGGGCGTGGTGCTCTACGTCGTGTTCCGGTTCAAACGGTGGCTGTGACCGCCGCGGTCACAGCTGCCCGCGCTCGCGGCGGGCCGAGTCGGACAGGCCCCGGCGGTTGCGGAGCACCCGCTTGAGCACCCACCACGCGATCAGGACCGCCACGGTGACGACCACGATCCGGGAGAAGATCCCGGCGTACTGCTCGGCGACGTGCCAGTTCTCGCCCAGGTAGAACCCGGCGAGCACGAAGATGGTGTTCCAGATCAGGGAGCCCGCCGTGGTGAGCAGGACGAACGCGCCGAAGGACATCCGCTCGATGCCGGCGGGGACCGAGATCAGCGACCGGAAGACGGGGATCATGCGCCCGAAGAAGACGGCGGCCTTCCCGTGCCGCTCGAACCACGCCTCGGTGCGGTCGAGGTCGTGCAGGTCGACCAGGGGCATCCGGTCCACGATCGCCCGCAGCCGGCGGCGGCCGAGCGCGGCGCCGATCCAGTAGAGGGCCACGGCGCCGACCAGCGCGCCCAGGGTCGTCCAGAAGATCGCCCCGCCGAGCGAGAAGCTGCCCTGGCTCGCGGTGAACCCGGCCAGCGGGAGGATCACCTCGGACGGCAGCGGCGGGAAGAGGTTCTCGAGCGCGACGAGCAGACCGGCGCCCGGGGCGCCGATGGCCTCCATGACGCCGACGGCCCAGTCGGCGACCCCGCCCAGCGTCTCGGCGCCGGAGTCCTGGGCCCCGGTGATCCGGGCGGCCAGGACGGCCGCGTCCGGGGCGGCGGTCAGGTCGGGGGCGGCGGTCGGGGCGGGGCTGGGTGCAGTCATGGGTCCTCGGCGGTGGGCGGGGCGGGGCGGGGGCCCGGCGGGTGCGACCACCATTGTGCCCGACGCACCTCCGGGTCGGCTGGACGGCTGACGGGTCGCGGACGTCGTTCGTTACGCTTCCTCCATGCTCCTCCCCGTCCCCCTCCTCCTGTCCACCCCCGTGCCGGCCCTGGACCCGGTGTGGGAGTTCTGGCTCGACAAGCCGCTGCGGATCCTGCTGGTGCTGCTCGGCGCCTCGATCCTGGCCGCCGTGGTGCGGCTGCTGATCCGCCGGGTCACCGGGGGGATCGCGAAGGGCACCCGGTCGCGGATCGTGCGCCGGATGGAGCGGGGCAGGCCGCGCTGGGTCGAGGACGCGGGCCTGGCCGGCGCGCGGCAGTCCCAGCGCGCCCACACCATCGGCTCGGTGCTCTCGTCCGTGGGAACGGTGGTGATCTGGGCCGTGGCCCTGGTGATGATCATCTCGGAGCTCGACTACGACATCGGCCCGGTCCTGGCCTCCGCCGGCATCGCCGGCGTGGCCCTGAGCTTCGGGGCGCAGTCCCTGGTGAAGGACTACCTGTCCGGGATCTTCATGGTCGCCGAGGACCAGCTCGGCATCGGGGACGTCGTCGACCTCGGCGAGGCGAGCGGGACCGTGGAGTCCGTGGGGCTGCGCGTGACCCAGGTGCGGGACGTCAACGGCACCCTGTGGCACGTGCGCAACGGGGAGATCCTGCGCGTGGGCAACCAGTCCCAGGGCTGGGCCCGCTGCGTGCTGGACCTGCCGGTGCCCTACGACACGAACATCGAGCTGGTCACGGAGCTGATCCTGCACGAGGCGGGGCTGCTGCGGGACGACCCGAAGGTCGGCGAGTACATCACCGAGGACCCGGAGGTGTGGGGCGTGGAGGCCGTGACCGGGGAGTCCGTCACCGTGCGCGTGGCGGTCCGCACGGTCCCCCTCAAGCAGTGGGACGTGGCCCGGGCGCTGCGGCTGCGGATCAAGAAGATGCTCGACCGCGAGGGCCTGCACGTGCCCCTGCTGAACCAGACCGTGATCCGGCAGGCCGAGGCCGGGGTCGCGGCGCCCGGTCCGCCGGAGACGGGACAGGTCCGGTCGGTCCGGCGCGATGTGCCAGGATCGGACGCATGAGCATCGTCAAGATCAACGCCATCACCGTCCCGGCCGACTCCGGCGACGAGCTGGGCCGGCGCTTCGCCGCCCACAGCGGCTCCATGGCCGGGGTCGCGGGCTTCGAGGGCTTCGAGCTGCTGCGGCCCACGGACGGGCGCACGCAGTGGCTCGTGCTCACCCGGTGGGCCGACGAGGACTCCTACGACGCCTGGCGGTCCTCGAAGGACTTCGCCCGCTCCCACAGCGGCCCCGCCGGGGAGGGCGAGCGCCCCCGGCCCGTGGGCACCGCCTCGGAGCTGTGGTCCTACACGGTGGCCGTCGAGCAGCAGTCCCCCGGCCAGCGGTAGACGACCTCAGCGCCGGCCGCGGCCGCCGGACCGGCGGCCGCCCTTGGGCCCGCCGCGACCGGACCGCGCCCCGCCCCGGGGCGCGCCCGCCCGCCGCGCCCCCTGCGGGGGCTGTCCCCCACGGCGCGACGACGGCGCCCGGGCCGGTCCCGCCTTGGCGGCCGGCCGGTCCTCCGCGGCCGGGGACGCCGGTGCGGCAGCGCCCCGGGAGCTGTTGAGCCCCCTGCCGCGGACGACGCCCACGAAGTCCTGCACGAGCTCCTCCTGCTCCTCCGGCAGGTCCTGCGGCCACACCAGCGCCACAGGCACCGTGGCGGCATCGGGCACCACGCGGTGGACGAGGTCCTTGCGGTGGTGCAGCCGGGCGAGCGACATGGGCACGACGACCAGCCCCAGGCCCGCGGCGACGAGCTCGACGGCGTCCCGGGCGTGGCGCATCGGGGGCAGCGGCGCGTCCGCGGCGACCGCCTCCGGGGAGCGCAGCCGGTGGCGCTCGGGGAGGGTCGCCGGCTCCTGCAGCAGCACCTCGTCCACGAGCTCCGCGACCGGCACCTCGTCGAGCAGGGTCAGCTCGTGGTCCCGGGGCAGCACCACGACCTGCTGCTCCGCGTAGAGCTCCACCGCCCGGTACTCCTCGCGCAGCGCGGCGAGGTCGTCGACCCCGGGGCGCGGGTGCGCGGGCAGCCGCACGAAGCACGCGTGGGCGCGCCCCGCGCCCAGCTCCTCCTGCCACGCGTCCGTCTCGAGCGGGCGCTCGGCGAGGACGCGGCCGGGGTTGCGGTCCCGCCACCGGAAGAACCACTTGCCGGGCATCACGCCGGGGACGAAGGCGACCGCCAGGTCTGCCGTCTCGCCGGCCTCGTCGGCTGCGGGGTCGTGGGGTCCGGGCGCGTCGTCCATGCCGGTCAATCTACCCACTGCCGGCCCTGCTCCCCGACCACCGGCGGGGACCGCACCGGACGCGCCGGGCGCCCGAGATGCGAAACCGGCGCGGGATGTATACGATGGAACGGTTGCTCCGGGGCTATAGCTCAGTTGGTAGAGCGTTTCGTTCGCAATGAAAAGGTCAGGGGTTCGATTCCCCTTAGCTCCACCGGAGACGAAGGCCCCCGCTCGGCACAACGCCGGACGGGGGCCTTCGTCGTGCGCGGCCCGTCGTCGTGCGGGCCGTCGCGGCGGGCCCTTGGATCCGCCGAGACGTCCCCCCGGTCCCCCGGTCCCCCGGGACCGCGCCCGCACTGCGCCGGAGGACCGGGAGCCGCTCGCTGGTTCCCGTAGAGGACGTGCTCGAAGTTCCACCCGTTGCCGACCTTGCGCCCGCGGCCGATGTTGGCCCAGCGGGCCGTGCCGTCGCCGCGTCCCTCGTGGCGGTACCACAGGAGGTCCTTGTCGCCCTCGACCCCGTAGATGACGCCGTTGGTGTCGGGAGCGGCGGCAGCCGTCGTCGGAACGGCCCCGACGGCGACGGCGGAGGCCACCGCGGTGCCGGCCGTCAGCGGTCCGCGGCGGGACATCACCAGGGAGATCCCCGACGGGGTCGGCCCGCCCCGGCCGCCCGCTGCCCCGGGTGCTGACGGGGCCGAGACGGCTCCGTCAGGGCTCCGGCGGATCGAGGCGCTCTCGGGCCGAGCCTCTCGGGAGGCGTCCGCGCGGTCGCGTCCGGAGCACCTCTCAGGCGAGGTCCTCCCGCAGCTGGGACAGGAGCACCCCCACCACGTCCGTCCCGCCGTCGGTCCCGGCCCGCAGGCGGAGGACCTCGGCGCCGTGCAGCGCGCCTACGGCGTAGCGGTCCGCACCGGAGCGCCCGAGGGCGGCCGCCGTGCCCGCGAGCCACCGCTCCACCACCGCGGCGTCCATGATCCGGCCCAGCTCGTCCTGGTAGCCCTCCGCGTCCCGGGCCGCGCGCCGCAGCTGCTTGCCCGGCCGGTGCCCGGTCCGGCCGAGGACGGCGTCGACGTAGCGCACGCGCTTGACGGCCTTGCGGACGTCGTGCAGGTGCTCCAGCTGCCCCTCGCCGCCCGGGCCGCCGGCCAGCTCCGCCTCGGCCACGCGCACCACCTTCCGCAGGGCCCGGTGCACCACTGCGTCGGCGACCTCACGCCCCGAGAGCCGGGTGCACTCCTCGGTCAGCGGCGGACGGGCGGCAAAGTCCTGGACGTCCGCCAGGAGCCGCAGGTGCTCCCGGCCCGTGACGTGCCGGCCCACCTTCGCGGCCGCCGTCCGTGCCTGCTCCTCGGCCCGCTGCCGCAGGCTCTCGGCCGCGGCCGGCCCCACCCGCCCCTCGAGCGCCTCCACGCGCCCGGCCAGCAGCTCCGCCGTGACCTCGGCGTCCCGCGCCGCGGACAGCGTCCGGGCGAGCTCCCGCAGCCGGGCGTCCAGCTCCTCCGCAGCCGCGCCGTCGAAGAACGGCTCGGCCGCCCTGAGCACGCTGCGCAGGGAACGGGACGTCACGCGCATCTGGTGCACCGCGTCCGGGACGTCGAGGCGGACCCTGAAGTCCCAGAGCACCAGCTGTTCGGCGAGCTCCCCGAGCACCGCGCGCAGCACGTCCGGCCCGCCCGCCGGCTTCCCCTTCTTTCCCGCCTTGTTCTTGTTCTTGTTCTTCTTGTTCTTCGTGCCGCTCCCGGCCTTCTTCCCGCTCTTGCCCTCCGGCTGCTTCTCGTCCTGCTCCCGGCCGGGCCCCGCCGCGGCGTCGTCGTCCTCGCCGAGCGCACGGGCGATCTTCGCCCGGGAGGTGGACGGCTTCCCGCCGGCCGCGAAGACCACGGCCTCGACCGCGGCGAAGATCTGCTCCTGGCGCTCCTCGGGCACCGTGCCGTCGAGGAGCTCGACCTCCCACTCCGACCAGGACCGCGCCGTTCCCGTGCGCTCGTCGACGGCGTCCACGACGTCCACGGCGAGCTCCGCGACCGCCGCCCCCGTGCTGTCGCTGATCCGGTGCACCTGCCGGACGGTGCGGAGGGTCGCCACCGGCCGCAGCTCCTGTCCCCCGGTCAGCCCGGCGAGGAGGTTCCGCACGGACGCGGGCATCCGGTCCGGGGTGCGCAGCAGCGGCACCTGCAGCTCGTGGCGTCCGTCCGCGCCCTGGAACTTCACGTGCCACCCGTCGTCGGCCCCGCCCCGGCGGCGGCGCAGCGCGACCAGGCGCCGCCCCAGGGCCATGTCCTCGGTGTCGTGGTAGACGGCCTCCATGCGGTGCTCCACGGGCTCCGCCGAGACGGTGCACCCCTCCAGCGTGCTCCAGTCCACCCGGGCCTCGGCGCCCTCCGGGAACTCGTACTTGCGCTCGACCTCGCGGTGGGCGACGGCGGTCATGGGTGTCCTCCTGGTCGGGGCCACCGGCCGCCGGAACCGGCGGCCGGCCGTTGCGGCGATGATACCGGGGGCCGTGCACGGGCCCGGGAACGCGAACCGCCGCGCACCCCGGTGGGGCGTGCGGCGGTGCGTGCGGCCCAGTCGACCGGGCCGGCTGGTGCGTGCGCTCAGGCGCGGCGGCGCTTGAGGACGTCGTCGAGGTCGAGGGCGGCGCGACCCTGCTCCTCGCCCGTGCGCACGGCGTCCTTCAGGCTCGCGGAGCGGGCGGCGGGCTGCTCCGGCACCGGCAGCGGCTCCGGCTCCGGGCGCTGGACCACGGGGGCCTCGGCGTAGGTCGGACGCGGCACGGGCACCGGCTCCCACGTCCGGGCCGCGGCGGCCGGTGCGGACTCTCGGGCCACGCGGAGCGCCTCGGCCCGCAGCTCCTCGACCGTGAAGGCGGCGGGTGCGGGCATCCGGGGCTGCTCCTCGGGGGTGGGCAGGTCGAGGTCCTCGGCCGTCCGGCGCGACTGCTCGCGGACCTCCTCCGCCACGGCGTGCTCGTTGTCGAACAGGGCGACGTCCTCGCGAGGGGCGTGCGGCTCCGCCTCCGCCTCCGGCGCCCGGACCGCGGGGCGCGACGCACGGCGGGCGGCCCGGTCCTGGACGGCCAGGTAGCGCAGCGACAGGACGGAGCCGATGCCGAGCAGCAGCAGGAAGACGGGCCACGGCCAGCTCACCGCGGCGGAGAACGGTGCGACCACGGCGGCGACGAGTGCGGCCAGGAGGGCGGCGCACCCGGCGAGGAGGATCACGGCGCGGTCCCGCCTGATGCGCAGGTGCCCTCTGCCGGTGCGTCCGGGGTCGCCGTCGGCGGGCCGGGGGACGGTGTCGGTGGTCGCCATGATGTTCCTTCGTCGGCGGGACGCGGGTGGGGGCTGCTCGATCGGCGCGGGGAGACCGTCGGGGCCGGCCGTCACGGCCGGCGCCTCGACGGGGAGCTCCCGGCGGCGCTGCAGTCGCGGCACGACCCAGAACAGCGACAGCGCGCACACCACGGCCAGCACGGCCGAGCTGCTCACCCAGATCATGGTCGCGGTCCTGCCTTCGTGGTCGCCGGATCGAGCGGACGGGAGACGCCGGCGCGCTGCGCCGGCGTGTCCGGGGCCCGGGCTCGGGCCGTGAGGAACAGCCTACTACCGCTGGGGCGTGCCTGTGGGTATCCCTGTGGACACGCCCGGCCGGGTCACTGCCACACGGCGGGGCGGTCCGATCCCGTGAACCGGCGGACGAGCCCCTCGGGCGCCTCCGGCGCGGTGAGCGCGAAGCTGCGGTGGTCCGTCCAGCGCCCGTCGATGTGCAGGAAGTCCTTGCGCAGCCCCTCGTCGCGGAACCCGAGCTTCTCCACCACCCGCAGGGACTTGGTGTTCTCCGGCCGGATGTTGATCTCGATCCGGTGCAGCCCGAGGCCCTGGAAGCAGTAGTCGGTGGCCATGGCCACCGCCATGGGGGCCACGCCGCGTCCCGCCTGGTCCCGGTCCACCCAGTACCCCAGGGTCGCGGACAGGAACGACCCCCACGAGATCCCGGAGACGGTCAGCTGGCCGACGAGACCGAACCGCTCCGTCCCCGGGACCCGCTCCGTGATGAGGAAGGGCAGGGCCGTGCCCTGCCGGGCCTGCTGGTCGAGGGTGCGCACGAACTGCCCGAACGTGGGCGGGGCCCCGCCGGGTGCGGGGTTCGTGGCCTCCCACGGGTCGAGCCAGTCCCGGTTGCGGGCGCGCACGACGTCCCACTCCCGGCGGTCCCCCCGGGCCAGCGGACGCAGCCGGAGGTCCCCCCAGGAGACGGTGACGGGCCACCGGAACTGTCCGGCCACGGGAGCGCAGTCTCTCAGCCGACCGGCAGGGTCCGGGTGTACTCCCTGAGCCACTCGCACAGCTCGGGCCCGAGGTCCTCGCGCTCCGAGGCCAGGATGATGTTGGCCTTGAGATAGCTGAGCTTGTCGCCGGTGTCGTAGCGACGGCCCTTGAAGACCACCCCGTACACCCCGCCGCCCTCGCCCTCGCGCTGGGCGAGGGTCTGCAGCGCGTCGGTGAGCTGGATCTCGTTGCCGCGCCCGGGGGCGGTGTTCTCCAGCACCTCGAACACCTCCGGCACCAGCACGTAGCGCCCGATCACGGCCAGGTTGGAGGGAGCGTCCTCCGGGGCCGGCTTCTCCACCAGCCCGTTGATCCGCACGTAGTCCTCCCCCTCCACCGCAGTGACGTCGGCGCAGCCGTAGGCGCTGATCTGCTCGGCCGGGACCTCCATCAGCGCGACCACGGAGCCGCCGGTGCGCTCCTGCACCGCGATCATCTCGGTGAGCAGCTCGTCCCGGGCGTCGATCAGGTCGTCGCCCAGCAGCACCGCGAAGGGCTCGTCACCGATGTGGATCTTCGCCCGCAGCACCGCGTGCCCCAGTCCCTTGGGGTCCGCCTGGCGCAGGTAGTGGATCTCGCCGAGCTCGGAGGCGTGCTCGACCGCCCGCAGCAGATCGGTCTTGCCCGACTCCTCGAGCTGGTGCTCCAGGGCCGGCACCCGGTCGAAGTGGTCCTCCAGCGCCCGCTTCGAGCGCCCGGTGATCATGAGGACGTCCTGGAGGCCGGCGTCGACCGCCTCCTGGACCACGTACTGGATGGCCGGCCGGTCCACGACCGGCAGCATCTCCTTGGGCATGGCCTTCGTCGCGGGGAGGAACCGGGTGCCGAGCCCGGCGGCCGGAATGACGGCCTTCCGGACCGTCCGGGGGTTGCTGTTTCCACTCATGCGCTCAGGCTAACGGATCGGGGGCTCCCACCAGCGGATTCCCGCCCGGGCACGCTTGCCCGCCGCGGTGGTGCGCGGCTAGCCTCGCACCACCGGCCCGGCAGGGCCGGTGCGTCCGGGCGCCTCCCGGGCCGAGCGTCGGACGAGGAGCGGACACGACGATGACCGACCCGCGCGGTCCCGCCGAGGCCAAGGCCCGGTTGCGCCGGCAGCTGGTGGCGGCCCGCGCGCGGCGCTCCCGGGCCGCTCGCGAGCACGCCGCCGTGGCCTTCGACCGGCACCTGGCGGAGCTGCTGGCCGACCGCCCGCACCTCGACGTCGCCGCGTACCTGCCGCTGGCCACGGAGCCGCCCCTCGAGCCCGCCCTCGTCACGGCCCACCACCGCGGCCACCGGATCTGGGTGCCCGTGTGCGAGCCCGGGCGCCGGCTCTCGTGGGCGCGGTGGACGCCGGACACCCCCGAGCGGTCCGGCGGCGCGGGCGGACTGCGCGAGCCCGTGGGCGCCCGCCACGGCGCGGAGGTGATGCACGCGGTGGGTCTGCTGCTGGTGCCCGCGCTCGCCGTGGCGCCCGGCGGCGCGCGGCTGGGCTTCGGCGGCGGCTACTACGACCGCTTCCTCGCCACGCTGCCGCGCACGGCGCACCCGGAGCTGCGCACCGTGGTGTGCGTCTTCGCCGACGAGGTCCTCCCAGCCGGGTCCGTGCCGGTCGAGGAGCTCGACGCCCCCGTGCCGCTGGCCCTCACGGAGAACGGGACCGTGCGGCTGGAGGGGCCCGCCGGTCCGGCGCGGGGAACACGGTAGAATCGGCAGTCGACCCCTTCGAGTGCCAGCGAGCGCGCTCGTCGACCCTTCCCAGGAGGACCCATGCCCGTCTACGCCTACGCCTGCAAGGACTGCGGCCACGCGTTCGACATCCGCCAGTCGTTCAGCGAGGACGCCCTGACCGTCTGCCCGGAGTGCGACGGGGGCCTGCGCAAGAAGTTCAACACGGTGGGCGTGGTGTTCAAGGGCTCCGGCTTCTACCGCAACGACTCGCGCTCCGGCGGCGCGGACTCGGGCGCCTCCACGTCCTCCGCGCCCTCCACCGCCGAGCCGGCGGCGGCCCCGGCGAAGACCGCGACCCCGGCGACCGCCGGCGCGGGCGCGTCCTCCTCGTCCGCCTCCGCGACCGCGGGCGGGTCCTCCGACTGAGCCGGTCCCCGGACGCCGCCCCGGCGTCCGCACTGCACGGGAGGCTCCTCCCGGGCGGCGCTGCCCGCCCCTCCCCAGGCGGCCCCGGAACGGCGGGCTCCCGGGCACCCGCCCCGTAGCGTGCCCGGCATGAGCCGCCTACCCCGGACCGTCCGACGCCGCTACCCGCTGTCCCTGCACCTGCGCTCGGCGCTGTCCCGGCGCCGCCGGCTGGTGGCCGCGCTGCTCCTCGGGCTCGCGGCGGCCCTGGTGGTCCTGCGGCTCGGCCCGCCCCAGACCAGGACGGTGCCGGTGGTCACCGCCGCCGAGGCGCTGCCCGCGGGCACGGTGGTCACCCCGGAACGGCTCGCGGTGGCCGCCTATCCCCACGGGCTGGCGCCGGAGGGCGCCGTGGCCGACCCCGCGGAGCTGTCCGGGCGCGTCCTGGCGGGCGCCGCGGGCCCCGGGCAGCCGCTGACGGAGACCGCGCTCGTGGGCCCGGGCCTGCTGACGGGACAGGGCGGGGGCGTCACGGCGGTGACGCTGCGCATCGACGACCCCGGTGTGCTGCGGCACGTGCGCGCGGGCGACCACGTGGACGTCGTCCACCTGCCCGACGGCGCCGCGCCGGACGGGCGTCAGGTCCTGGGCCGGGGCCTGCCCGTGCTGTGGGTCTCCTCCGCGGGCCCCGGCGGGGACGGCGGTCTGCTCGCCGGGCCCGGCGCCTCCGAGGAGGAGGAGGGACTGCTGGTGGTGGGAGCCCCGCACGAAGGCGCCGCGCAGCTCGCGGGCGCGGGCGGCACCGGGCGCACCACCGTGGTCCTCGTCCCGGCGCCGGTCAGTCCCAGTGCGGAGGCCGCTGGGCCCTGAGCCAGTCCTCGTGGGCCCGATCGGAGGCCTCGTCCGCCCGGTCCTCGTCCGTCCCGGGCGCCCGCCCGTCCAGGCCGGGCAGGCGCGGCTCCGCCCCGGTGGACGTGCCGTCGGTGAACGTGCCCCCGGTGGCACGCCGCGGCCCGCGCCGGCGGGGACGCGGGGCGGCTGGCACGTCCCGCCCGGGGGCGCGGTCCGGCTCGGCGGGCCCGGGGGCCCCGCCGGGCGCCGGGCCCGGCTCAGCCGGCACGGTCACCCCGCTGCGGGGCGGCGGGCAGGCCGAGATAGCGCCGGATCAGCTCGGCGACGGTGTCCGGGTCGGTGAAGACCTCGATGGTCCACAGCGTGAGGTAGTTCCAGCCGGTGCGCTCGAGCTGCTGGGGCCGCAGCCGCGAGCGCTCCCGCACGGACAGGGCGGCGTTCTCCGGCGAGCCGTCGGACTGCCCGGCCACAGGGATCCGCAGCGGCCGGTCCTCGGCACGGGCGCGGCCCGGGACCACGGCCCCCGCGGACAGCGACTCCGTGCAGGCCCAGGCGACCAGGTCGAGGACGCCCGCGTAGTCCAGCCGCACCGAGGCCCCGCGCTCCACCAGCCGGCGGGCGAGGTCGACCACCAGGGCGTCGTCGTGGGTGTCCCGGGCCTTCTCCTCCCCCGGCGGCGGGCCGCCGAGGTGCGCGGCGAGCACACGGGCGAAGTCGCGCGCGCCGTGCTGGAGGCCCTTGCCCTCCATCTCCCCCGGGTGCAGGGAGGTCACGATGCGGGTGCTGTGTCGGGCCCGGGTCATGCCGAGCACGAAGTGCTGGCGGCCGTGCCGCTCCGACAGCGCCCCGAGGTACGGCACGGTGCGCCCGTTGGCCGTCTTGCCGAAGCCCAGCGAGAAGATGACGGTGTCCCGCACGATGCCCGCCGCCCGGTGCAGGTCGACCACCCGGAAGGACTCGGGGCCCGGGGCGAAGAAGGCCGCGGCGGCGGGCTCCTCGCGCATCCGCTGCCGGACGGACTGCGCGATCCGCGCGGCGTGCACCGCGCTGGCCGTGACCACGGCCAGGGACCGGCGCGGGTGGCGCGCGGCGTGCTCGAAGACGAGCTCCACGACGCGCCGCACCTCGGCGGCGGGCGCCTGGATGCCCTCGATCCCGGCGGTCAGGGCGCCCACGCCGTCCGGGACGTACTCGACGTCGAGGACGGGGGTGGCCCCGGTGACGGACTCACCGTGCGGGAGCCTGCTCAGGCGCCCGCCGTAGAACTGCTCGTTGAGGTGGCGGAAGACCTGCTCGTCCATGGACCGGTACACGGTCCGCAGCGTCCGCTCCGGCACCACGCGGGAGAGGGCGTCGAAGGCGCTGTCCACCTCGACCACCGGCTGGGCGCCCGGGGCGGGGACCGCGGTGGGCGCCACCGTGAACGGCTGCGGGCGGCCCAGGTGCGGGTCCCCGAACGCGATGACCTGCCGGCACCGGGTCAGCGCCGGCAGCACCGCCGCGAGCGGGGAGCTCTCGGCGTCCAGCACCACCACGGCGTCGAAGTCGTGGTCCTCGGGCAGCGCCGCGGAGAGCACCAGGGGGCTGGCCGTCCAGACGGGCACCAGCGAGCCGATCAGCTCGCCCGCCGAGGCGCTGACCTCCTCGAGCGGGGCGGCCCCGGCCCGGAGCATGCGGCGCAGGGCTGCCGCCGCGCGCGGGGAGCGCCGGACGGTGCGCTGCCAGCGGTCGGCGAGTTCCCAGAGGAGCCGGCCGGCCCCGGAGGCCACGTGCGCCGCGTCGGCGCGGCGGAACACGGACTCGACCTTGCGCAGGGTGTGCCCCTCCGGCATCGCCAGGAAGTCGTCGCCGGTGATCATGGCCTCGAGCGTGGACTGCCACCACGCGAGGTCGAACTCCCCGGGGACCTCCGCGCGGGGCACGGTGCGCCGGACGAGGTCGTCCACGAGCTCGCCGAGGCCCTGGCCGCGCAGCTCGTCGAGCAGGACGGTGCGCTCGGGCAGCACGGCGAGGTTCTCCTCGTCGTTGATGAGCCCGTCCAGGGTCTCGCGCAGCCGGTCGATCGGCAGCCCCAGGAGGTCGGCGCCGGTGGACGATCCCTCGAGGGCGATGGCCAGGCCCTCGAGGTCCTCCACGAAGCGGGCCTGCACGGCCGCGAGCTCCTCGACCCGCTCGGAGACGACCGGGTGCGTGGACGAGGTGGCCCACTCCCGCCACCGCTCCCGCTCCGACTGCACGCGCAGCAGGGCGGCGTGCAGGTCCGAGAGGTGCACCCCGTGCCGGATGTACTCCTTCGCGGCCTTGCGCAGCCGTGAGCGCTGCAGCCCGGTCATCTCGATGCCGTGCTCCCGCCGCCAGCCGGACCCGGCGGTCGCGGCGACCAGGTCCGTCACGGGCCGGTCGTAGATGTCGGGCGTGAAGCGGGTCAGGGAGTCCTGGACCTCCTGCAGCAGCCGCAGCTGCCGGCCCCACTCGGGCACGGTCGTGCCGCCGCGCAGCCCGCTGGTGGCCAGGACGTGCCGCATCCCGGTCTCGAGGGTGGTGAGCTCCAGGAGGAGGGACTGGGCCAGCCGGTGCGCCTGCCGGGCCTCGTCCTCGTTGACCAGGCGCGCCCCGGTCCAGGGCCCGGCCAGGGTCCCGGCGTCGAAGGCCCCGAGCTCGGCGGCGCGCTCGAGCCGGGCGACGGCGTCGCCGCGCTCCGTGACGGCGTCGAGCACGGAGCGCGGGAACCGCACGGCCGTGGCGGGCGCCGGCCGGCGGGAGGTCAGCTCGGCGAGCGCCTGCACGGCCCGGTACGGGGAGACGGACCACCGGGGCCGCACGGTGTGCAGGGACCGCACGTGCTCGGCGAGCTGGTCCCGGCTGGTGCGCAGCGTCTCGTGCAGCTCGGCGAGGTCCGGGCGCTCGGCGCGCTCGTTGCGGGCCACCGCCCGGACGAGCTGCTGGGCCACGTCGGCGTCGCTGAGCTGGGAGGACAGCGGCAGGACGGCGGTGCCCAGGCCCAGCCCGTCCATCCGCCGCCCGAACGCGGCGAGCGTGGTGCGCCGCTCGCCCAGGACCAGGACGGTGCGGCCGGCGGCCACGAGGGTGCCCACCGTGTTGACGGCGGTGTCGAGCTGTCCGGTGCCGGGGGCCGCGGTCACCACGAAGGAGTGGCCCTGGGCGGCGAGGTCGAGGACCTCCTGCTGGGGGCCGTCGGCGTCGAGCAGGAGGAGCTCGTCGGCGGGGTGGCGCTGGTCGAGCGGGGGCGCGTCGTCCGTGATCTCCTCGACCTGGGGGATCCGTCCGACCGCGGAGTCCTTGAGCCGGGCGAGGTCCCGGACCACCGCGGTGCGGGCCACGACCGACAGGTCGGCGGGCCGGTCGTGCAGATCGGCGAACGTGGAGACGAGCAGCTTGTGCTCGACGTGCATCCCGGGCACCGCCCCGGCGAGGGTGCGCAGGGTCTCGAGGGCGGGGGCCGGGTCGAGCCGGCGGGTGCCGTAGGCGAGGCGGGCGAGCTCGCCGGAGGTCAGGTCCACGCCGTGGTCCGCGGCCAGCCGGCGGACCATGGCGGGGTTGAGCCGGGCGGGACCGACGAGCTGGAGCTCGAAGTCGTCGAGGTCCGGGCGCGGCTTCAGGGCGAGGGGCGCGAGCAGGACGGGGGCGATCCAGCGGCGCTGTCCGGCGCCGGTCGGGTCGGAGCCCCGGGGCCGGGCGAGCCAGGACGCGGTGCCGGCGGCGAGGTACGCGGCGTCCAGCCCGTGGTTGACCGACAGCTCGTGGGTCTTGGTGCGCAGGGACCGGGCCGCGCGCACGGCGTGCCCGTAGGCCTCGGGGTCGTGCACGATCGTGGACAGGCGGGTGGGGCGGCCCATGAGCAGCTGGGCCTGCCCCGAGGAGTTCGCCTCGGTGAGGTCGATGCAGACGTTGTCGACCTGGTTGAAGTCCAGCAGCGTGTCCGGGCCGGTGTAGGCGTCCATCTGGCGGGTCCAGGGCTGCAGCGAGACGCGCGGGGGCTGCGCCCGGGAGGTGTCCGACTCCTGGGGGGTGCGGTCGGCTCCGATCGACATGGTTCTCCTCCTCCGCCTCGGCCCGGGGGCCGGGCACCGCTCACGCACGGGTCGAGCGGTCCGTGCGGACCGCTCGACCCCGGCTGCTCGTGTACCGCCCGTGCGGGGCGGGCCCTGGGCCCGCCCCCGGGCCTACTCCCACTCGATGGTGCCCGGGGGCTTGGACGTGACGTCCAGGACCACCCGGTTGACCTCTTCGACCTCGTTGGTGATGCGGTTGGAGACGCGGGCCAGCAGGTCGTAGGGCAGGCGCGACCAGTCGGCGGTCATCGCGTCCTCGCTGGACACCGGGCGCAGCACGATGGGGTGCCCGTACGTGCGGCCGTCGCCCTGCACGCCCACCGAGCGCACGTCCGCCAGGAGCACGACCGGCATCTGCCACACCTCGTCGTCGAGCCCGGCGCGGGTCAGCTCCTCGCGGGCGATGGCGTCGGCGCGGCGCAGGACCGCGAGGTTGGCCTCGGTGACCTCCCCGATGATGCGGATGCCCAGCCCGGGGCCGGGGAACGGCTGGCGGCCCACGATCTCGTGGGGCAGGCCGAGCTCGCGCCCCACGGCGCGGACCTCGTCCTTGAACAGCGTGCGCAGCGGCTCCACGAGCTCGAACTGCAGGTCCTCGGGCAGCCCGCCCACGTTGTGGTGGCTCTTGATGTTGGCGGCGCCCTCCCCGCCGCCGGACTCCACGACGTCGGGGTAGAGGGTGCCCTGGACGAGGAAGCGCACGGGCTCGCCCTCCTGGGCGGCGGTCTTGGCGACCTCCTCCGCGGCGGCCTCGAAGGAGCGGATGAACTCCCGGCCGATGATCTTGCGCTTCTGCTCGGGGTCGGTGACGCCGGCGAGCGCGGTGAGGAAGCGCTCCTTCTCCTCGGCCACGTAGAGGTTGACGCCGGTCGCGGCCACGAAGTCCTGCTCGACCTGCTCGGCCTCGCCCTCGCGCAGCAGCCCGTGGTCCACGAACACGCAGGTGAGCTGGTCGCCCACGGCCCGCTGGACCAGGGCGGCGGCGACGGCGGAGTCCACGCCGCCGGAGAGACCGCAGATCACGGACGCGGAGCCGACCTGCGCGCGGATCCGCTGGACGTGCTCCTCGATGATGTTGCCGGTCGACCAGGTGGGTTCGACCCGGGCGCCGTCGAAGAGGAAGTGCTCGAGCACCTGCTGCCCGTGCACGGAGTGCTTGACCTCCGGGTGCCACTGCACGCCGTAGAGCCGGCGGGCGTCGTCGGCGAACGCGGCCACCGGGGTGGTCTCCGTGGAGGCGAGCACCTCGAAGCCGGCGGGGGCCTCGACGACCGAGTCGCCGTGGCTCATCCACACGGTCTGGGTGCCCGGGGAGCCCTCCAGGATGGAGGCCGTGGGACCGCCGACGGCGGTGGCGGTGGTGGCCCCGTACTCGCGGGCGCCGGTGTGCGCGACGGTCCCGCCGAGGGCCTGCGCCATGGCCTGGAAGCCGTAGCAGATGCCCAGGACGGGCACCCCGGCCTCGAAGAGCGCCGCGTCCTGCTGCGGCGCGTCCTCGGCGTAGACGGAGGAGGGGCCGCCCGAGAGGATGATCGCCGCCGGGTTCTTGGCGAGGATCTGCTCGGTCGACCAGGTGTGGGGGACGATCTCGGAATAGACACTGGCCTCGCGGACCCGGCGGGCGATCAGCTGCGCGTACTGCGCGCCGTAGTCGACCACCAGGACCGGGCGCTGCTCCAGATCGGTGCGGGTCTCAGCTGTTTCGGTCACGCCCTCCATCCTAGGCCAGGCGCGGGGAGGGCTCAGTACCGCTTCGCGGCCTTCGGGTTGGCGCGCAGCTCGGCGGTGGTGGAGGCGTGGATCTTGCGCTCCACCACGAAGGACAGGAACGGCACCACGCCGCCCAGGGCCATCACCACGAGCTGCGGGAAGGGCCAGCGCATGAGCGTCCAGATCCGGAAGCAGGAGATGAGGTAGACCACGTAGAACCAGCCGTGCACGATGAGGATCCACGTGGAGATGTTGACCCCGCCCGCGAGGTTCTCGAGCTGGAGGTCCTGCCAGCCGAGGGCCACGGTCTCCCCCGTGGCCCGGTCGGTGCCGCCCGCGACGAGGTCGTAGCCCAGCCCGTAGCGGGTGATCATCTCGGCCACGAGCAGCAGCAGGAAGGTCCCGGAGATCCACGCGCAGACCATGTAGAAGCCCAGGGCCCCGCGGATCTGGGCCTCGGTGCCCCCGAAGCGGCGGCGCGGCTGCAGGGCGGCCGCCCGGCGCGGGACGCGGCCCGGGGAGGCCGCCTCGGCGGGGCGGGCGTCCGGCGGGAGGGAGACCCGCACCCCGTCGGTGCGGTCCTTCGGGGCGGGGGTCGGCTGCGTGGGTTCAGTCATGGTGGGCTCCGGTCCTGTCCTGGGTCCTGTCGTGGGTGCTGGGCTCGCCCGCCCGGGCGCCGGGCTGGTCGTCGAACCAGTAGTACTCCCCCGCCTCGGGGTCGTAGTAGTAGTAGCGCCCGGCCGCCTCGTCGTAGTAGTAGTCGCCCTCGAAGTAGAAGTACTCCTCGGGGTTCTGCTCGCGCTGCCACTCGTCGCGCACGAACCGCCACCAGATGTAGAGGGCGAACCCGGCGAAGACCACCCACTCGACCGCGTAGAAGAGGTTGAGCAGGTTCACGGACTCGTCCGTGGGCTGCTGGTCGATGTCGAGCCGGGACAGCCCCGGGTCCAGCAGCGCGGCGTCCGGGGCGAGGGTCCCGTCCCCGGCGAGCTGGAACGGCGCGGACGCGGGGTTCTCGGCGAAGGCGGCCAGGTACCCGGACCACAGCGGGGCGTCCCAGCGGTTGGTGAGCTGCGCCGGGGACACCGTGCCCACCTGCCCCGCGGGCAGGTCCGCGCCGGGCACCGGGCCCTCGGCGGGCAGATACCGGCCGACGACGTCGACGGCGCCCGCCGGCTCCTCCGGCACGGTGGCGGGGTCGGCGGTCCAGCCGCGGGCCACCGCGAGGGTGAGCTCCCCGCCGGCGTCCGGCCACAGCTGCCCGGTGTCCGGGACGTCGAGGGCGGCGACGGCCCACCAGCCCTCCGTCCCGTCCTGCAGCCGGCCCGGGACCAGGACGGTGGACCCGTCCCGGTAGTCGCCGGTGACGGTGACGAGCTGGTCGGCCTGCGCGGCGGTCACGGGGGCGCCGGCCTCGACGGCCTCGGTGAGCGGGACGGCCACGTCCTTCGCGGGGTCCGCGACCGTGCGGGACTGCTCGCTGGACTCCAGCTGCCACTGGCTCAGCAGCACGAAGCCCACGGCCAGCCCGAGGCTCACGATCAGGGCGAGGATCGAGCGGGGGCGCAGGGCGGTCGTGAGCACCCGTCAAGGCTAGTGCGCCTTCCTGGGCGTTCGCCAGTTGCGGCGAGGGCCCGTGCCGGGCCGGCGGGGCGCGGCACGGGCCCTGCAGGGCTCGGCACGGGCCCCGCGGGGCGGTCGCGGGTCAGCCGCGGATGACCACCTCGGCGCGCTGGAACTCCTTGAGCTCCAGGTACCCGGTGGTGGCCATCGAGCGGCGCAGCGCGCCCACGAGGTTGGAGGTGCCGTCCACGTGGCGGGACGGCCCGAAGAGCACCTCCTCGAGGGGGCCCACGGTGCCCACGCGGGTGCGGAGCCCGCGCGGCAGCTGCCCGTGGTGGGCCTCCGCGCCCCAGTGCCAGCCCTGCCCGGGCGCCTCCTCCGTGCGGGCCAGCGCGGTGCCGAGCATCACGGCGTCCGCGCCCATGGCGAGCGCCTTCACGATGTCCCCGGAGACCCCCACGCCGCCGTCGGCGATGACGTGGACGTAGCGCCCGCCGGACTCGTCGAGGTAGTCCCGGCGGGCGGCCGCGACGTCGGAGATCGCCGTGGCCATGGCCGCGTGGATCCCCAGGGTGTTCTGGATGCGCATGGACGCGCCGCCGCCGAAGCCCACGAGCACGCCGGCCGCGCCCGTGCGCATGAGGTGCAGCGCCGGCGTGTAGCCCGCGGCGCCGCCCACGATGACCGGGACGTCGAGGTCGTAGATGAACTTCTTGAGGTCCAGCGGCTCCTGGTTGCGGGAGACGTGCTCCGCGGAGACCGTGGTCCCGCGGATCACGAAGACGTCCACGCCGGCGTCCAGGACGGTGCGGTAGTGCTCCACCGTGCGCTGCGGCGTCAGGGACCCCGCGACGATGACGCCCGCCTCGCGGATCTGCGCCAGCCGGGCCGTGATCAGCTCCGGCTGGACGGGCGCCTCGTAGAGCTCCTGCATCCGGCGCGTGGACGCCGGGGCGTCCTCGCCGGAGAGCGCCGCGATCTCGTCGAGCACCGGCTGCGGGTCCTCGTAGCGGGTCCACAGCCCCTCGAGGTCCAGCACGCCCAGTCCCCCGGCGCGGCCGAGGGCGATGGCCGTCTCCGGGGACGTCGCCGAGTCCATCGGGGCGCCCAGGAACGGGATGGAGAACCGGTAGGCGTCGATCTGCCAGTCCGTGGACACGTCCCGGGGGTCGCGGGTGCGGCGGGAGGGGACGAGGGCGATCTCGTCCAGGGAGAAGGTGCGGCGGGCGCGTTTGGAGCGGCCGATCTCGATGTCGTAGCTCATGGTGTCCTTTCCGAACGGTGCTGCGGACGGTCGCTCAGCGCTGGTAGTTGGGTGCCTCGACGGTCATCGTGATGTCGTGCGGGTGGGACTCCTTGAGCCCGGCCGGCGTGATCCGCACGAACCGGCCCTGGTGCTTGAGCTCCTGGACGGTGTGGGCGCCCACGTAGAACATCGTCTGGCGCAGGCCGCCGTCGAGCTGGTGGACCACGGCCGAGAGCGGGCCGCGGTACGGGACCTGGCCCTCGATGCCCTCGGGGATGAGCTTCTCGTCGCTGGCGACGTCGGCCTGGAAGTAGCGGTCCTTGGAGTAGGAGGTGTTCTTGCCGCGGGACTGCATGGCCCCCAGCGAGCCCATCCCCCGGTAGGTCTTGAACTGCTTGCCGTTGACGAAGATCAGCTCGCCCGGGGACTCGTCGCAGCCCGCGAGCAGGGACCCGACCATCACGGAGTCCGCGCCGGCCACGAGCGCCTTGCCGATGTCGCCGGAGTACTGCAGGCCGCCGTCGGCGATCAGGGGCACGCCCGCCGGGATCGCCGCCTTCGCAGCCTCGTTGACGGCGGTGATCTGGGGGACGCCCACGCCGGCGATGATGCGGGTGGTGCAGATCGAGCCGGGGCCCACGCCCACCTTCACGGCGTCCGCGCCGGCGTCCACGATGGCCTGCGCGCCGTGGCGGGTGGCCGCCTGCCCGCCGATGACGTCCACGTGAGCGGCGGCGGTCTCCGCCTTGAGCCGGGCGATCATGTCCAGCACGCCCTGGGAGTGCCCGTTGGCGGTGTCGATGAACAGGGCGTCCACGCCGGCCTCGACGAGGGTCATGGCCCGTTCGAAGCCGTCGCCGAAGAAGCCGACGGCGGCGCCGACGCGCAGCCGGCCCTCGTCGTCCTTGGTGGCGTGGGGGTACTGCTCGGCCTTGGTGAAGTCCTTGATCGTGATCAGGCCGGTGAGCCGGCCGGCGTCGTCGACGAGCGGCAGCTTCTCGATCTTGTTGGTCGCCAGGAGCCGGTGCGCGTCGTCCTTCGCCATCCCGACCTTGCCGGTGATGAGCGGCATGGGCGTCATGATCTCGTGCACCCGGCGCCGCGGGAACTCGCTCTCCGGCAGGTACCGGGTGTCGCGGTTGGTGATGATGCCCAGCAGCTTCTGCTCGGCGTCCACGACGGGCAGGCCGGAGACCCGGTAGTAGCCGCAGAGCCGGTCCAGCTCCTCGAGGGTCGCCTCCGGGGAGATGGTGACGGGGTCGGTGATCATCCCGGACTCGCTGCGCTTCACCCGGTCCACGTGCTCGGCCTGGTCCTGGACCGAGAGGTTGCGGTGGATCACGCCGATGCCGCCCTGGCGGGCCATCGCGATCGCCATCGAGGACTCGGTGACGGTGTCCATGGCGGCGGAGAGCAGCGGCACCTCCAGGTCGATGCGCCGGGACAGGCGGGTGCGCGTCGACGCCTCGGACGGGATGACGTCCGTGTTGCCGGGCAGCAGCAGCACGTCGTCGTAGGTCAGCCCGGTGAACCCGAACGGGTCCTCGGACAGGGCGGTGGGGACGGCGGTATCCGACACGGTGGGGCCTTTCAGCTTCGAGGGAGTCGCGATCATTCTACGGGCCGGGTCCCGGCCGGCGGACGGCTGTGGCCGCTCTCACGACCCCGCGGGGAACCAGGCCCCGTCCGCGCGCAGGGCCTCCTCGACGCGCTCCGCGAACAGGGGCGCCAGGCTCCGCACGTACTCGACGGTGAGGTGGTTGTTGTCCCAGTACGTGAACACGTTGCCGATGACCGGGACGCAGGTGCCGTCCGGGCAGATGAGGTCCCCCATGTCGACCATCGTGACCCGCGGCAGCTCGGCCACCGGGGCCAGCGGGCTGTCCGGGCCCAGGACCACGTGGGAGGCGGCGCACTCGGGGGCGTCGGCCCCGTGGTCCGCGGCGCAGCGCGCGGGGACGAAGTCGAACCGGGCGTTGTCGCGCAGGCCGAGGACCTGGATGCCGCGCTCCGCCAGCCCGCGGATGCGCTGCTCCATCCCGGGGGTGAACAGCTCCCGGTCATCGTCCGTGCTGCGGGTGCCCTGCACCAGCACCAGGTCCGGGTCCACGGCCTCCACCACGGCGTCGGTGCCCTCGAGCCAGCGCGTGCACTGCTCGGGGTCGGCCACCTGCTCCTCGGGCAGGGCGTACAGGCAGTTGCCGCGGATGTAGGTGACCACGCGCCAGTCGTTGCGCTCGGCAAGGTGCTCGACGGCCGGGATCCACTGGTGCATGTGGCTGTTGCCGATCACCAGCATCGTGGCGGCGGGATCGGGGTTCGGAACGGTGTCGAAGCACCACTGCCGGAAGCGCTCGCCGACCCCTGTGCCGGGCGGGCAAAGCTCGCCCAGCGGCGGCTTGGCGTACGGCTCCCCGGTGATCACGGGAACGGTCTCGGCGTCCGGGTCGCCCTCGTACCGGAAGCCCGGCAGCAGGGCCGCCGCCCCGGGGTTGT
Organism: Kocuria sp. CPCC 205258; assembly: GCF_040981005.1. Taxonomy (NCBI): domain Bacteria; kingdom Bacillati; phylum Actinomycetota; class Actinomycetes; order Micrococcales; family Micrococcaceae; genus Kocuria; species Kocuria sp. CPCC 205258. Next base: position 1,434 of record NZ_JAVKPS010000011.1, on the reverse strand, counting down.
TGCGATCGGCCGACGCCGCGATCTCCACCGCCCGCCGCTCCTCGGCCACCCTGGCCGCGGTCACCGGGACCGCGACCGCGGCCAGGCACACCACGATCACCGCCGCCAGCCGCCACCGGCTGCGCTCGGGCCAGGCCCAGCGCTTGAGCGGGTCCTCGACCAGCCGGGTGGCCAGCACCGCGAGCACCAGGCACACCAGCACGATGGCCACCCCCGACCACGGACCGGCCATCGGCCGGTCCCGCAGCACGAGATAGGTGATCAGCACGGGCCAGTGGATCAGGTACAGCGCGTAGGCCGAGTCCCCCAGCCGCACCAGGGGCGCCGAGGCCAGGATCCGGTCCAGCCCGAAGCGCGACCCGGACTGTCCGGCCACGATGATCGCCGCCGCCGAGAGCAGCGGCCACAGCGCGATCCACCCGGGGAACGCCCCCTGCACGTCGACCAGCACCCCCACCGAGACCATGCTCACCAGCCCGGCCCAGCCCAGGGCCACGCGCACCCTGCGGCCGGGCCGCAGCCAGGGCACCGCGAGGGCCAGCAGGGACCCGAGGGCGAACTCCCACAGCCGGGTGCGGGTGTCGAAGTAGGCGAACTCCTGCTGGACGGCCGTGCTGTGCACCGACCACGCCAGGGAGGCCGCGAAGACCACGCCGAAGACGACCGCCAGCACCGGCACGGGGCTCCACCGGGTCCGCCGGGAGATCAGCCAGGCGGCGGCGAAGATCAGCGGCCACAGCAGGAACACCTGTCCCTGGACCGACAGGGACCAGAAGTGCTGGAACGGCGAGGCGGTCGAGTGGTCGGCGGCGTAGTAGTCCACCGCGTTGAGCGCCAGCGCCCAGTTCTCCGCGTAGAACACCGAGGCCAGCGCCTCGGCGCGCCACTGCCCGGCGTCGTAGGCCGGGTAGAACAGCTCCACCAGCACCAGGGTGCCCAGGATCGTGAGCACCGCCAGGGGCAGCAGCCGCTTGAACACGTGCAGCCAGTACCGCCCGATCGCCAGGGGCCGCCCGGCCTCGAGCTTGCGCACGAAGGAGAGGGTGAGGAAGAACGCCGAGATCAGCAGGAACACGTCCACGCCACCGGACACCCGCCCGAGGAACACGTGGTAGACCACCACGAGCAGCACCGCCACCGCGCGCAGGCCCTGCACCTCGGGACGGAACCCCGAGTACCGTCCTCCCCGCCGCTGCGCCACAGTTCCGCTGTCGGAGGTCCCGGTGGACGGTTGCGGTGCGATGGAGTGCACGGTGGCCACGAGGTACCTCCAGGGACTACGTCGGCGCGGCCGCGGGAGGGCGCCGGGGGGGGGGGGGGGGGGGAAGCGGGGGGGGAGAAGGGGGGGGGGGGGGCGTCTGCTGCCAACTTATCGCACGCCCGGCACCGCGCCGGGACGCCCCGCGGGGCGCCGTCGCCGCCTGACAGCACAGC
>NZ_JAVKPS010000010.1:0-111105 GCF_040981005.1 Kocuria sp. CPCC 205258 | reverse complement strand
AACCAATCAACCGAATAAAACATCCGGTATCAACAAACATGGCACACTATTGAGTTCTCAAACAACAGACCAGCAACCAGGCACCACACCCGGAAACCGTGTTGGAATTTTCGGTGCCCTCCGCGTCGGAACTTCGTTCCCGCCTCAGGCAGCTCGACCATCCTACGCAGTCCGTTCTCGGCGTGTCAACTTGCGTTGTTCCGGGTTCGGACCGACCTGAACGGTCGCTCCCGCATGAACTAGGCAGCACCTCTCGGTCCTGCTGCTCTTTGCGGTGTCGTCGCCCGCCGGCCTCTCGGCCCTGCCTGACGACTCGATGAACACTACACCCCCGCCCAGGGGCCTGCAAGCTCGGCTCCCGGACGGGGGTGGTGGGCGGATCGGGCCCGGATCAGGCCTCCACGGTGACGGCGGCGAGATGCTTCTTGCCGCGGCGCAGCAGCGCCCACCGGCCGTGCAGGAGCTGGTCGGGCCCGAGCTCGGCGTCCTCGCCGACGACCTTCTCGTTGTTGACGTACGCCCCGCCCTCCTTGAGGGTCCGGCGCGCGGCGGACTTCGACTCGGACAGCCCGGTGGCCACGAGGAGGTCGGCGACCTGCAGCGCTCCGGAGGACACGCTCGCACCGGGCAGCTCCCGGGCGACCGAGTCCAGGGTCTCGGCGTCGAGCTCCGTGAGCTCGCCCCGCCCGAAGACGGCGGCCGAGGCCGCGATCGCCTTCTCGGTCGCCTCCTCCCCGTGCACCAGCGAGTTGACCTCCCAGGCGAGGACCTTCTGGGCCTGCCGCTTGTAGGGCTCCTCCTCCACGGAACGTGCCAGCTCCTCGATCTCGGCCCGGGTTTTGAAGGTGAAGACCTTGAGCCGGTCGACCACGTCCGCGTCGGCCGTGTTGAGCCAGAACTGGTAGAAGGCGTAGGGCGAGGTGAGCTCAGGGTCCAGCCACACCGCGTTGCCCTCGGACTTGCCGAACTTCGTGCCGTCCGAGTTGGTGATCAGCGGGGTGCCGACGGCGTGCACGGACACGCCCTCGACCTTGCGGATCAGGTCGGTTCCGGAGGTCAGGTTCCCCCACTGGTCGGAGCCCCCGGTCTGCAGGGTGCACCCGTGGTCGCGGTAGAGGTTCAGGTAGTCCAGTCCCTGCAGGATCTGGTAGCTGAACTCGGTGTAGGAGATCCCCTCCTCCGAGTGCAGCCGCTTGGCCACGATGTCCTTCTTGATCATCGTGCCGACACGGAAGTGCTTGCCGATGTCGCGGAGGAAGTCGATGGCGGAGAGCTGGGAGGTCCAGTCCAGGTTGTTGACCATCACGGCCCGGTTCTCGCCCTCGAAGGAGAGGAAGCGCTCGACCTGGGCGCGCAGCAGGTCCACCCACTGCGCGACGGTCTCCCGGGAGTTCAGGACCCGCTCGGAGCTCTGCCGCGGGTCCCCGATCAGACCGGTGGACCCGCCCACGAGCCCGATCGGGTGGTGGCCGGCGAGCTGGAGCCGGCGCATCAGCAGCAGCTGCACCAGGTGCCCGAGGTGCAGGGACGCCGCGGTGGGGTCGAAGCCGCAGTAGTAGGTGACCTTCTCCTCCGCGAGCGACCGCTCGAGGGCCGCCTCGTCGGTCGACACGTGCACGAGGCCGCGCCACTGCAGCTCCTGCCACACGTTGGCGAAGGACGGATCGTTGTGCTGGAGGTCCAGGTCTATTGCGTTCGACACGGCTTCCAAGGTACCAGGACGCGGAGGGGGTTCCCCTCCGCGTCCCGGTGCCTCCGGCGGCCCGGGGTCAGAACCGGTCGAGGCCGGCCGGCAGCGGCCGGGCGGCGACGACGCGCAGCCGCTGGGTGGGCCGGGTCATGGCCACGTACAGGTTGCCGACCCCGCCGCCGACCTCCTCGACGAGCGCCTGCGGCTCGACGACCACCACCGAGTCGAACTCCAGTCCCTTGGCGTCCCACGCGGAGAGCACCACGACCTGCCGGTCCAGCCGGCGGACCCCGGCACCCACGAGCCCCGGCAGGGCCCCGGCGAGCGCCGTGCCGATCTCCTGCACGCGGTCCTCGGGCACGACCACGGCCACGAGCCCGCCGCTGACCAGGTCGAGCTCGGTGCGCACCTGCTCGAGGACGCCCTCGACCACGTCCGCGGCGCCGACCCGCTGCACGATCGGCGGCTCGCCCTCGCGGACGGCCCGCGGGGCGGAGATGTCCAGGCCGGCGGCCCGGGCGACGTCGACCGCGGCCTCGGCGATCTCGGCGGGGGTGCGGTAGTTGACCGTGAGCTCGTCGAGGACGAACCGCTCCCCCACGAAGGGCTCGAGGGCGTCCTGCCAGCTGCGGGCGGCGGTGGCCGAGCCCGCCTGGGCGATGTCGCCGACCACGGTGAACGACTTCATGGGGCACCGGCGCATGAGCACGCGCCACTGCATCGGCGAGAGCTCCTGGGCCTCGTCGACCACGACGTGCCCGTAGGCCCACGTGCGGTCCGCGGTCGCGGCCTCGGCGGCGGTCATCCGGTGCTGGGTGACCGCGTTGAAGTCCGTGAGCTGGGCCGCGGTCACGATGCCGTCCGCGCCGACGTCCTCGAGGCTCTGGTGCATGTTCGCCAGCGCGTGCTCGGCGTTGTCCGTGGCCTTGCGGTGCTCCCGGTCCGCCTCGGCCCGCCGGCGCACCCCGGCCTCGTCGAGGTCGCCCAGCAGCTCGGCGGCCTCGTCCAGCAGCGGCACGTCGGCCACGGTGAAGGGGGCGTCGGCCGGGCGCAGCAGGGCCTCGACCTGGGCGGCGCTCAGGTGCGGGGCTGCGGACTCGAGGTAGTGCCGCTTGCTGAACAGCTGCGCGACGAGGGTCTGGGGCGACAGCGGCATCCACGCGAGGTTGAGCGCGATCCGCACGTCCCGGGACTGCCGGATGTCCTCCGCGAGGTAGGAGCGGTCCATGACATTGCCGCTGGTGGTGTTGAGGTGCTCGCCGAGCTGCTCGGTGAGCTCGCGCAGGGCGATCTTCACGAACGTGTTGCGCGCCTCATTGTGCGGCTTCCCCGTGGCACGGGCCTTGTCCCGGGCACGCTTGACGATGCGCGGGGTCAGCGTCACGCGGTGGGAGTCGACGCGCAGGACCTGGTCCGCCGCCGGGACCTTCTGCCGGTCCCGCACGGCGCGGGCCACGACCTCGGCCATGTCGAGGCCGGACTTGAGCCGGGCGGTCTGGGGGTCGCGCTCGGGAACGGCCGCCACGCCGGGGAACAGCTCGGACAGGGAGGACATCACGACGCCGGTCTCCCCGAGCGCCGGCAGCACCCGTTCGATGTACCACATGAACGACGACGACGGGCCGACGATCAGCACTCCCGCCTTGCGCAGCCGCTCCCGGTGCTCGTAGAGCAGGTACGCCGCCCGGTGCAGCGCCACGGCGGTCTTGCCGGTGCCGGGCCCGCCCTGCACCACGCGGACGCCGGGCAGCGGGGCGCGGATGATCTTGTCCTGCTCGGCCTGGATGGTCGCGACGATGTCCGACATCCGTCCGGTGCGCTTCTGGTTCAGCGCCGCGAGCAGGGCGCCCTCGCCGTGGAGCACGCCCTCGTCCTCGAGCATGTCCGGGTCGAGGACGTCGTCCTCGAGGGCGGCGACGTCGCGGCCCTCCAGGATGAGGTGGCGGCGGCGCCGGATGCCCATGGGGTTCTGCGCGGTGGCCTGGTAGAAGGCGGCAGCCTCGCGGGCGCGCCAGTCCACCATGAGCCGCTGGTGGTCCGCAGTGGCCAGGCCGATGCGCCCGACGTAGCGGCGGTCGCCGTCCTGGCCGTCCAGGCGGCCGAAGACGAGCCGGTGGTCCACGGCCTCGAGCTGGGCGAGCCGGTCCTCGTAGTGGGAGGCGAACGCGTCACGCTCCGCGCGGTTCTGGTGGTTGCCGAAGGACTCGCTGCGGCGCACGGCCGCGAGCTCGGCGGTCTTCTCGGCCCGCAGCTCGTCGAGCCGGTCGTAGAGCATCGCGACGTACGCGCGTTCGACAGCAAGTTGCTCGGCCGCCATCGTGGCGACGGTCTCTGCCATGGGTGGACACCTCGTTCCGGATCGAACAGACCATCGATTCTACCGGTCCGCGGGCGTTCCGACGGCGATCCGGCGGCGCGGTGCGTCACAGTGCTTCGCCGGGGTGCTCCGCCCCTGGTCAGACCCGGTACAGTGCCCGCACCCGGTGGCCGCCGAGCTGGCTGCGGCCCCGCAGGTCGGTCAGCTCCATGATCAGCCCGAACCCGGCGACGTGCAGCCCGGCCCGGTGCAGCAGCTGCGCCGTGGCCCCGAGGGTGCCGCCGGTCGCGAGGATGTCGTCGAGCACGAGCACGCGGGCCCCGCGCGGGACGTCGTCGGTATGGATCTCCAGCACCGCCGAGCCGTACTCCAGCACGTACTCCTCGCGGAAGGTCTCCCGGGGCAGCTTCCCGGCCTTGCGCACCGGGATGAGGCCCACGCCCGTCGCGTAGGCCACGGCCCCCGCCATGAGGAAGCCCCGGGCCTCGACGCCGGCCACGTGGTCGAACTGGCCGCGGAAGGCGTCGGCCAGGGCGTCGACGGTACGCCGGAAGCCGGGACCGTCCGCGAACAGGGGCGTCAGGTCGCGGAAGAGGACCCCCGGCTCCGGGTAGTCGGGGATCTTCACGCACAGGCGCTCGATCATCTGCTCAACGGATTCAGTCACACCGCTCATGCTATCCGCCCGGGTCCCGCGGACTCAGCGGCGCCGGCGCGGGACCGCGGCGCGGTACGGGGAGACGGAAGCCTCGCCGGGCAACCACCAGCGCCAGGGGAACTCGGGGGTGCCGCCGGGCCCGGACACCCCCGTGCGCGGCCCGCGGCCGGCGGCGGGGGCGTCCCCCGGGCCGGGCAGCCGCAGGAAGAAGCCCGGCGCCGCGGCGTCCCCCGCGGTGAGCGGGGCGCCGTCGTGGGCCAGGTCGATGCCCAGGGCCTTGGCGAGGTTGCCCGGGCCGCGGGCCAGCGCGGCGTCGGGCACCGGGCCGGAGCGTCCGGCGGCCCGGCGGGCGCGGGCCAGCGGCACGCCCTCCACGACCTCGCCCGCGCGGAGCAGGCATCCGCCTGCGGTGCCCTCGGGACGGCAGACCAGGTTCACGGCGTGGTGCATGCCGTAGGTGAAGTACACGTAGACGTGGCCCGGCGGACCGAACATCGAGGCGTTGCGCGCCGTCCGCCCGCGCCACGTGTGCGCCCCCGGGTCCGGCAGGTCGGAGCCGTCCGGCCCGCCGTAGGCCTCGACCTCCGTGATCCGCAGGACCACGGAGCCCTCGGCGGTCCGGTGGCCGAACAGGCTCCCGAGCAGCCGGGGGGCCACCTCGGGAGCCGGCCGGGACAGCAGCTCGAGCAGCGCCGGCCCGGCGGCGGGCCCGTTCACGCTCATCCCGCGACGATCGGCGCCCGCCGCGAGAACTCCGCGGCCTCGGCCACCTGGCGCTCGAGCTCGCCGATCTGCGCGGCCACGGCCGACGGCGCCGTGCCGCCCTGGGCGCTGCGCGAGGCCAGCGAACCCGCCACGGTGAGCACCTCGCGCACGCCGGGGGTGAGCCGGTCGGAGATCGCGGCGAAGTCCTCGTCGGAGAGGTCCCACAGCTCGATCCCGCGCTGCTCGCAGACGCGCACCGCGTCCCCGGCGACCTCGTGCGCGTCCCGGAAGGGCACGCCCTGGCGCACGAGCCACTCGGCCACGTCCGTGGCGAGGGCGAAGCCCTGCGGGGCGAGCTCGGCCATCCGCCCGGTGTTGAAGTCGAGGGTGGCGATCATCCCCGCGACCGCGGGCAGCAGCACCTCGAGCTGGTCGATCGCGTCGAAGACGGGCTCCTTGTCCTCCTGGAGGTCCCGGTTGTAGGCCAGCGGCAGGCCCTTGAGCGTGGCCAGCAGCCCGGTGAGGTCGCCGATCAGCCGGCCGGCCTTGCCGCGGGCGAGCTCGGCGATGTCCGGGTTCTTCTTCTGCGGCATGATCGAGGACCCGGTGGAGAAGGCGTCGTCGAGGGTGACGAAGGAGAACTCCTTGGTGGCCCACGTGGTGATCTCCTCGGAGATCCGGGACATGTCCACGGCGATCATCGCGGTGATCCAGGAGAACTCGGCGTAGACGTCCCGGGCCGCGGTGCCGTCGATGGAGTTGTGCACGGCGGAGTCGAAGCCCAGCTCGGCGGCGACGGCCCCCGGGTCCAGTCCGAGCGAGGACCCGGCGAGCGCCCCCGAGCCGTACGGGGAGACCGCGGCGCGGGCGTCCCAGTCCACGAGGCGCTGCACGTCCCGCAGCATCGCCCACGCGTGGGCGAGCAGGTGGTGGGACAGCAGCACCGGCTGGGCGTGCTGGAGGTGGGTGCGCCCGGGCATCGGGGCCTCCGGGTGGGCCTTCGCCTGGTCCAGGAGAGCCTGCACGACGTCGAGCACGTTGCGGGCGATGATCGCGGCGTGGTCGCGCAGGTACATCCGCCCGAGGGTCGCGATCTGGTCGTTGCGGGACCGGCCGGCGCGCAGCTTGCCGCCGAGCTCGGGCCCGGCCCGCTCGATGAGGCCCCTCTCGAGGGAGCCGTGGACGTCCTCGTCGGAGGGGGCCGGCGCGTAGGCCCCGGAGCGGACGTCGGCCTCGAGCCGGTCGAGGGCGTCGAGCATGCCCCCGAGCTCGTCGTCGGTCAGCAGCCCCGCGGTGCGCAGGACCCGGGCGTGGGCCCGGGAGCCCGCGATGTCGTAGGGGGCCAGGCGCCAGTCGAAGTGCGTCGACCGGCTCAGCGCCGCGAGGGCGTCGGCCGGTCCCCCGGCGAAGCGCCCGCCCCAGAGCGCGCCCTCGTTGGTGCCGTGCTTGTCCTGCTGCGCCATGTCTCTCCTCGTGGGTTCCGCCGGGGCCGGGGCCGCCGGGGTCGGGTCGGCCGGGCGTGGGCGGAGGGCCCCACCGCCGGGATGGGGCCCTCCGTCGTCGTGCCCGTTCCTGCTGGGGACGAGCCTACGTGCTCGGGGGCTACTTGCCCTCGGCCGCGATCCGCTGCTCGCGGGACGCCGCGACCTTCGAGGACATGCCGAACAGCTCGATGAACCCGCGGGCCTGGGACTGGTCGAACGCGTCGCCCTCGTCGTAGGTGGCGAGGTTGAAGTCGTACAGGGAGGTGTTCGAGCGGCGGCCGGTGACCGTGGCCTGGCCGGCGTGCAGGGTCATCCGGATGTCGCCGTCCACGTACTTCTGGGTGTCCTGGATGAACGCGTCGAGGGACTGCTTGAGCGGGGAGAACCACTGGCCGTCGTAGACGAGCTCGGTCCAGCGCTGGGTGGCCATCCGCTTGAAGCGGGCCTGCTCGCGCTCGACCGTCACGTTCTCCAGCTCCCGGTGCGCGGCGATCAGGGCCATGGCGCCGGGGGCCTCGTAGACCTCGCGGGACTTGATGCCCACGAGCCGGTCCTCGACGATGTCGATCCGGCCCACGCCCTGGGCGCCGGCGCGGCGGTTCATCTCCTGGATCGCCTGCAGCGGGCTGACGGGCTGGCCGTCGAGGGCCACGGGGATGCCGCCCTTGAAGCTGATCACGACCTCGTCGGCCGGCGGCGGGAACGTGGGGTCGTCCGTGTAGTCGTAGACGTCCTTGGTGGGGGCGTTCCAGATGTCCTCGAGGAACCCGGTCTCCACGGCCCGGCCCCAGACGTTCTGGTCGATCGAGAAGGGGTTCTTCTTGGTCGTGGCGATCGGCAGGTGGTGCTTCTCGGCGTAGTTGATGGCCTTGTCGCGGGTGAGGGCCAGGTCGCGGACCGGGGCGATGCACTTGAGCTCGGGGCCCAGCGTCTGGATGCCCACCTCGAAGCGGACCTGGTCGTTGCCCTTGCCCGTGCAGCCGTGGGCCACGGTGGAGGCGCCGAAGCGCTTGGCGGCGGCCACGAGGTGCTTGACGATGACCGGGCGGGACAGCGCGGAGACCACGGGGTAGGCGTCCATGTAGAGGGCGTTCGCCTGCAGCGCCGGCATGCAGTACTCCGCGGCGAACTCGTCGCGGGCGTCGGCCACGTAGGCCTCGACGGCCCCGCAGTCGAGGGCGCGCCGGCGGATGGTCTCGAGGTCCTCGCCGCCCTGCCCCACGTCGACGGCGACGGCGATGACCTCGGCCCCCGTCGCCTCGCCGATCCAGCCGATGGCCACGGAGGTGTCGAGACCCCCGGAGTAGGCCAGCACAACACGCTCGGTCACGGTGTTCTCCTTCGTCGGTGGTCCGGGCGCCACGGCGTGGCCCCGCCTTCTGTGCATGACTATACACGTCGGCTTGTATTTATGCATACTCTGCGGACCGCCCCGCGCGCTCTCCCGCCGGGCCGCGCCCGCCCTCCGACCTGCAGAGGTGCCGTGCGCCACTCCGCAATTATGAATAGCTAGCAATAGCCCGGCCCTTCCGACATACTGGGGACCGGGTGTGATCCAGACCGACCGACCGCACCCCACCACGGCGGGGGCCACGCGCCCCGGCCGTCCCGCACACCCGGTCCCTACCCCGAGAGGAACCCCATGACGAACGTTCCCGAGCAGACCCTCACCACGCGTCAGGGCCACCCGGTCCACGACAACCAGAACACCCGCACCATCGGCTCGCGCGGGCCCGCGACCCTCGAGAACTACGCGTTCCTCGAGAAGATGAGCCACTTCGACCGCGAGCGCATCCCCGAGCGCGTGGTGCACGCCCGCGGCACCACGGCCTTCGGCTACTTCGAGGCCTACGGCGCCTACGGCGACGAGCCCATCGCGAAGTTCACCCGCGCCAAGGTCTTCGCCGAGGCCGGCAAGCGCACCGACGTGGCCGTGCGGTTCTCGACCGTGGCCGGCGGCCGGGACTCCTCCGAGGTGGCCCGCGACCCGCGCGGCTTCGCCGTGAAGATGTACACGGAGGAGGGCAACTGGGACCTCGTCGGCAACAACCTGGGCGTGTTCTTCATCCGGGACGCCATCAAGTTCCCCGACTTCATCCACTCCCAGAAGCCGGACCCCGTGAACTTCGAGGCCGGCGTGGCCAACCGCGCCTTCGACTTCTTCAGCCAGTCGCCCGAGGCGATGCACATGATCACGATCCTGTTCTCCCCGCGCGGGATCCCGGCGGACTACCGCCACCAGCAGGGCTTCGGCGTGAACACCTACAAGTGGGTCAACGCCGCCGGCGAGTCCCTCCTGGTGAAGTACCACTGGATCCCGAAGCAGGGCGTGAAGTCCCTCACCTCGGCCGACGCCGCGAACATCCAGGCCCAGACCCTCGGCTCGCACACCAAGGACCTCTACGACGCGATCGAGGCCGGCGACTACCCCGAGTGGGAGCTGCAGGTCCAGGTCATGGAGGACCACGACCACCCCGAGCTGGACTTCGACCCGCTGGACGACACCAAGGTGTGGCCGGAGGAGCTGTTCCCGCCGAAGCCGGTCGGCCGCATGGTCCTGAACCGCAACCCGCAGAACTTCTTCGCGGAGAACGAGCAGATCGCCTTCGGCACCGGCGTGCTGGTGGACGGCCTGGAGTTCTCCGACGACAAGATGCTCGTGGGCCGCACCTTCTCCTACTCGGACACCCAGCGCTACCGCGTGGGCCCGAACTACCTGCAGCTGCCGGTCAACGCGCCGAAGGCGCCGGTGGCCACCAACCAGCGCGACGGCCAGATGGCCTACGCCGTGGACCACGCCCCGGGCCAGAACCCGCACGTGAACTACGAGCCGTCCATCATCGGAGGCGTGCAGGAGACTCCGAAGCCCGAGGGGTACCAGCCCGAGGTCGGCCCGGAGATCAGCGCGCGCCTGACCCGCGCCCGGATCGAGCGGACCAACGACTACAAGCAGGCCGGCGAGCGCTTCCAGCTCCAGGAGGAGTGGGAGAAGGAGGAGCTCATCGACAACCTGGTCGGCGCGCTCTCCCAGTGCGACCGCCCGATCCAGGAGCGCATGGTCTGGCACTTCTACATGGTCGAGGACGAGATGGGCCGCCGCGTGGGCGACGGCATCGGCGTCTCCCTCGAGGACGTCAAGGACCTGGGCCCCCTGGCCACCCAGCGTCTCTCCGAGGAGGAGCTGCAGCGCGTGGCCAACCTCGGCAACAACGGCCCGCGCAGCGTGGCGGGTCTCACCATGACCCACTGCGTGCCCAACGAGCACGTCACCGTGGAGCGCGAGCCCCAGCAGGCGAGCCCCGCGATGATGTCCAGCTGACCCGTCCGGGAGGCGCCCCGCCCGGGGCGCCTCCCCCGGTGTCCCGTCGGACCCACCGTGCAGGAGGGGCCGGCCGCGTCCAGCGGCCGGCCCCTTCCGTGTGCGGGCTCAGCCGCGGTGCCCGGCGCCCGCGAGGTCGAGGGAGCGCTTGAGGATCTTGCCTGTCGGGCCCTTCGGCAGCTCGTCGACCACCTTGTAGTAGCGCGGGTGCTTGTACTTGGCCACGCGCTCGCGGACGAAGGCGTCCAGCTCGTCGACCTTCGCGTCCCGCTCCGCCTCGGGCACGTCGCGGAAGGCGACGACGGCGGCGACCTCCTCGCCCATCGCCTCGTCCGGCACCCCGACCACCGCGGCCTCGGCGATGCCGGGGAACTGGTAGATCACTTCCTCGACCTCGCGGGGGTAGACGTTGTAGCCGCCGCGCAGGACCATGTCCTTCTTGCGGTCCACGATGTAGTAGAAGCCGTCCTCGTCCACCCGGGCGAGGTCCCCCGTGGCGAACCAGCCGTCACGGATCGCGGCCTCGGTCGCCTCGGGGTTGCGCCAGTAGCCGGCCATCACGTACTCCCCGGCCACCACGAGCTCGCCGATCTCCCCGACGGGGACCTCCGCGCCGAGGTCGTCCACGACCTTCAGCTGCGCGCCCTGCACCACCGTGCCGATCGAGCCCGGGCGGCGTCCCCGGTCCTTCTGGTTGAAGCACACCACCGGGGAGGTCTCGGACAGGCCGTAGCCCTCGTAGATGGGGGCGCCGAAGACCTTCTCGAAGCGCTCCAAAACCTCGACCGGCAGCGGGGACCCGCCCGAGACCCCGGCCCGCAGGTGCGGCAGCTCGACCGTCCCGCCGTCCGCGGCGGCGAGCAGCGCCACGTACATGCTCGGCACCCCGGCGAAGACCGTGACCTCGTCCCGGGCCAGGATCTCCAGCGCCTTGGCCGGGTCGAAGCGCGGCAGCAGCGTGACGGTCGCCCCCGCGTGGACGACGCCGTTGAGCGCCACGGTCTGGCCGAAGACGTGGAAGAACGGCAGGGCCCCGAACATGACGTCCCCGGGCGCCAGGTCGAAGAGGCCCGCGGACAGCGCCGCGTTGGCCCGGAGGTTGTGGTGCGTCAGGACGGCGCCCTTGGGCCGGCCCGTGGTCCCGGAGGTGTAGAGCAGGACGGCGGGCTCGTCGTCGTCGCGCTCGGCGACCCCGGGCCGCGGCGGGACGTCCGCGAGCGCCTGCAGCGTGCCGGCGGCCGAGACCTCGACCACTCGGACGTCCCGGTCCAGGTCCGCGACCGCGGCGCGGGTCGCCTCGGCCATCGCCTCCCAGACGAGCACCAGGGACACCTCGGCGTTGTCGAAGTGGTACGCCAGCTCCCGGGGGCTGAGGAGGGGGTTGAGGGGCACGACCACTCCGCCCGCGCGCAGGATCCCGTAGTAGGCGATCGGCATGTGGGGGACGTTGGGCAGGATCAGGGCCACCCGGTCGCCCTGTCCGACGCCGGCCGCGACGAGCATCGACGCGACCCGCGCGGACAGGTCGTCGAGGGCCCCGTAGGTCAGGACCTTGTCGTCGAGGACCACCGCCCGGGACTCCGGGGAGGCCGCGGCCGTGTCGGTGAGCAGGGTGGCGAGATTCGTCATGGGGGAACTCCGGATCCCCGGTGCACGGGCACCGGCGCGAGGAACGGGCACGAGGTGAGCTGTGTCACACGAGCGTGCCAGTCGGTTACTGCAACGTCAAGACCCGGGTACTTGGGGGTGGTGCGTGTCGCGGTCCCCGCCCCCGATAAACTGGCCGGCAGGAGCAGCATCCGACCGACCGCGAAGGACCACCCGTGACCGAGAACCCCCAGCCGACCGACCAGCCGCAGGACCCCGCGGCCCCCCAGCTGACCGAGGAGGAGATGGCCTACGTGCTCTCCCTGTTCGAGATGGCCCGGACGGGGGACACGGAGAACCTCCTGCCGGCCGTGCGCGCCGGCGTCCCCGTGAACCTCACCAACGGCAAGGGCGACACCCTGCTGGTCCTCGCGGCCTACCACCAGCGCGAGGAGACCGTCGCGGCGCTGCTCGAGGCCGGGGCGGACCCGGACCGGGTCAACGACAACGGTCAGACGGCGCTGATGAGCGCGGTCTTCCGGGGCAACGAGACGATCGTGCGGACCCTGCTCGAGGCCGGGGCCTCGCAGACGGCCGGCGCCCACTCCGCCCTGGACTTCGCCCGGGTCTTCGAGCGCACGGAGCTCGTCCCCGTCCTGGAGGAGTACGCGGCCCGCTGAGCGCGCGGCGCACGGCCGGCACGGGGCGGCGCCGGGACCTCTACTCGGCGAGCTCCAGGAAGCGGCGGGCCACGGCGTGGCCGCCGTCGGCCGCCCGGCACACCACCATGATGGTGTCGTCGCCGGCGATGGTGCCGAGGACGGCGGGGAGCACGGACGTGTCGATGGCGGAGGCGAAGTACTGGGCGGCCCCCGGCGGGGTCCGCAGGACCACGAGGTTCGCGCTCGCCTCGGCGGTGACCAGCAGCTCGCGGCACAGGCTGGCCAGGCGCGCGTCGAGCACCTCCTGGGTGATCCCGGAGGCGGGCGAGCGGTCGGCCCCGGCCTGCGGGACGGCGTAGACGAGGGCGCCGGAGCCCTCGCGCACCCGGACGGCCCCGAGCTCCACGAGGTCGCGGGAGAGCGTGGCCTGGGTGACCTGCACGCCGTCCTCGGCCAGCCGGGCGGCCAGCTCGGCCTGCGAGTGGATCGCCCCTCCGGTCACGAGGGCCACGATCCGGGCCTGCCGGGCGGTCTTGGTGGCGGGGATGCTCATGCGGGGACGGCGGAGGCGTCGGCAGCGCCCAGGTCGTAGCGCCCGGAGCGCGCCATGAGCCAGACGAGCAGGGCCTTCTGGGCGTGCAGCCGGTTCTCCGCCTCGTCCCACACCACGGACTGCGGGCCGTCGATGACCTCGGCCGCGACCTCGGAGCCGCGGAAGGCGGGCAGGCAGTGCAGGAACAGCGCCCCGGGCGCGGCCTGGGCCATCGCCGCGGCGTCCACGGAGTACGCCCGGAAGACCTCCGTCCGCGCCTCGGTCTCCGCCTCCTGGCCCATGGACACCCAGGTGTCGGTGCAGACCACGTCCGCCCCGGCGAGCGCCTCGGCCGGGTCGGTGGTCACGCGCACGGATCCTCCGGTCTGCTCCGCGCGCTCCTCGGCGGCCCGCACCACCGCCGGGTCGGGGAGGTGGCTCGCCGGGCCGGCGACGCGCACGTGCATGCCGGCGGTGGCCCCGCCCAGCAGGTAGGAGTGGGCCATGTTGTTGGCGGCATCCCCCAGGTAGGCGAAGCTGAGCCCGGCGAGACCGCCCCGGTGCTCCCGGACGGTCAGCAGGTCCGCGAGGATCTGGCAGGGGTGGTAGTCGTCGGAGAGCCCGTTGACGACGGGCACGGTGGCGGCCGCGGCCATCTCCTCCAGCCCGGACTGGGCGTAGGTGCGCCACACGATGGTCGAGGCCATGCGGGAGAAGACGCGCGCGGTGTCCGCCACGCTCTCCTTGCCCAGCTGCGACTCGCCCGGGTTGATCATCAGCGGGTTGCCGCCGAGATCGGCGATCCCGGCGGAGAAGGAGACCCGGGTGCGGGTCGACGTCTTGTCGAAGATCACGGCCACGGTCTGGGGCCCCGCGTAGGGCCGGTGGGCCCAGCGGTCGGCCTTGAGGCGGGCGGCGAGCTCGAGCACCTCGGTCTGCTCCTGCTGGGAGAGGTCGGTGTCGACGAGGAAGTGGCGGGGGGTCATGGACGGGTTCATGCTTCTTTCGGCGGGGAGTCGGGCGAGGTCGCGGCGGGGGCCGTGACCGCGGCGGCGGCGGTGCGCAGGATCTCGGGGAGCGCGTCGAGGAAGGTGCGCGCCTGCTCGGGGGTCAGGATCAGGGGCGGGGCCAGGCGCAGGGTCCCGGGTCCGGTCGCGTTGACGATGAACCCGGCGTCCCGGGCGGCCTCGACCACGGCGGGGCCGAACGGGGCGGTGGCCCCCTCGGGGACCTCGAGGTCGGCGCCGATCAGCAGTCCGTGCTGGCGCACGTCGCCGATCCCGGGGACCGCGCGCAGCCCCTCGCCGAGCACGGCGCCCACGGTGCGCGCGTGCGCGAGCAGGCCGTCCTCCTCGATGACGGTGACGGTGGCGAGGCCCGCGGCGGTGGCCGGCGGGTTGCCGCCGAACGTGGTGCCGTGCTGGCCGGCCCCGAGCAGCGCGGAGACCTCAGGGCCGACGGTCAGCATCGCGCCGATCGGGAAGCCGCCGCCGAGGCCCTTGGCCAGGGTGATCGCGTCCGGCAGGTCGTCGCCGGTGAGCTCGGCGGAGGAGGCGAACCAGCGGCCGGTGCGGCCCATCCCGGTCTGCACCTCGTCCACGACGAGCAGCGCGCCGTGCCGGCGGGTCAGCTCCCGGGCGGCCCGGAGGTAGCCCTCGGGCAGCTCGCGCACGCCGGCCTCGCCCTGGACGGGTTCCACGATGAGCGCCGCGACCGTCCCGTCGAGGTGCTCCTCGAGGGCCTCGACGGTCGCGGGGATGTGCCGGACCCCGCCCGGGAGGGGCTCGAAGGGCGCCCGGTAGGCCTCCTTGGCGGTCAGGGCGAGCGCGCCCATGGTGCGGCCGTGGAAGGCGGACTCGAGGGCGAGGACGGTGCCGCGGGGCCGGCCGTCCGGGCCGGGGTGCTCGTGGCCGTGGCGGCGGGCGAGCTTGAAGGCGGCTTCGTTGGCCTCGGTGCCGGAGTTCGCGAAGAAGACGTGGGAGCCCGCGGGCGCGCCGGCCAGGGACAGCAGCTTCCCGGCGAGGGCGATCTGCTGGGGGGAGGTGAAGAAGTTGGAGACGTGCCCGAGGGTGGCGAGCTGGCGGGAGACGATCTCCACCCAGCGCGGGTGGGCGTGGCCGAGGGCGTTGACGGCGATGCCCGCGAGCAGGTCGAGGTAGTCCCGGCCGTCGGCGTCGGTGACCACGGCGCCCTTGCCGTGGGTGAGCACGAGGGACGGGCTGCCGAAGACGCCGAGCAGCGAGTCGGCGTACTCGCCGAGCAGGGCGGTCTGGGCCGAGTAGCGGGAGGCGGTGTGCTGGGCGGTCATGACGATGCTCCGTGGTCGGGGACGAGCTGGGTACCGATGCCGGTGTCGGTGAAGATCTCGAGCAGGCACGTGTGCGGGCTTCGCCCGTCGACGATGGACGCCCGGCGCGCCCCGCCCTCCACGGCCCGCAGGGCCGCCTCCATCTTGGGGATCATCCCGGCCTGCAGGCTCGGGAGCATCGCGCGCAGCTCCGAGGCGGACAGGGACGCGATGAGGGAGTCCTTGTCCGGCCAGTTCGCGTAGAGCCCCTCGACGTCGGTGAGGGCCACGAACTTCTCGGCGCGCAGGGCCACCGCCACGGCGGCGGCGGCGGTGTCCGCGTTGACGTTGAGGATCTCCCCCGTGGGGCGGCCGTGCGCGTCGACCTCCGGCGCCACGGAGGAGATGACGGGGATCCGCCCGGCCTCGAGGAGCTGGGTGACGGGCTCGGGGTTGACGCCGACGACCTCGCCCACGTGGCCGAGGTCCACCTCCTCGCCGTCCACGACGGTGCCCCGGCGGACCGCGCGGAACAGCTCGGCGTCCTCCCCCGAGAGCCCGACGGCGTACGGGCCGGTGGCGTTGAGCAGGGAGACGAGCTCCCGCTGGACCTGCCCGGTCAGCACCATGCGGATGGCGTCCACGGCCTCCTTGGAGGTGACGCGCAGCCCGCCGCGGAACTCGGACTCGATGCCCAGCCGCTCCAGCATGCGATTGATCTGGGGGCCGCCGCCGTGCACCACGACCGGCTTGATCCCGACGTGGCGCAGGAACACCATGTCCTCCGCGAAGGCCTGCCGCAGCGGCTCGGAGACCATGGCGTTGCCGCCGTACTTGAAGACCATCACGGACCCGGCGTAGCGCTGGATCCAGGGCAGGGCCTCCATCAGGGTGCCCGCCTTCAGCTGGGCGGTCTCGTAGCGGGTCGGGTCGCTCGGGTCGGTCATGGTTCTCCTGCGCCGTGGGTCGGTGCTGTGCTGGTGGGCGGGCGGGTCAGCTGGAGTAGGCGCTGTTCTCCTCGACGTAGTCGTGGGTCAGGTCGTTGGTCCAGACGGTGGCGTCGGCGTCCCCGGCCTTGAGGTCGACCAGGACGGTGACCCTGCGGTCGGCGGCCAGGTCCACGCCCTCGCGCGGGTCCCCGATCATGCCGTTGCGGCAGACCACGACGCCGTTGATGGCGACGTCGAGCCGGTCGGGATCGAACACGGCGCCGGTGGTGCCGACCGCGGACAGGACGCGGCCCCAGTTGGGGTCGTTGCCGTAGATCGCGGCCTTGAAGAGGTTGGAGCGGGCCACGGAGCGGCTCACGTCCTCCGCCTGCCGCTCGGTCGCGGCGTTGACGGTGGTGATCTCGATGTCGTGGGACGCGCCCTCGGCGTCCGTGATGAGCTGCTGGGCCAGCGAGTGGCACACCGCGGTCACGGCCTGGCTGAACTCGAACTCGTCCGGCGTGATCCCGGAGGCGCCCGAGCCGAGCAGCACCACGGTGTCGTTGGTCGACATGCAGCCGTCGGAGTCGGTGCGGTTGAACGTGACCTTCACCGCGTCCTCGAGCGCCCACTGCAGGGCGTCGGAGGAGAGCTCCGCGTCGGTCGTGAGGACCACGAGCATCGTGGCCAGCCCCGGGGCGAGCATGCCCGCACCCTTGGCCATGCCGCCGACCGTCCACCCGTCGCGGACGTAGGCGGCCTGCTTGGAGACGGAGTCGGTGGTCATGATGGCCCGGGCCGCGGCGGCCCCGGCGGCGTCGTCGTCCCCGAGGGCCTCGACGACCCCGGGGAGGCCGCGCTCCATGACGTCCATGGGCAGCTGGATGCCGATCAGCCCGGTGGAGCACACCACCACGTCCCCGGCCCCGACCCCGAGCGCCTCGCCGACGAGCTCGGCGGTCCGGTGGGAGGCCTGGAAGCCCTGCGGTCCGGTGCAGGCGTTGGCGCCGCCGGAGTTGAGGACCACGGCGGCGGCCCGGCCGTCCGCGGTCGCGGCCTTGGACCACTGGACGGGCGCGGCGGTGATCCGGTTGGTCGTGTACACGGCCCCCACGTGGTGCTGGGGCCCGTC
The DNA here is from genome assembly GCF_040981005.1 of Kocuria sp. CPCC 205258. Lineage (NCBI taxonomy): Bacteria > Bacillati > Actinomycetota > Actinomycetes > Micrococcales > Micrococcaceae > Kocuria > Kocuria sp. CPCC 205258. The sequence continues at coordinate 93,803 of NZ_JAVKPS010000010.1, read as the reverse complement.
GTTGACGACGAGGGCGAGGTCCGGTCCGCCGGAGTCCTTGAAGCCGGCCTCGGTGCCGGCGGCACGGAAGCCCTGAGCGGCGGCCACGCCGCGGGCGGTGTCGACCTGCAGGGTGCCGGCGGGCTGCTGGGAGGGGTACGTTCTCACGGTGCGACTCCTTGGAGTGTCAGGCCGGTGTCCTCCGGCAGGCCGAGGGCGAGGTTCATGGACTGGACGGCACCGCCGGCGGTGCCCTTGACGAGGTTGTCGATCACGCACGTGACGATGACCCGCCCCGCCCGGGCGTCGTGGGCGAGCTGGAGCTGGGCGTGGTTGGAGCCGGCCACCGACTTCGTCGAGGGCCACCGTCCCTCGGGCAGGACGGTGACGAACGGCTCGGCCGCGTAGGCGGTCTGCCAGGCCTCCCGCAGCTGCCCGGCGGTCACGCCCTCGGGGACCCGCGCGGTGGCGGTGGTGAGGATGCCCCGCGGCATGGGGGCGAGCGTCGGGGTGAAGGAGATCCGCACGCGGCGCCCGGCGGCCTTCGAGAGGCCCTGCTCGATCTCGGGGGTGTGCCGGTGGGCGCCGCCCACCCCGTACGGGCTCATCGAGCCCATGACCTCCGAGCCGAGCAGGTGCGCCTTGACGGCCTTGCCGGCCCCGGAGGTGCCCGAGGCCGCGACGATCACGACGTCCTCCGGCTCCAGGAGACCGGCCGCGAAGCCGGGGCCCAGGGCGAGCAGGGCACTGGTCGGGTAGCAGCCCGGCACCGCGATGCGGGTGGCGCCGCGGAGCTGCTCGCGCTGGCGGGTGCCCTCGGCGTCCACGACGAGCTCCGGCAGCCCGTACGGCCAGGTCCCGGCGTGCGGGGATCCGTAGAACTGGTCCCACTCCTCGGCGGAGTCGAGCCGGTGGTCGGCGCCGGCGTCGATCACCACGGTCTCCGCCGGCAGCTGCGCGGCGATCGCGGCCGAGGCGCCGTGCGGCAGGGCGAGGAAGACGACGTCGTGGCCGGCGAGGTTCTCCACCGTGGTGTCGACGAGCACCCGGTCGGCGAGGGAGTGCAGGTGCGGCTGCAGCTCCCCCAGCCGCTGGCCCGCGTTGGAATGGGCCCCCACGGCCCCGATCTCGATCTGCGGGTGACCGGCGAGGATCCTCAGGACCTCGCCACCGGCGTAGCCGGATGCCCCCGACACTGCTGCGCTGAACGTCATAGAACCCACTCTAGCTCAAAGTTATGCATGGTCTTCAATATTTATGCACGCTACGGGGGAAGGGCCGGCGGAGCGGGGCGCGGAGCGCCTCGTCGGAGCACGTCAGGATCCCCCCGCTCGAATCGACCACGGCCGCTCTCGCGCTCCCCCCGGAACGGCTCTGCCCCCGAATCTACGCTTCCCGTCTGCAAATCTCGATGATTACGGGGGCTTTCCCGTGCCCCCTCTTGTGCACACGCTACCCCTGGGCGGCCACTGCGGGGAGGGCGCGGCGGGACTCCGTGCCTACCATGGCAGGGTTCCCGTCCGCGATGTCCAGGAGGTACCCGTCATGGTCCGTTGCGTCATGGTCGAGCGAGCCGGAGGCCCCGAGGTCCTGACCCTCGGCGAGCGTCCGGACCTCGAACCCGGTCCGCGCCAGCTGCTCGTCGAGACCCGCGCGGCGGGGGTGAACTTCATCGAGGTGTACCAGCGCGAGGGCGTCTACCCCGTGGAGCACCCCTTCACCCCGGGCTCCGAGGGCATGGGCGTGGTGACGGGCGTGGGCTCCGAGGTGCGCCACTTCGCCCTGGGCGACCGGATCACCACCTCGCAGGCGTCCCGGACCTACGCCGACGCCTTCCTCGTGGACGCCGACAAGGCCCTGCGCGTGCCCTCCGGCGTGTCCGACGAGGTCGCCGCGGCCGTCCCGCTGCAGGGTCTCACCGCGCACTACCTGGTCCGCTCGACGTACCCGGTCCAGGAGGGCGACGTCGCCGTCGTCACCGCGGGCGCGGGCGGGGTCGGAGGTCTCGCCGTGCAGCTGCTGAAGTCGCTCGGGGCCACGGTGGTCGCCCTGGTGGGCACGCAGGCCAAGGCGGAGACCGCGCGATCCCTGGGGGCCGACTTCGCCCTGGTGGGCTACGAGGGCTTCGCCGAGCACGTCCGGGAGGTCACCGGCGGCCGCGGCGCCGACGTCGTCTACGACTCGGTGGGCAAGGACACCTTCGACGAGTCGCTCCGGGCGCTGCGCCGGCGCGGGATGCTGGTGCTCTTCGGCGGCTCCTCCGGCCAGGTGCCCCCGCTCGACCCGCAGCGGCTCGCCCAGCACGGCTCCCTGTTCCTCACCCGCCCCACGCTCAACGACTACCTGCTCGACGAGAAGGAGCGGAACTGGCGCGCGGGCGAGCTGTTCGACGCGGTGCTCGACGGGTCGCTGACCCTCCGCGTCGCCGAGACGTTCCCGCTCGACCGGGCACGGCAGGCCCACGAGCTGCTCCAGTCCCGCGCCGCCCAGGGCAAGCTGCTGCTGGTCCCGTGAGCGCCGCACCGATGATGCACCGCTTCCTCGGCGCCGACGGCGCACGGGACCCCTACACCCCGTTCGTGGGGTGCTGCGCGGCCACCGTGGAGCACTACGACCTGGACCTCGACTACGACGTCGAGGACAACGGCCTCGAGGCGCGCGCCACCCTGTCCTGCCGCGCGCTGCACGACACGGACCGGATCGAGCTGGACCTCACCGAGCTCGCCGTGACCGACGTCAGGTTCGGCACCGGCGGACTCGGCGGTCTGCTCGGCGGCCGCCGCGTCCGCGCCGACCACCGCGGGAGCCGCCTCGTGCTGACCCTGCCGCGCGTCGTCGCCGCCGGGGAGGCGTTCACGCTCACCGTGGCCTACGAGGGGTACCCCGAGTCCCTGGACGGGCCCTGGGGCGAGATCGGCTGGGCCGAGCTCGACGACGGCGTGCTCGTCGCCGGGCAGCCCACCGGTTCGTCCACCTGGTTCCCGTGCGTGGACCACCCCTCCCACAAGGCCACCTACCGGGTCGCCGTACACGCGGACGCCGACTACGAGGTGGTGGTCCACGGCGAGCTGGAGTCCGTGGTGGAGCGCGACGGCGAGCGCCACTGGGTGTACACGTCCCGGGTGCCGCTGCCGCCCTACCTGGCCACCGTGCAGATCGGCCCGTACGAGCGGCACGAGCTCTCGGGCTCGCGCGTCCCCCAGTACCTGGTGTGCTCCAGGAAGCGGCGCAAGAAGGCGGAGAAGACCTTCGCGGAGCAGGGCCGGATGATCGAGGTGTTCAACGACTGGTTCGGCCCCTACCCCTTCCCGAGCTACACCGTGGTGGTCGTCGACGAGTCGCTGGAGGACCCGTTCGAGTGCTACGCGTGCTCCGTGTTCGGCAAGAACCAGCTGGGCACGGACTGGGAGGAGCAGCGGCTCGTGGCGCACGAGCTGGCCCACCAGTGGTTCGGCAACAGCCTGGTCCTCTCCGCGTGGCAGGACATCTGGCTCAACGAGGGGTTCGCGTCCTACGCGGAGTGGATTTGGTCCGAGGCCTCCGGCGACAGGTCTGCCCGCTGGCACGCGGAGAAGGCGCACCGGACCCTGTCCAAGATGCGCCAGGACCTCGTCATCGGCGACCCCGGACAGGTGCGGCTCTTCGACGACGTGGTGTACGTCCGGGGCGCCCTCACCGTCCACGCGATCCGGGAGACCGTGGGCGAGGACGCCTTCCGCACGCTGCTGCGCGGCTGGGCCACCGCCAACCGGGACGGGTGGGTGAGCACGGAGGGCTTCCGGGAGCACCTGCGGGGCTTCGTGCCCCGGGACCGGTGGGCGGAGGTCGACGGTCTGCTCGACGCGTGGCTGCTCCGCCGGGAGCTGCCCGCCCTGCCCTGACCCGCCCCGGGCACCGACGGGAACGGGCCCCCGCCGGACGCTGTGCGTCCGGCGGGGGCCCGTTGCGCCGCACGAGCGGCCGGCCGGCCGGTCAGTGCTCCCGGCGGTAGAGCCGGCGGGCGAACCAGACCCCGCCCCCGGCCGCGGCGAGACCGGCGAGCAGCAGCAGGGCCGCCTGGATGCGCTGCCACGCGATGGTGCCCGCGGTGACGCCGTCCCCGAACTCGCCCGCCTCGGCGGTCTCGACCACCTGGAGGGTGCCGTCCTCGACGGCGAGCAGCGCGTCGGCCTCCTGGTGGAAGTCGTCCTCGCCGGAGCCCGTCTGCGTGCCGCGGAAGACGATCTCCTCCCCCGCCTCCGGGACGCGCGGGTCGGCGAGGCCCGAGTCGAAGGGCTGCTCGGTGACCGTCTCGTCCGCGGGCAGCACCCCGCGGTAGATGGGGTTCCAGGTCTTGGTCTGCAGGTCGTTGGTGAGGTCCTGGTACTGCCCGGAGATCACCCACGACCGGTCCGCGTAGCCGGCCAGCCTGCGGGAGTCGTCCCAGGCGAGGGCCGCGCTCACCGCGAGGACCAGGCCCAGGAGCAGCCCCAGCAGGCCCACGGCCGTCGGCTTCCAGGCGATCGACCGGCGGGCGCGCCCGTCCTGCTCGTCCTGCTCGTCGTCGAAGGCGAAGAACGGCTCCTGGCGGTCGGTGGTCTCCTCGGTCATGCTGCGCTCCTGGAACGGGGTCGGGGAAGGGGGGTCGGTCGCGAACGCCGGGGTCGCGGCCGGGGACCCGGTGCCACAGTACCGAAGTCGACGGCGCACTCCCCGGCGTTCGCGAGTGTTACCGCCCGGGCGGGGCGGGGACGACGGACGGCCCGCCCCCGGAGGGGCGGGCCGTCCGGGCGGGACCGCTCAGCCGCGGAGCACGGCGCCGTGGCGCTCGGCGGCGACGGAGACGGCCGCCTCGCGGGCGGCGGAGGCCTCGTCCGCGGTCAGCGTGCGGTCGGGGGCCCGGAAGCGCAGCGCGAAGGCGACCGACTTCCGGCCGTCCTCGATGCCGGGGCCCTGGTAGACGTCGAAGACGCGGACGTCCTCGAGCAGCTCCCCGGCGCCCTCCTCGAGCGCGGCCCGCAGCTCGGCGGCCGGCACGGAGGCGTCCACCACGAGCGCGACGTCCTGCGTGGCCGCCGGGTAGCCGGAGATCGGGCGCGCCTGGACGACCCCGGACTCGGCCGCGGTGAGCGAGCTGAGGTTCAGCTCCATCGCCACGGTCCGCTCGGGGAGGTCCTGCGCGGCGACGAGCTGCGGGTGCAGCTCGCCCGCGTAGCCCAGCGGGGTGCCGTCGGCGGTGGCGAGCACCGCGGTGCGGCCCGGGTGGAACGCCTGGTGGGTGCCCTGGCGGACGGTCAGCTCGACCCCCAGCACCTCGGCGGCCAGCCGGGCGATGTCGAGGGCGTCCTGCCAGTCGAACGCGCGCGGCGCGGTCCACGGCCCCTCGGCCGCGTCCTTGCCGGCGAGGACCGCGGCGAGGTGGCGCGGCTGGGCGGGCAGGCCGGCCTCGAGCTCCTCGAGCACCGCCGGGTCCGGGCGCGCCCCCAGCGGCGGGATGCTCGCGCTGCCGAGCTGCTCGCCGGGGCGGAAGACGCGCCCGACCTCGTAGAGCGCCAGGTCGCGGAAGCCGCGGGAGGTGTTGCGCCGCAGCACCTCGAGCAGGCCCGGGAGCAGGGACACGCGCAGCATCCCCTGGGCCTCGCTGATCGGGTTGGCCAGCTTCACCGACGGCACGGGGACCCCGGGCTCGGGGGCGCCCCACAGCTCGTTGTCCGCCTGCGCGACGAACGGGTAGGCGAGCACCTCGGTCAGCCCGGCGGCCGCGAGCGCGTCGGCCACCCGCTTGCGGGCCTGCTGCTCGGCGGTCAGGCCGCGCCCGGGGGGCGCCACGGGCAGCCGCGAGGGGATCGCGTCGTAGCCCACGAGGCGGGCGATCTCCTCGACCAGGTCCTCCTTCTCGACCAGGTCGGGCCGCCACGACGGGGGCACGACGCGCCAGCCGTCGTCGGTGGCCTCCACCTGCGCGCCGAGCTCGGTGAGGGTCGCGACGACCTGCTCCGCCGTGTACTCCACGCCCGTGCGGCGGCTCGGGTGGTCCCAGGGCAGCTCGATGGGCGCGGGGGCGGTGGTGGCGTCCACGTCGGTGACCCCGGGCCCGGCCGTGCCGCCGGCCAGCTCCACCAGCAGCTCCACGGCGCGCTGGGCGGCCACCGGGGCGATCTGCGGGTCCACGCCGCGCTCGAAGCGCTTGGACGCCTCGGAGGGCAGCCGGTGCCGGCGGGTGGTGCGGGCGATCGAGACCTCGTCGAAGCGGGCCGCCTCCACGAGGACGTCGACGGTGGCGTCCGAGACCTCGGTGGCCGCCCCGCCCATGACCCCGGCCAGGCCGATGGGCCCGGACCCGTCGGTGATCAGCAGGTCCTCGGGGTCCAGGGTGCGCCGCTTGCCGTCCAGGGTGGTCAGGGTCTCGCCCGGCGCCGCCCGGCGGACCCCGATGCCGCCGGTCAGCGCCCCGAGGTCGTAGAAGTGCAGCGGCTGGCCGAGCTCGAGCATCACGTAGTTGGAGACGTCCACCGGCAGGGAGATCGAGCGGATCCCCGCCAGGCGCAGCCGCGCCGACATCCACGGGGGTGTGGGGGCGCTCGCGTCGATGCCGGTCACCGTGCGGGCGACGAAGCGGGTGCACCCGGGGTTGCCGTGGATCGGGGCGTCGTCCTCGACGGCCACGGGGAAGCCGTCCGCGGTGGGGGCGGGCACCCGGGGCGCCACGGTCCCGGCCGGGTCGGTGAAGGGCTCGTGCACGGCGTGGCAGTACTCGCGGGCCACGCCGCGGATCGAGAACGCGTAGCCGCGGTCCGGGGTCACGTTGATCTCGGCGGCCTCGTCGTGGAGGCCGAGCAGCTCGAGGGCGTCCGTGCCGAGCTCCGGGTCCAGGCCGAGGGTCGAGAGCACCAGGATGCCGTCGTGGTCCTCGCCGATGCCGAGCTCCCGGACGGAGGCGATCATCCCGGCGGAGGTGTGGCCGTAGGTCCTGCGCGCCGAGATCCTGAAGTCCCCGGGCAGGACGGCGCCGGGGAGGGTCACGACGACCTTGTCCCCGACCTCGAAGTTGTGGGCCCCGCAGATCACGCCCTGCACGCCGGAGGGGTCGATGCCCTCGCCGGTCAGGGTCTGCTCCTGGCCCTCGGGGACCACGCGGACGGTGCACCAGTTGACGGTCTTGCCGTTGGAGTGGGTCTCCGGCTCCTTGGACAGCACCTGGCCGACCACGACCGGGCCCTTCAGGTGGTCCGCGGGACGGTGCACGTCCTCCTCCTCGAGGCCCACCGTCACCAGGGCGGCCAGGACGTCCTCGGCGGTCGCGTCCGCCGGGACGGGGGCGTGCTCGCGCAGCCATGACAAAGGAACTCGCATGTCTTAGATCTCCATCCCGAAGTGCTCGCTGAAGCGGACGTCGCCCTCGACCATGTCGCGCATGTCGGGGACGTTGTTGCGGAACATCAGGGTCCGCTCGATGCCCATGCCGAACGCGAAGCCCGAGTACACCTCGGGGTCGATGCCGGCCGCGCGCAGCACGTTCGGGTGGACCATGCCGCAGCCGCCCCACTCGATCCACTGCGGCCCGCCCTTGGCGTTCGGGTGCCACACGTCCAGCTCGGCGGACGGCTCGGTGAAGGGGAAGTAGTTGGGCCGCAGCCGGATCTTCGCCTCCGGGCCGAACATCTGCCGGGCGAAGTGCTCGAGCGTGCCCTTGAGGTCGGCCATGGACAGCCCCTTGTCCACGGCCAGACCCTCGACCTGGTGGAAGACCGGGGTGTGCGTGGCGTCGAGCTCGTCGGTGCGGTAGGTGCGCCCCGGGACGACGACGTAGACCGGCAGCTCGCGGCTGAGCAGCGTGCGCATCTGCACCGGCGAGGTGTGCGTGCGCAGCACGAGGTGCGCCCCGGGCGGGTCCACGAAGAACGTGTCCTGCAGCTCCCGGGCGGGGTGGTCCGGCTTGAAGTTGAGGGAGTCGAAGTTGTACCACTCGGACTCGACCTCGGGGCCGTCGGCGACCTCCCAGCCCATGGCCACGAACGTCTCGCCGACGCGCTCCATGAGGTTGGTCAGCGGGTGCCGCCCGCCCAGGCGCCGACGCCGGCCGGCGGCGGTGACGTCCACGGCCTCCTCGACGAGGATCCGGGCGTCCCGCTCCTCCTCCAGCACCGTGGTGCGGGCGGCGACCGCCTGGTTGACGCGGCCGCGGGCCTGGCCGACCAGCTTGCCGGCCGCGGACTTCTGCGACTTGTCCAGGGAGCCGATCTGCCGGTTGGCCAGCGCCAGCGGGGACCGGTCCCCCGCGTGGGCGAGCCGGACCTCCTTGAGCTCGTCGAGGTCCTGGGCGTTTCCGACGGCGGCCAGGGCCGCCTCCACGGCCGCGGCGACCGCGGCCTCGTCGGTCGGGTCGACCGCGCCGCTCGGGGCGGTCTCGGGTGGCAGTTCAGACATCAGCTGGCGACTTCTTCGGCTCGGGGACGGGGTCGTCCGCGCACGCCGTCCCACGGTCCGTGGGACATGGAGCACGGGAAAGCCCGGATCGGCACGGATCGCGGGCGTGTTCCAGTCTATGGCACGGTCCGCAGGGTCCGCCCACCGCTTCTCCGGCACGTCGACGACCCGGTGGTACCGGAGCGCGGCGCGGTCCGGCACGGAGGAGTGCCGGCGCTGCCCCGCTGCTTCCGTGCCCGGGTGATCGCAGGCGTGGCGATCGTCGGCCCGGACGGGGTGCGCCGAGCGGATCTAGGCTGGTGCCATGACACCCGAACCGAGCCGGGCGGCGCGCCTGCGGCAGGTGTGGAACATGGCGAACCTGTCCACCCCGCTGGGGCTGCTGGTCGCCGCGGCCTCCCGGACCAAGGTGGTCCACGGCCCGGAGGGGCTGATCCTGGGCTTCGGCTACCGGCCCCGGCTGCCCCGGGCCGGGGCGTTCACCGTGGGCAACGTGGTCCTGTTCCGCGCCGGGATCGACGACGTCGCGGCCCGCCCCCGGCTCGTGGCCCACGAGTCCCGCCACGCGACCCAGTGGGCGCAGTGGCTGGGCCTGCCCTTCCTGCCGGCCTACCTCCTGGCCGCGGGGTGGTCGGTGCTGCGCTGCGGGCACCCGGCGCACCGCAACCCCTTCGAGATCGGGGCCGGTCTCGCCGACGGCGGCTACGCCCCCGCCCCCCCGGCACCACGGCTGACCCGCGCGCCGCCACCTGACCCACCCCGGCCGGCACGGACCGGGTCAGCCCCGCAGGTGGTCCAGCAGGCCGTGCACGATCGGCAGGTCGGCCGGGATCCAGGCGAGCTCGAGCGCGGCGGCGGGGTCGTCGAGCGGGAGCCACCGCACGGCCAGGTGGTCCTCCCCCACCACGGGCCGGGGGTCGCCGCCGGCGGCCACGGCCGTCCAGACTCGCATCGCCGCGGTGTCCTTGAGCGGCCAGCCCTGGGCGTGCGGTCCGCGCACCTCCGCGAGCAGCCGGACGTCCACGCCGAGCTCCTCGGCGCACTCCCGCACCAGGGCCTGCTCGCAGCTCTCGTCCGCCTCCTGCTTGCCGCCGGGGAACTCCCACAGGCCCCGCAGGGCCTCGGGGTAGGCCCGCTGCGCGGCGAGGAAGGCCGTGGGGCGGTCCGCGTCGTCGAGGAGGGCGGCGCCGACCACCTGGGTGCGGTAGGCGGCGGGCAGCGGTGCGGTCACGGGCTCAGTGCCCGTCCCCGGCGCCGGGGCGCCGCTGGGCCCGGGCCGAGGCGTAGAGGCACACGGTGGCGGCGGTGCCCACGTTGAGGGACTCCGCCCGGCCGTGCACCGGCACGGCGACGCGGTGGTCGGCCAGCGCCTTCTCCTCCTCGGACAGTCCCCGGGCCTCGTTGCCGAAGAGCCACACGGTGGGGCGGGCCAGGTCGTAGGGGGTGTCGACCCCGTCCGCGCCGGCGGCCCGGGCGGCGGAGGCGTCCTGGAGGCGGTCGAGGTCGACGTCCCCGTGGCCGTCGGCGGCCAGCACGCCGCACCCGGCGGCGCGGGCGGCCCCGAGCAGCGCGGGCAGGTCGGCGCCCACGACGACGGGCAGGTGGAAGAGGGAACCGGCGGTCGAGCGCACGGTCTTGGGGTTGTAGACGTCCACGCTGCCGGCGGTGAGCACCACCGCGTCCGCGCCGGCGGCGTCCGCCGCGCGCAGCACGGTGCCGGCGTTGCCGGGGTCCTGGACCCGGGCCAGCACGGCCACGAGCCGCGGCCGGGCGGCGAGCACGGCCCCGAGGTCCGCGTCGAGGGGGCGGCACACGACGACGACGCCCTGCGGCGTCACCGCGTCGCTCATCGCGGCGAGGACCTCCCGCGTCACGAGGCGCACGAACACGGAGCGGTCCTCGGCCACGTGCTCGAGGAGCGCGGCGATGTCCGGGTGGCGGCCCAGGGCGTCCTCGGTGACGTAGACGGCGTCCACGCACGGGGACTCCGGGTGCCGGGCGAGGGCCTCGCGGGCGTTCTGCGGGCCCTCGGCGAGGAACAGCCCGCGCTTGGAACGCGCGGAGCGCCCGGCCAGTCCCGCGACGTCCCTGACCCGATCGGCTCGGGGGTTGGACATCGGCTGGGCGGCCAGGCGCTCCGTGAGGTTCACTGCTCCGACTGTGCTCAGGCGGCGGCTTCGCGCGGCGCGGAGGTGTCCTCCGGCAGGGCGTTCTTCGCGATCTCGACCAGACCGGCGAACGCCTGCTGGTCGTTCACGGCCAGCTCGGCGAGCATCCGGCGGTCGACCTCCACCTCGGCGGCCTTGAGGCCCTGGATGAAGCGGTTGTAGGTCAGGCCGTTGGCGCGGGCCGCGGCGTTGATGCGCTGGATCCACAGCCGGCGGAAGTCGCCCTTGCGCTTCCGGCGGTCGTTGTAGCTGTAGACGAACGAGTGGGTGACCTGCTCCTTCGCCTTGCGGTACAGGCGCGAGCGCTGGCCGCGGTAGCCGGAGGCCTGCTCGAGGATTTCCCGGCGCTTCTTGTGGGCGTTGACCGCCCGCTTCACACGTGCCACGTGTGTACTCCTTCACTTCGGTCCCGGCCGCTCGGCCGGGAGGTCAAATCTGTGCGGGGCGGGGAGTCGGACTCCCCGGGGGATGCGGTGGGGACTACTTGCCCAGCATCTTCTTGATGACCTTGGCGTCGCCGGGGGCCACGATCTGGTCGGAGGCCAGGCGGCGGGTCAGCCGCGAGGACTTGTGCTCCAGGTAGTGGCGGCGGTTGGCCTGCTGGCGCTTCACCTTGCCGGTACCGGTGAGCTTGAAGCGCTTCTTCGCCCCGCTGTGGGTCTTCATCTTCGGCATGTGGCCGCTCTCCTTGCGTTTCTTCCGGTGGTGGCCACCGGAGGGCACGGCGACGTCCGCCGCACCTCCACGGTGCCCCTGGGCGCAACCGGGACCGGCTGCGCGCCGCGGGGCGCTGTCAGTTCTGCTCCGCTCGCGCGGAAGGTCGTGCGCCGCTCAGGCCTGGGGCCCGGGCTTGGCGCCCGGCTTGGGGCCGGGCCGGGGGGCTTTCGGCGCCGCGGCCGGGGCCTTGGGCGCCGGGGCCGGCGGCTTCGGGGCGGCCTTCGGCGCCGGGGCCTCGACGACCTCGGGCGCCTCCGCGACCTCGGGCTCCGGGGTCTCGACGGCCTCGGGCTCGGGGGCGGCGGCCTGCGCCGTCTCCGGGACCTCGGGGGCCGGTGTCGGCTCCTGGACCTCGGGCTCCGGGGCCGGCTGCTGCACCGGCTCCTCGGCCTGCCCGGCCCGTTCGCGCAGCTCGGCCGGGAACGCGTCCCCGATCGACTGGGTCACGGGCGCCGCGGAGGACGTGTCGATCTTGTCCTTCGCCTTGCGCTCGTTCTCGGCCTTCGCCTCGTCGCGCTGCTTCTGGCGGCGCGCCTCGGCCTTGGCCTCGGCCTTGTTCTTCAGCGGGCCCACGACCATCACCATGTTGCGGCCGTCGACCCGGGGGCTCGACTCGACCGCGCCGACCTCCGCGACGTCGTTCGCGAAGCGCTCGAGCAGGCGGACGCCCATCTCGGGGCGCTGCTGCTCGCGGCCGCGGAACTGGATCATGGCCTTGACCTTGTCGCCGGCCCCGAGGAACCGCTTGGCGTGGCCGACCTTGGTCTCGTAGTCGTGGGTGTCGATCTTGAGCCGGAACCGGACCTCCTTGAGGACCGTGTTCGTCTGGTTCTTGCGCGACTCCCGGGCCTTGACCGCGGCCTCGTACTTGTACTTGCCGAAGTCCATGAGCTTGGCCACCGGCGGCTTGGCGTTGGGCGCCACCTCGACCAGATCGAGATCCGATTCGCGGGCCAGCCTCAGTGCGTCCTCGACGCGGACGATGCCGACCTGCTCGCCTGCGGGTCCGACGAGACGGACTTCGGGGACTCGGATTCTGTCATTGATACGTGGATCGCTAATGCCGTGCTCCTGATGTTCTGCGTGGTCGCCCGGAGGTTTCCGGGGACCTCATGGTTCGGTCCGGTCCGCAACGACAAAAGCCCCCGCTGCGGTCGGCAAGCGGAGGCTCATCGGTGCGCCACCCGGGGGTGGCGCGCTGCGTGACGGAGCGGACGCGGGAACTCCCGGCCGTGCCGTCGTGCGGACGATGTCGTCGCGGACCCGGCGGCCATGATCAGGTCGTCCGAGCGGATCGGGGACCGTGGCCGGCGCGGGTGGGAGTCTCCTCCACTTGCACACTGCCGATGAGTCTAGCCCATGGGCCGACGGTTCGGGAAACGGCGGGCGTGCGCGCTGTCACTCGTCCTCAGTGCTGTGCAGGGCCCGGCGGGCCGAGAGCAGCTCCGTCTCCGGCCGGGCGGCGACGAAGCGCTCGACGTCGTCGAGGACCTCGACGAGGCGGGCGGCGTCGGCCGCGACCACGGCGGTGCCCACCAGGGCCCGGCGGTGGAGCTCCAGGTGGCCGACCTCGGCCGCGGTCACGGGGAACCTGCGGCGCAGCTCCGCGACGAGGGGCCGCACCACGGAGCGCTTGCCCTTCAGGGAGTGCACGTCCCCCAGGAGCACGTCGAACTCGATCCACCCGATCCACACGGCGTCCCCGCCTCCTCCCGGCCGTCCCCCGGCCTCCCCAGCAGGATAGTGCCGGCGGGGCCGAGACGGTCCGGGCGGCGGACAGCGGTGTGGCAGAGTTGGGACATGACTTCCGAGAACACCTTCCGCTTCGACGACGACGCCGCACGGTCCGGCCAGGAGATCCCGCAGGAGACGGTCAGCGCCGTCGACGAGCAGATGCGCGACATCGCGGAGGTCCCCGCCATCGAGGTCATCACGACCGCGGCCGTGCACCTCATGAGCGCCGCCGCCGTGAAGTGCGGTCTCGCCGCCGGCGAGGACGCGGAGGAGCTCAAGGACCTCGACGAGGCGCGCAAGCTCATCACCGCGCTGGCCGGCTTCGTCACCGCCGCGGCCCCGGAGATCGGATCGCAGCACGCCGCTCCGCTGCGCGACGGCCTGCGCACCCTGCAGCTCGCGTTCCGGGAGGCCTCGCGCTACCCGGACGCCCCCGGCCAGGGACCCGGCGAGCGGTTCACGGGTCCCGTCAACTGAGGACCATCACCACGAGTGCCGCGGGCTGATCCGGGTTCCCCGGGTCAGCCCGCCGTCGTGAGACGCAGCTGCATCGAGTCCACGTCCTCCGCGAGGGCCGGCTCGACGCTCAGCCGGGCCTGGAAGCGGGCGACGACGTCGTCCAGCTGCGCCCGGTCGAGCCCGGCGCGCAGGGACAGCACCACGGCCAGCTCGGGGCCCGCCCCACCGCCCCGGACGACCGCCCCGTCCGCGGCGCGCACGGCCACCCCGTCGCCGGGGGCCGTCCCCACGCCGAGCACCCCGGGCAGGTCCTCGGCGCAGCGCCGCACGGCCGCCCCGACCGCCGGGCTGCGGTAGGAGGGCGTCCAGGTCCTGCCCTGAGCCAGCGCCCAGAGGGCCGGGCGGCGCACGACGAACGGGAGCTCCGTGCCCGGGTCGAGCACGAGCAGCTGGGTGCCGTCCTTGACCGCGGCCACGGCCGCCCGGCGCACGTCCGTGGCCACCGGACGCGCCCGGGCGTGCCAGTGCGCGAGCGCCGCGGTGGACGTGAAGACCGGCAGCACCTGCCGGCCGTCCGCGGCCCGCAGGGACACGAGCGCCATGTCCGCCTCCTTGTCGGCCACCAGACCGGCCTCGGTCACGGTCGAGGCCGAGACCTCGGCCACGACGGGCACGAACACTCGGGTCCCGGCCAGCGCGGCGACCACCGCGGACTCGTCCCCCCTCCCCGCGCGCAGGTCCTCGAGGGCCTGCAGCACGGCCGGGGCGGCGGCGCCGTCGTCGTCGGGGAAGCGGTGGGTGTGGCTGGTGCCCTCTCCCAGGTCGCGCCCGGCCCAGGCCTGGCCGCCGGTGTCCTCCGTGCCGCCCGCGCCCGCGAGCTGGGCGGCGATGTGCGCCGGCAGGGGCCGCTCGGTCACCGCGCTCCCGGCCGGCCCGCCACGTCGAGGGCCTCCTCGAGGGTGAAGCGGCCCGCGTAGAGGGCCTTGCCCACGATCGCGCCCTCGACGCCGGAGGGCACCAGGGTGCGCAGGGCGGCGAGGTCCTCGAGGCAGGAGATCCCCCCGGAGGCGACCACGGGCTTGTCGGTGCGGGTCGCGACCTCCTGCAGCAGCTCCAGGTTGGGGCCCTTGAGGGTGCCGTCCTTGGTGACGTCGGTGACCACGTAGCGGGCGCAGCCGTGCTCCTCGAGGCGGTCCAGGACCTCCCAGAGGTCCCCGCCCTCCTCGGTCCAGCCGCGGGCGGCGAGCACGGTGCCCCGCACGTCGAGGCCCACCGCGATGACGTCGCCGTGCTCGGCGATGACCTTCTGCGTCCACTCGGGGTTCTCCAGGGCCGCGGTGCCCAGGTTGATCCGCGCGGGGTCCAGGGACAGCGCCCGCTCCAGCGAGTCGTCGTCGCGGATGCCGCCGGACATCTCGACCTTCAGCTCCAGCTCGGCGGCCACGCGGCGGAGGACGTCGATGTTGTCGCCGCGGCCGAAGGCGGCGTCGAGGTCCACGAGGTGGATCCACTCGGCGCCGGCCTCCTGCCACGCGAGGGCGGCCTCGAGCGGGTCGCCGTAGCCGGTCTCGGAGCCGGCCTCGCCCTGGACCAGGCGCACGGCCTGGCCGTCCGCGACGTCGACGGCGGGCAGCAGCTGGAGGCGGGGGGTCACGCTCAGGGACATGGGTTCTCTTCTCTCTCGGTGCTCGGGTGCGGGTGTGCGGGCGTTCGGGGCGGTCCCGGGGCTCAGCGGCCCTGGAACCAGGCGTACCAGCCGTAGCCGACGAGGGCCGCCGCGACGGCGGCCAGGAGGACCACCGTCCACAGCGGCTTGCGCTGCTGGTGGAACGAGATGGCGCCGCCGGCGACGAACGCCCCGAGCACCATGACGACGACGGCCGCGCTCACGCGGCGCCGTCCTGGCTCTCCAGGGTCGGCCGGCCGGCCAGGGTGTCCCCGCCGAGGGGGTCGCCGGCCTTGAGGTGGTCGAGGCGTCCCGTGCGCGGCAGGGTGCCGAGCCAGTTGCGCAGCAGCTGGATGCCGGCCTCGGAGGACTTCTCGGGGTGGAACTGCGTGGCGCACAGGGCCCCGTTCTCCACGGCGGCGATGAAGCGCCCGCCGTGGTCGGACCAGGTGACCTGCGGCGGCCGCATCTTCTGGATGCTCTGCGGGAAGTCCCACTCCTGCACCCCGTAGGAGTGCACGAAGTAGAAGCGCTGGTCCTCGATGCCCCGGAACAGGACGCTGCCCTCGGGCGGGTCGACCGTATTCCAGCCCATGTGCGGGACGACGTCGGCCTTCAGCCGTTCGACGACGCCGGGCCACTCGCCCATGCCCTCGGTCTCCTGGCCGTGCTCCACCCCGGAGTCGAAGAGGACCTGCAGGCCCACGCAGATGCCCAGCACGGGCCGTCCTCCGGCGAGGCGGCGGCCGATCAGGCGCAGCCCGTCCACGGAGCGCAGACCGTCCATGACGGCGGCGAACGCGCCGACGCCGGGGACCACGAGGCCGTCGGCGTCGAGCACCGCCTCGGGGTCGGCGCTGAGCACCACGTCCGCGCCGGCGGCCTCGAGGGCGCGCACGGCCGAGCGCACGTTGCCGGCGCCGTAGTCGAGGACCGTGACGGTGGGCCGGGCGGCGCCGTCGGTCGCGGTGGTGCCGTCGGTGCTCACAGGGCCCCCTTCGTGGACGGGATGCCGCGGACCCGGGGATCGGGCTCCACGGCCTGGCGCAGCGCGCGGGCCAGGGCCTTGAACTGGGCCTCGGCGATGTGGTGCGGGTCCCGGCCGGCCAGCAGCGTGACGTGCAGGCAGATCCCGGCGTGGTGGGCCAGGGACTCGAAGACGTGCTGGACCATGGAGCCGGTGAAGTGCCCGCCGATGAGGTGGTACTGCTGGCCCTCCGGCTCGCCGGTGTGCACCGCGTAGGGCCGGCCGGAGATGTCGACCACGGCGTTGGCCAGGGCCTCGTCCAGCGGGACGGTGGCCTCGCCGAAGCGGCGGATCCCGGCCTTCTCGCCCAGCGCCTGGCGCAGGGCGTCCCCGAGGACGATCGCGGTGTCCTCGACGGTGTGGTGGACGTCGATGTGGGTGTCCCCGGTCGCCCGGATCCGCATGTCGATCAGGGAGTGCTTCGACAGCGCGGTGAGCATGTGGTCGTAGAAGGGCACCGAGGTGTCGATGTCGTTCTCGCCGGTGCCGTCGAGGTCGATCTCGACGGACACCGTGGACTCGCTCGTGCGCCGCTCCAGGGCGGCGCGGCGGGGCGCACGGGTGCCGGTGGTGGTCTGGTCGCTCATTCGGTGGGAACTCCTCGCGGGCGCGGCACGGCCGTCGGTGGGCCGCGGGTGGTCCGGGCCGGGACGCGCGGCGGCGCCCCGGGCCCGGTGGTGGTGGTCTGCCTCCATGCTATCCGGGTCGGGAGGACCCGGCCCCGGGGCCCCTCAGCCGCCGGAGACGATCCGCTCCATGCTGGTCAGGAACGCGGTGGTCTCCTCCTCGGTGCCGGCGGTGACGCGCAGGTGGCCGGGGATCCCGACGTCCCGCACGAGCACCCCGTCCTCGAGCAGCTCCCCCCACACGGCCCGGGAGTCCTCCATGCCGCCGAAGAACACGAAGTTGGAGTCCGACTCGGCCGGCTCCAGCCCGATCCGCTTGAGCTCGTCGACGATCCGGTCGCGCTGGACCTTGATGTCCTCCACGTTGGCCAGCAGCGACTCCGAGTGGCGCAGGGCCGCCAGGGCCGTGGCCTGGGTGACGGCGGAGAGGTGGTACGGCAGCCGGACCAGGCGCACGGCGTCGGCGACCTCCGGCGCCGCCGCGAAGTAGCCGAGGCGGGCGCCGGCGAGCGCGAACGCCTTGCTCATGGTGCGGGAGACGATCAGCCGGGGCCGGCCCTCGAGCAGCGTGAGCGCGGTGGGGGTGCCGCCGTGGGAGAACTCCGCGTACGCCTCGTCGACCACCACGACGGTGCGGAGCTCCTCCCCCGCCTCGTACACGGCGGTGACCACGTCCGAGCCCAGCGCGGTGCCGGTCGGGTTGTTGGGCGAGCAGAGGAAGACCACGTCGGGGCGGTGCCGGCGCACCTGCTCGGCCGCGGACTCCGCGGACAGGCCGAAGTCCGCCGCCCGCTCCCCGGCGACGAAGCCGGTGTGGGTGCCGGAGGCCAGCAGCGGGTACATCGAGTAGGTGGGGACGAAGCTGAGCAGGGTGCGGCCCGGGCCGCCGAAGGCCTGCAGGATCTGCTGCAGGATCTCGTTGGACCCGTTGGCCGCCCACAGGTTCCCGGGCCCGAGCCCGTGGCCGAGGTACGCGGCGAGCTCCTCGCGCAGGGCGGTGAACTCGCGGTCCGGGTACCGGTTGAGGGTCCAGGCCGCCTCGGTGACCTCCCGGACGATCGCCGCGTGCACGTCCGCCGGGACCGGATGGGTGTTCTCGTTGGTGTTGAGCGCCACGGCGACGTCGAGCTGCGGGGCGCCGTACGGCGTCTTGCCGCGCAGGTCGTCGCGGAGCGGGAGGGCGTTGAGTCGGTCCAGGTTCTGCGTCACCCGGACAGTTTAGTGCTCCGCCCGAGGCGTGCAGATCGGGGCGTGCTGATCGGGCGGGCGGCTCAGGCGGCCGGGACCTCGAGGAGCTGGCCGGCCACGAGCACGGAGCTGTCCAGGTCGTTGAGCTCCACGATCTCGTCCATGACTTCCCGCGGATCCCGGTCCGGGCCGGCCGCCACGGCGAGCTCCCACAGGCTCTGCCCGGGGAACACGGTGGTCCGCTCGGTCCCGGGGCCCGGGACGGGTGCGCTCGTGGCCGTGGCCGTCGAGGGGACGAGGAAGATCACGGCGAGCACCACCAGGGCGGCGGAGCCGGCCAGGACGGGCAGCCCCAGGAACACCAGGCGGCCGCGGCGGGTCAGGGTCAGCGGGGTGCGGGACGCGGAGCGGGCGGGACGGGCCCGCCGGAGCGCACGGCCGAGCCCCCGGGCGGATCCTGCGGACTCGCGGCGGCGGGCGACGACGGCGGTGAGGGTGGCACTGGCACTCATGACATGAACTCCTTGACGTTCCCGCACGGAGCGGGCGATCTCGAACACCGGTCCGGTCGACGACCCTCGCGGGCCTCCATTCGATCGAACATACTTTCGAATACCGATGACCCATGTCTAGCACGTGTCTGCGAATGCTGTCGACAGCGAGTCGTACATATGTTTGAACACACACGGCGTGTCGCCTAGGCTGAGGACAGGTTCGGGCCCCCGGCCGGCGCGCGCTGCGGACCCCCTGCGCCTGCCGACCGGGACCCATCGAACCACCCGGGTCCGACATCGGAACCGGGACCGCGCAGACCGGCTGCGGCACCTGCAGCCGGACGGGAAAGGACGACGCTCCCATGGCCCAGCCCCCCACCCCCGAGGAGCCCCGCGCCCGGGGCGCCCGCCCCGGGGCACGCTCGCGCAGCCGCGGGCTCACCGTGCGCCAGCGCACCATCCTCGAGGCCATCCAGCGCTCCATCGCCGAGCACGGCTATCCGCCGTCCATGCGGGAGATCGGGGACCTCGTGGGCCTGGCCTCGCTCTCCAGCGTCACCCACCAGCTCGCCCAGCTCGAGAAGCTGGGCTATCTGCGCCGCGACCCCAAGCGCCCGCGGGCCATGGAGGTGCTCACTCCCCTGCAGCTGCGCGGGACCGCCGGGGCGGAGTCCGCCGAGCCGTCGGAGGAGGCCCCGGCGGCACCGACGGGTCGGACCGCTCGTCCCGCCGCCCAGAATGCCGTGGCCGAGCTGTCCACCTCGGCGGACGTGACGATGGTCCCCCTGGTGGGCCACATCGCCGCCGGCGGGCCGATCACGGCCGAGCAGTCCGTGGAGGACGTCCTCGCGCTGCCCCGCCAGCTGGTCGGGCACGGCGAGCTGTTCATGCTACGCGTCAAGGGCGACTCGATGATCGACGCCGCGATCTGCGACGGCGACTGGGTGGTGGTGCGCCGGCAGAGCGCCGCCGACAATGGTGACATCGTGGCCGCCCTGCTCGACGACGAGGCCACGGTCAAGACCTTCCGCCAGCGGGACGGCCACACCTGGCTGCTGCCGCAGAACACGCGCTACGAGCCGATCCTCGGCGACCACGCCACCGTGATGGGCAAGGTCGTCTCGGTGCTGCGCAGCCTCTGAGCCGCCGCACGCCCGGGACCCGGGCCCTCCGCCGCCGGCGGGGGGCCCGTTGCCGTCCGGGCCGGCCGCCGTCCGGACACCCTGCTGTCCGCACCCCGTGCGGGCCCGGCGCGGTCCGGGCAGACCCCGGGCGGCAGCGGGACGTGCTCAGTCCACGGAGAGCCGCTGCAGGGCGCCGAGCACCACCTGGCGGTCCGTGGTGGTCCACAGCGGCGGCAGGGACCCGCGGAGGAAGCCGCCGTAGCGGGCGGTCGCGATCCGGGAGTCCAGGATCGCCACGACGCCCCGGTCACCGCCCGCGCGGATGAGCCGCCCGGCCCCCTGGGCGAGCCGCACGGCCGCGTGCGTCGCGGACACGGACATGAACCCGTTGCCGCCGGCCCGTTCCGCGGCGCGGCTGCGGGCGCTCGCCAGCGGGTCGTCCGGGCGCGGGAAGGGGATCCGGTCGATCATCACGAGCCGGCACGAGGCCCCCGGGACGTCGACGCCCTGCCACAGGCTCATCGTGCCGAACAGGCTCGTGGACGGGTCGTCGGTGAACTCCTGGACGAGTCCCGCGAGCGAGGACTCCCCCTGGCACAGGATCGGCAGGTCGGTGCGCCCGCGCAGCGCCTCGGCCGCCTCCTCCGCCGCCCGGCGGGAGGAGAAGAGCCCGAGGGCCCCGCCCCTGGAGGCCTCCAGCAGGGCCAGCATCTCGTCCAGCTGGGCCTCCGTGAGCCGGCGGCCGGGCTTCTCCAGGTGTTTGGCGAGGTAGAGGATGCCCTGCTTCGGGTAGTCGAACGGGCTGCCGACGTCCACGCCCTCCCAGCGCGGGGCGCCCTCGCCCCGCAGGCCGAGGGCGCCGGCGGCGGAGTCGAAGGACGAGCCGACGGACAGGGTGGCGGAGGTGAGGACCACGGTGCGCCCGTCGAAGAGCCCCTCCCGCAGGGTGCCGGCCACGCTGAGCGGGGCCACGTGCAGGGTCGCCGGGTCGGTGTCCTCCGCGGGCACGTAGCCGCGGCCCGGCTCCCAGCCGCCCTGCCGCGAGATCCACAGCACCTCGCGGTGCTCCTCGGCGGCGAGGATCCGCTCGGCCAGGTCGAGGACGTCGCTCACCCGGGAGCGGGCCATCTGCCGGCCGGCGTCCCCGTCCTTCTCCCCGGGACCGGCCTTGGACTCGGTCATCACGGTGCGGGCGGCGTCCCGGATCTGGGCCACGGCCGCCGCCTGGGCGTCCCCGAGGCCGCGGTGCAGCAGCTCGGCGGGAGCGCCCATCAGGGCGACCTCGAGGTTGGCGGCCCCGGCGGTGAGCGAGTCGGGGCTCGCGGAGGTGTGCTTGCGCGCGGACGCGGCGGCCGAGCGGACCATGGCCGCGGAGAGCTGTCCGGTGACGGCGCCCGTCACCCGGTCCTGGAGCTCGTGGGCCTCGTCGATGACCACGACGTCGTGCTCGGGCAGCACCGTGATGCCCTCGAACGCGTTGATCGCGAGCAGGGCGTGGTTGGTGATGACGATGTCGGCCTCACCGGCCCGCTGCTTGGCGAGCTCCGCGAAGCAGTCCTCGACCAGGGGACAGCTGCGGCCCAGGCACTCCTTCGCCGTGACCGACACCTGGCGCCAGGCGCGGTCGCTGACCCCGGGGAGCACCTCGTCCCGGTCGCCGGTCCCGGTCTCGCGGGCCCACTCGCGCAGGCGCTGGACCTCCTGGCCGAGCCGCCCGGGGTTCTCGGCGGCCTCGGGCTGCGGCGGGCCGGGGTGCGGGGCGGCGTCGGGCAGCGCGAAGAGCGCGCCGGGCTCGTCGTCGGACGGGTAGCCGCCCTCGATTTTGTGCAGGCACGCGTAGTTGCTGCGGCCCTTGAGCAGGGCCACGTCCACGTCCCGCTCGAGCTCGCCCTCGAGGGCGGCCAGCAGGCGCGGCACGTCCCGGCCGACGATCTGCGACTGCAGCGCCAGCGTCGCGGTGGCCACGACCACCGGCTTGTCCGCGCGCTGGGCGTGCTCCACGAGCGGGGCCAGGTACGCGAGGGACTTGCCGGTGCCGGTCCCCGCCTGGACCAGCAGGTGCCGGCCCCGGTCCAGGGCCTCGGCCACCTTGGCGGTCATCAGCCGCTGCCCGTCCCGGACCTGCCCGCCCATCGCGGTCACGGCGGTGTCCAGCAGGGCCAGGGAGTCCTTGGCCCCGGGCAGGGTCTCCGGGCGCACGCCCGAGACGTCATGCCCGGACTCGTCCACGAATGCGGCGGCCACGCGCTCAGGCGCTCTCGGCGCCGAAGCCGGGAGCGCGCTCGGGGGCGAACTCCGCGAGCTCGGCCGCGAGGTCCTCGCGGACCTTCACGAGCAGGTGGGTGCCCTCGGGCAGGTGCTCGGTGCGCAGGATCTCCGCGTCCCAGTCGTGCAGCCGGCTGACCACGTCGCCGCGCTGGTAGGGCACGAGCAGGTCCAGCACCGTCTCGGGCCGCGGGATGGACTCGCTGATCCGCTGCCGGAGCTCCTCGATGCCCTCCCCGGTGCGGGCCGAGACCACGACCACGTTGCGCTCGCGCTGCTTGATCCGCTCGACCACGAACGGGTCGGCGGCGTCCACCTTGTTCAGGGCGATGATCTCGGGGATGTTCTGCGCGTCGATGTCCGTGAAGACCTGGCGCACCGCGCGGATCTGGCCCTCCGGGTCCGGGTGGGAGGCATCCACCACGTGCAGGATGAGGTCGGAGTCGGCGACCTCCTCCAGGGTGGAGCGGAACGCCTCGACGAGCTGCGTGGGCAGCGAGCGGACGAAGCCGACCGTGTCCGAGAGCGTGTAGCCGATGCCGTCCGGTGTCTGCGCGCGGCGGACCGTGGGGTCCAGCGTGGCGAACAGGGCGTTCTCCACGAGCACGCCCGCGTCCGTGAGCCGGTTCAGCAGCGAGGACTTGCCCGCGTTGGTGTAGCCGGCGATCGCCACCGAGGGCACGGAGTGGCGGCGGCGGTTGAGCCGCTTGGTCTCGCGCGCCGGCTTCATCGCGGCGATCTCGCGCCGCAGCTTGGCCATGCGGGTGCGGATGCGCCGGCGGTCCAGCTCGATCTTGGTCTCACCGGGGCCGCGGGAGCCGATGCCCTCACCGGCGGCGGCGCGACCGCCGGCCTGGCGGGACAGGGACTCGCCCCAGCCGCGCAGGCGCGGGAGCAGGTACTCGAGCTGGGCGAGCTCGACCTGGGCCTTGCCCTCCTTGGACTTGGCGTGCTGGGCGAAGATGTCGAGGATCAGACCCGTGCGGTCGATGACCTTGACCTTCACGACGTCCTCCAGCCCGCGCCGCTGGGAGGGGGCGAGCTCGGAGTCGACGACGACGGTGTCCGCGCCGGTCGCGGCGACGATGTCCCGCAGCTCCTTGGCCTTGCCCGAGCCCAGGTACGTGGCCGGGTCCGGCTTGAGCCGGCGCTGGACGATGCCGTCCAGCACCTCGGAGCCCGCGGTCTCGGCGAGCGCGGCCAGTTCGCGCAGGGAGTTCTCGGCCTCCGCGAGCGTGCCCTCCGTCCACAGCCCGGCCAGCACCACGCGCTCCAGGCGCAGCTGGCGGTACTCGAGCTCGGTGACGTCCTCGAGCTCGGTGGACAGGCCCGCGACGCGGCGCAGGGCGCGGCGCTCCTCGAGGTCCTGCTGGTCGCCGTCGTGGACGGTGTGCCCGTCCTCGGCGTCGGCCAGCTCTCGGGCCCGGCCGGAGAACCGGCCCGGCGCGGTGGAGTCGTCCTCGGGGGCGGTGTCCTGCCCGGCGGCCTGCTCCCGGGCCCGGGCCCGGGACAGCACGCGCTCGACGACGTCCTCCAGGTCCTGCCGGCTCAGGCCGTTCTCGGGCTCCGCGGCGTCGCGGGGCTCGGCAGGGGTTTCACGGGGGTGGGTCATGGTTCCTTTCGGACGGGATGCTGATCAGTACATTCTAGTGGCGGAGCCGGACATCCCGGCGTCGGAGCCGGGCGTTCCGCCGGGCTCCGCGCCGGTTCCCGGTACGTGCGGGGCGGGCGCTGTCGGTAGCATGGGGCGCTATGGCACCGCCTCCCGACTCCCCCGATCCCGTGGCCGGCCCGGCAACCCCCAACCCGGGGACCGAGCACTACTTCTCCGAGGACCCCTCGGTCCCCGAGGTGCGGCGGTCCGTGGCCGTGCGGCTGCGGGGGCGGGAGGTCTCGCTGCAGACCTCCAACGGGGTGTTCAGCCCGCGGGGTCTCGACAAGGGAACGTCCGTGCTGCTGGAAAATGTTCCCGACCCCGCCGGGGCGGAGCTGCTGGACATCGGCTGCGGGTGGGGCCCGATCGCGCTGAGCCTGGCCGGGGCCGCCCCGGGGGCCCGGGTCACGGCCGTGGACGTCAACGAGCGCTCGCTCGGGCTCACCCGGGACAACGCGGCGGCCCTGGGCCTGACCGGCGTGGAGGCGCTGCTGCCGGAGCAGGTGCCCGCGGAGCGGCGCTTCGACACCATCTGGTCCAATCCGCCCATCCGGATCGGCAAGCAGCAGCTGCACGAGCTGCTCCTCCAGTGGCTGCCGCGGCTGGCCGAGGGCGGCACGGCGTGGCTGGTGGTGCAGAAGAACCTCGGAGCGGACTCGCTGCAGAAGTGGCTCGGCACCGCGCTGGGCGGCGGCTTCCGGGTCTCCCGGCACACGACCGACAAGGGGTTCCGGGTCCTGCTCGTCGAACGGCGGGACTGAGCGACCGGCACCGGGCCGGGTCCCACCCCACGAACCTCAGGCCTCAGGCCTCAGGCCTCAGGCCTCAGACGAAGGTGCCGTCGGCCACCAGCACGGCCGGTCCGGCCAGCACCACGTGCTCGGCGCCGTCGGGCGCCGGGACGAACGTCACGGAGACGATCCCGCCGGGCACCTGCACGAGCCACTGGTCGGGGGCCGTGGCGCCGCCCCAGAAGCGGGTCGCCGCCGCCGCGGCGCACGCGCCCGTCCCGCAGGACTGCGTCTCGCCCACCCCGCGCTCGTGCACGCGCATCCGCACCCGGCCCACGCCGTCGTCGTCGCCGTCGGCGGGGACCACGAACTCGACGTTGGTCCCGTCCACGGGCTCCGGGCGCACGACGGGAGCGGTGTGCAGCCCCAGCTGATCGAGCTTCTCCCCCTCCGCGAGCGCCACGACGGTGTGCGGGTTGCCCATGCCGATCGACAGCGCGGGGCGGGGCACCTTCAGCCCCTCGGCGGTCACGACGGCGTCCGAGCCGCGGGACCGGGCCGCGTCACCGTCGAGGAAGGTCCACGGCCCCATGTCCACGGCGTAGCCGGAGTCGGTGCGGGCCACGGTCTTCACCCCGGCGCGGGTGCCGATGCGCAGCACGTCCCCCTCGGGGACCGCGGCGAGGCCCCGCTGGAGCAGGTAGTGGACGAAGACCCGGACCCCGTTGCCGCACATCTCGGCGACGGAGCCGTCGTTGTTGCGGTAGTCCATGAACCACTCGGCGTCCGGCGCCGCCTCGAGGACGGCCCGCCCCTCGGGGATCGCCTCGGAGCGCACGGCGCGGATCAGCCCGTCCCCCCCGATGCCGCGGTGGCGGTCGCACACCAGGGTCACCAGCTCGGCGTCCAGGGCCAGCTCCGCGTGCGGGTCGGTCAGCAGCACGAAGTCGTTGCCCGTGCCGTGGCCCTTGGCGAAGTCGCGGCCCCGGAGCTCCCCCCAGGGGCCGGCGTCGGCGCCGGGGGCGGTGTCCGGGGCGGGGCGGGTGTCCTCGTGCTGGGCGGTGGGGCTCTGGGCGGAAGTCACCCGGCCATGATACGCGGACCCGGCCGCCGGTCCGCGGCCGGGTCCGCGGTTCAGCCCCCGGCCGCGACCCGTTCGACAACGTCCACGGCGCGCCCCGCGAGGCCGGGCGCGGACGGGTCCAGCCAGTGCACCCGGGGGTCCGCACGGAACCAGGTCCGCTGGCGGCGGGCGAAGCGGCGGGTGGCCACCACGGTGGCCTCGGCCGCCTCCGCCACGGTGGCGCGGCCATCCACCACGTCCAGGAACTGGCCGTAGCCCAGGGCCCGGGAGGCCGTGCGCCCCTCGCGCAGCCCGCGGGCCGCCAGGGCGCGCACCTCGGTCTCCAGGCCGGCCTCGACCATGGCCCCGACCCGGCGGGCGAGCCGGTCGTGCAGCGCGGCACGCTCGAGGTCCAGGCCGATCTGCACCGTGGGCTCCACGTGCTCGCGGCGGGGCATGAAGGACGTGAACGGGCGGCCGGTGAGCTCCCACACCTCCAGGGCGCGCACCAGCCGCCGCTCGTCCTGCAGCCGGGCGGCGGACGCCGGATCCACCTGGCGCAGCCGCTCCCGCAGGGCGCCGGGGCCCCGCGCCGCGAGCTCGTCCTCGATCCGGGCCCGCACCGCGGGGTCGGTGCCGGGCAGCTCGAGCACGTCCAGGGCCGCGCGCACGTAGAGTCCCGAGCCGCCCACCAGGACGGGGACCCGGCCGCGGGCGCGGATCTGCGCGAATCGGGTCCGGGCGGCGCCTTGGAAGTCCGCGACCGAGGCCTCCTCCGTGACGTCGAGGACGTCGAGGAGGTGGTGGGGCACCCCGCGCCGCTCCTCCGCGGTCGCCTTGGCGGTGCCGATGTCCATCCCGCGGTAGAACTGCATGGAGTCGGCGTTGACGACCTCCCCGCCCAGCCGCAGGGCGAGCTCGACGCCCAGGGCGGTCTTGCCGGTGCCCGTGGGCCCGACGACGGCGAGAACCGGCAGCTCCGAGCGGGTCACCGGACGGGGAGGCCCGGCATGCCCAGGCTCACGGGCCCGGGACCGGCGGCGCCCGGGGCGGCGAGGACCCCGCAGGACTCGGCCTGGCGGCGGTCCCAGGCGTCCCCGGCCCGCGAGCGCCGCAGCGCGTAGTCCTGCGGGGACCGGGGGTCGGCGACGAGGTGGTAGGCGGCGGCGCCGGTGACGACGACCGTCACGAAGTCGCCGGGCCGCGGCACCTCGGCGCCCTCCGGGACGGAGAAGTGGACGAGCCGCTGGTCCCGCGCGCGGCCCGAGAGCCGGTGGGTCTGCTCGGACTTCTTGCCGGCCTCCGCGGTGACGAGCAGCTCGACCTGCCGGCCGACCACCGCCCGGTTCTCCTCCGCGGCGATCCGGTCCTGCAGCGCCACGAGCCGCTCGAAGCGCTCCTGCACCACGGCCTTCGGCACCTGGTCCGCCATCTCCCCCGCGGGGGTGCCGGGCCGGACGGAGTACTGGAACGTGTACGCCGAGGAGAAGCGGGAGGCCGCCACGACGTCGAGGGTGGCCTGGAAGTCCTCCTCGGTCTCCCCCGGGAAGCCCACGATGATGTCCGTGGTGATCGCGGCCTCTGGGATGCGCTCGCGGACCGTGTCCAGGATCCCGAGGAACCGCTTCGAGCGGTAGGAGCGGCGCATCTCCTTGAGGATCCGGTCGGAGCCGGACTGCAGGGGCATGTGCAGCTGCGGCATGACGTTGGGGGTCTCCGCCATGGCGTCGATGACGTCGTCGGTGAACGCGGCCGGGTGCGGGCTGGTGAAGCGCACGCGCTCCAGGCCCTCGATCTGCCCGCACGCCCGCAGCAGCTTGGCGAACGCCCCGCGGTCCCCGAACTCCACGCCGTAGGAGTTCACGTTCTGCCCCAGGAGCGTGACCTCGACCGCCCCGTCGTCCACGAGGGCCTGCACCTCGGCGAGGACCTCCCCGGGCCGCCGGTCCTTCTCCTTGCCGCGCAGGGACGGGACGATGCAGAACGTGCAGGTGTTGTTGCAGCCCACGGAGATCGAGACCCACCCCGAGTAGGCGCTGTCCCGCTTGGTGGGCAGCGTCGAGGGGAACACCTCGAGGGCGTCGAGGATCTCCAGCTGCGCCTCGGCGTTGTGCCGCGAGCGCTCCAGCAGGGCGGGCAGGGAGCCGATGTTGTGGGTGCCGAAGACGACGTCCACCCACGGCGCCCGCTCGAGGATGGTGTCCTGGTCCTTCTGCGCGAGGCAGCCGCCGACGGCGATCTGCAGGTCCTTGTTGCGCTTCTTGGCGGGCACGAGCTGGCCGAGGTTGCCGTAGAGCTTGTTGTCGGCGTTCTCGCGCACGGCGCACGTGTTGAACACCACGAGGTCCGGCTCGCCGCCGGCGGCGGGGACGTAGCCGGCGGCTTCGAGCAGACCCGTGATCCGCTCGGAGTCGTGGACGTTCATCTGGCACCCGAACGTGCGCACCTCGTAGGAGCGCGGGGCGGGTGCGCCGGAGGACGCGGTCGGGTCCGGGGAAAGGGCTGCGGGGGTCGACATCACCGGACAATTGTACGGGGCGGTCCCGGTCACGGGGTCTCCTGGTGTTCCTCGCCCATCTCGTCGTCCTGGACCGCAGCACCGGAGCGCGCCTCGAGCTCCTCCTTCACCACGGCGAAGGCCAGCCCGGGCGGGTAGCCCTTGCGCCCGAGCATCCCGACCAGCCGCCGGACGGCCCTGTCCCGCTCGGCGCGGTCGGTGAGCTCGGCCCCGGCGGGGAGCTTGCGGCGCACCAGCTCGGCGGCGTCCGCCCGCTCGTCCTCGTCGGTGCGCTGCTCGAGTGCCGACTCGGCGATCTCCCCCGTGACGCCGCGGGTGGCCAGCTCCCGCCGGATCGCGGACCGGGAGAGCTTGCGTGAGCCGGCCCGGGAGCGGACGTAGAGCTCCGCGAACTGGGCGTCGTCGACGAGGTCGACCTCCTCGAACCGGTCCAGCACCTCCCGGGCGACGTCCTCGGGGACGTTGCGGTCGGCGAGCTTGTCCTCGAGCTGCCTGCGGCTCTTCGCCGAGGCGGTGAGCTGGCGCAGGACGATCGCCCGGGCCACCTCCCGGGCGTCCGGCTCGGGGTCCTGGGCCGAGGACGACGACGCCGCCGGGCCCTCCGGCCCGCGGTGGCGGGCGGAGGACCGGCGGCGCCGGCGGTCGTACGGGCTCTCGGTCACGGACCCGCTCAGAAGGCCGGGCCGGCGACCTCGGTGGGCAACCCGGTCACGGGCTGCTCCTCCGCGGTCTCCTCGGCGGTCTCCGGCTCCTCGACGACCCCGAGCTTCACCAGGATCCGGCGCTCGATCTCCTCGGCCAGCTCCGGGTTGTCCTTGAGGAACCGGCGCGAGTTCTCCTTGCCCTGCCCCAGCTGGTCCCCCTCGTAGGTGAACCACGCCCCGGACTTCTTGACGATGCCGTGCTCCACGCCCATGTCGATGAGCCCGCCCTCGGTGGAGATGCCCTCCCCGTAGAGGATGTCGAACTCGGCCTGCTTGAAGGGCGGCGCCATCTTGTTCTTGACGATCTTGGCGCGGGTCCGGTTGCCCACCGGGTTGGCCCCGTCCTTGAGGGTCTCGATGCGGCGCACGTCCACGCGGACCGAGGCGTAGAACTTCAGCGCCTTGCCACCGGTGGTGGTCTCGGGGCTGCCGAAGAACACCCCGATCTTCTCGCGCAGCTGGTTGATGAAGATCGCGGTGGTGTTCGAGTGGGAGAGCCGGCCGGTGATCTTGCGCAGCGCCTGGCTCATGAGGCGGGCCTGCAGACCCACGTGGCTGTCGCCCATCTCGCCCTCGATCTCGGCCTTGGGCACCAGGGCCGCCACCGAGTCGATGACGATGATGTCGATGGATCCGGAGCCGACGAGCATGTCCATGATTTCCAGGGCCTGCTCACCGGTGTCCGGCTGCGAGACCAGCAGGCTGTCGGTGTCCACGCCGAGCTTCTCGGCGTAGGAGGGGTCGAGGGCGTGCTCGGCGTCGATGAAGGCGGCGATCCCGCCGGCCTTCTGGACATTGGCGACCGCGTGCAGGGCCACGGTCGTC
This sequence comes from Kocuria sp. CPCC 205258, assembly GCF_040981005.1. NCBI lineage: Bacteria > Bacillati > Actinomycetota > Actinomycetes > Micrococcales > Micrococcaceae > Kocuria > Kocuria sp. CPCC 205258. Next base: position 64,455 of record NZ_JAVKPS010000010.1, on the reverse strand, counting down.
TTGCCGGAGGACTCCGGGCCGTAGATCTCCACGACGCGCCCGCGCGGGAACCCGCCGATGCCCAGCGCGACGTCCATCGCGATGGACCCGGTGGGGATGGTCTCGATCTTGGTCGCCGGGCGGTCGCCCAGACGCATGACCGAGCCCTTGCCGTAGTTCTTGTCGATCTGCGCGAGAACGGTCTCGAGAGCCTTCTCGCGGTCGCTGCCGAACTGCTGGTCGGCGCTCTGCTTGTTGCTGCCCTTGGCTGCCATGGTCCACCTCGTGTTCGGGGGGTTCCGCCGGTGCGGCCGGAACCGTTGCTGCTGGTCTTTTCGTGTTCCACGGTATCGCCGTGGTCGGACACCGTAAGGCTTCGCGCGGGACCTGGGGAGGAGCGGGAACCACTGTCCCGGGACGGACCGGGCTGTGCAGTCCGCGACCCGCTGCTTCGAATATACCTTCGAAGCGGTCGCGGGTCCACGGGCGCGCCGGGAGCCCGGCGGGTGTCAGTCCCGGGGCGGGCGGTCCACGCCCCACCAGCGGGACTCGGGGACGTCCTGGGCCCGGCAGAGGGCGAACCACACGGTCCGCGGGTCGACGCCGGCCTCGATGGCCTCGGCGGCCGTGCGGTGCTCGAGCTCACCGAGCACCAGGTCCCGGGCCAGGACCCTGCTGTAGCCCGCGCCGAACTCGTCGGCCATGAGCTGCCAGAAGCTGCTCAGCCTCATCCGCGTCCTCCTTCGTCGTGCTGCCGGCCGGGGGTCGTGCCCGTCCATCCTGCCATCCGGGCGGCGGGGCCGGCACAGGCCGGAGGGCCCGGCGGTCCTGGGACCGACGAGCCCTCCGGGACGTCGTGGGCGGGCGGCGGGCCGCCCGGGCGGATCAGCGGGCGCCGGCCGCGGCGGCCTCGCCGCCGTTGACCCGGCCGAACTCCCGCGAGTACTGCTCGGTGAGGTCGCTGGGCACGGTGTCCGGGACCAGGAGGCCCTCGGCGTAGGCCAGGCGGTCGGCGACCTCGCGCAGCATCTGGGACATCGGGATGTCGAGCGCGGCGCAGATCGACGCGAGCAGCTCGGAGGAGGCCTCCTTCTGTCCGCGCTCCACCTCGCTGAGGTAGCCGAGGGAGACGCGGGCGCTGTGCGAGACCTCTCGGAGGGTGCGTCCCTGGCGCTGGCGGACGCTGCGCAGGACCTCACCGATCTCCTGGCGGAGTACACCCATCTTCATGTCCTTCGTCTCGGTGCTGTCGTCCTCGTCGAGGCCCACGTCCTTCCAACGGACGACGCCATTGACGGACACGGGTTGCTTGGTCATGTGAATCGCTCGTCTCCTCGTGTGTGCGGCAGCTTCACCGCCTGCTGCGGGCGGTGCCTCGGCGCCGGCCGGTCGACATCTTGACTTCGATCGGCTCAACTCGAGCCTGCGATCATTGCTAACCCCGCTGACGGTTCCATTCTTCCCCGCAGGAGGCGGTTTTTCACTGTGAGTTGGCTGGGAGCACCAGGGCCGCCGTGAGCCGCTCGAGGGCGGCGCGCACGGCGGCCGCCCGGATCTCCGCCCGGCCCCCCGCCGCGGCCAGCTCGTGGACGGTGGTCCCGTCCGGTCCGGCGACGCCCACGTAGACCGTGCCCACCGGCTTCCCGTCGTGCGGCTCGGGGCCGGCGGCGCCCGTGGTGGAGACGGCCCAGTCCGTGCCGAGGCGGCGGCGGGCGCCCTCCGCCATGGCGACCGCGACGTCGGGGTCGACGGCGCCCCGCTCGGCGAGCAGCCGGGCCGGCACGCCGAGGACCTCGGTCTTGACCCGGTTGGAGTAGGAGACGACCGCGCCCTCGAAGCAGGCCGAGGCCCCGGGGACGTCGACGACGGCGGCGGCCAGCGCTCCCCCGGTGAGGGACTCCGCGGTCGCGACCGTCAGCGCCCGGCGGACGGCCTCCTCGACGAGCGCCCGGGCGGCCGGCTGCGGCTCCGTCACGCCGCGTTCCGCCCGGCCAGCGCCCGGCGGCGGAGCTGGACCGCCTTCACCACGTAGTCCACGCCGGTCACGACCGTGACCACGAGGGCCGCCCCCATCGCGATCCAGCCCAGCCACGGCCACCACGCGCCCACCAGGGGCACCAGCGGGAGCAGCAGGAGCAGGAGCGCCACGGTCTGCAGGACGGTCTTGAGCTTGCCGCCCTTCGAGGCGGCCATGACGCCGTAGCGGATGACGACGAAGCGCAGGAGCGTGATCCCCCACTCGCGGACGAGGATCACCACGGTCACCCACCACCACAGCTCGCCGAGCATCGAGAGCACCACGAACGCGGCGCCGGTCAGCAGCTTGTCGGCGATGGGGTCGGCGATCTTGCCGAAGCTGGTGATCAGCCCGCGGGCCCGGGCGATGTCGCCGTCGAGCTTGTCCGTGTACATGGCGACCGCGAAGACCGCCAGGGCGGCCCACCGCATGCCCAGGGAGTCCTCTCCCTGGGTGCCTCCCACCCACAGGAACCACACGAAGAAGGGCACCAGCACGATGCGCAGGGCAGTCAGCGCGTTCGGCAGGTTGAGGTTGGACGCCGGGTCCGCGGGGCTCATCTGGTGCTCGCTTCCTGGTGGGTGGGACGGGGTCGGCTCAGCGGCCGGTCAGCTGCCAGGCGTCCTCGGACTCCTCGGGGTCCTCGGCGCCGTCGCCGTGGTCGGTCGCGGTCCGGGCCAGCGAGGCCTCGACCGGGTCCTCGCCGTAGTCGACCGACCCGCCGGCGCCGGCCTGCGGCGCGGGCGGCTCCTCGCCCCGGAGCACGGCGAGGGTCGCGGCGAGGTCGTCGGGCTTGACGAGCACGTCCCGCGCCTTGGACCCCTCGGAGGGCCCGACGACGCCGCGGGACTCCAGCAGGTCCATGAGCCGGCCGGCCTTGGCGAAGCCGACGCGCAGCTTGCGCTGGAGCATGGAGGTGGACCCGAACTGGGTGGTCACCACGAGCTCGGTGGCCTGCAGGAGGACGTCGAGGTCGTCCCCGATGTCCTCGTCGATGGTCTTCTTGGGGGCCTCCTGCACCACGTCCTGGCGGTAGTGGGCCTTCATCTGGCCCTTGACGTGGTCGACGACCTCGTGGATCTCCGACTCGGTGACCCACGCGCCCTGCACGCGCATCGGCTTGGAGGCGCCCATGGGCAGGAACAGGGCGTCGCCCTGGCCGATGAGCTTCTCGGCGCCCGGCTGGTCCAGGACCACGCGGGAGTCGGTGACCGAGGACGTCGCGAACGCCATCCGGGAGGGCACGTTGGCCTTGATCAGACCGGTGACCACGTCCACGGAGGGCCGCTGGGTGGCGAGCACCAGGTGGATGCCGGCGGCACGGGCGAGCTGGGTGATCCGCACGATCGCGTCCTCGACGTCGCGCGGGGCGACCATCATCAGGTCCGCGAGCTCGTCGACGATCACGAGCAGGTACGGGTACGGCCGGATCACGCGCTTCGAGCCGGGCTCGGGCTGGACCTTGCCGTTGCGCACGGCCTTGTTGAAGTCGTCGACGTGCTTGTACCCGTAGTGCGAGAGGTCGTCGTAGCGGGCGTCCATCTCCCGCACGACCCACTGCAGCGCCTCGGCGGCCTTCTTGGGGTTCGTGATGATGGGGGTGATCAGGTGGGGCACGCCCTCGTAGGCGGTCAGCTCGACCCGCTTCGGGTCGACCATGACCATCCGCACCTCGTCCGGGGTGGCGCGCATCAGGAGCGAGACGATCATCGAGTTCACGAAGCTCGACTTGCCCGCGCCGGTGGCGCCGGCGACGAGCAGGTGGGGCATCTTCGCGAGGTTGGCCACCACGTAGCCGCCCTCGACGTCCTTGCCCACGCCCATGACCATGGGGTGCTCCGTCTTGCGGGCGTTGTGCGAGCGCAGGACGTCGCCCAGGGACACGGTCTCGCGGTCGGTGTTCGGGATCTCGATGCCGATCGCGGAGCGGCCGGGGATCGGCGAGAGGATGCGCACGTCCGCCGAGGCCACGGCGTAGGCGATGTTCTTGGACAGCGCCGTGACGCGCTCGACCTTGGTGCCGGAGCCCAGCTCGATCTCGTACCGGGTGACGGTGGGCCCGCGGGAGAAGCCGGTGACCACGGCGTCCACGTTGAACTGCTCCAGCACGCTCGTCAGGGAGGCGACCACGGCGTCGTTGGCCTCGGAGCGCTCCTTGGGCGGCGGTCCCTGCACGAGCGCGCCGGCCGCGGGCAGGGAGTAGGCGATGTCGCCCTCGAGCTTGAGCTGCTCCGCGCGGGCGGGGATGGGCGACCCGGGGGTGTGGGTGCGGGCGGTGACGGACGTGGAGCCGGTGGGCTCGGCGGCCACGTCCTCCAGCGCCGGGGAGCCGGAGCCCGCAGCGGTGTCCGCGGCCGGCTCGAGGCCCTGCTCCCGGCGCAGCCGGCGGGCGGCGAGCTGCTCCTGGGTGGGTCGCTTCTGCCCCGGCCGGGGGACGTCGCCGCCCTGCTCCGCGGCGGCGGCCGGCTCGGCGGGCGGCTCGGCGGATCCCGCCGCCCCCGCCGTTTCCGCCGCGGCGGCCCGCTGCCGGGCGGCGCGCGCGGAGTCGACGTCGAAGACGCGGGTGGGCGCCTGGCCGTCGGCGGCCTCCTCGGCGACGACGGCGCGCTCGAAGGCCTCGTCCCCGCGGTAGCCGTCGAGGGCGCGGCGCTCGGCCTCGGCCGCCTTGCGCTCGCGGCGCTTCTCGCGGCGGGTCTTGGCCGCCTCGGCGCGCGCGGCGTGCTCGTCCAGGTAGGAGCGGTCGTGCCGGGCGGCGGACACGTCGGTCGCGGAGACGGGCCCGTCCTGGCCCATGAGCCGCCAGTAGCCCTGCCGCAGTCGCGGCAGGATGAGGTTGACGGGCGTCGCGGTGACCACGAGCACGGACAGGAACAGGGCCGCGACGAAGATCGCGCCGGCGCCGACCGGGGTGATGAGGGCGCTCAGCGGGTCGGCGGCGAGGAATCCCACGTAGCCGCCGGCGCTCCGGAGCGCCTCCTGGCCCTGGCTCGGGGACGGCTGCCCCAGGAGCACGTGCGCGAGGCCGGAGCCGGCGACGACGGCGGCGCCCAGCCCGATCGCGATGCGGTTGTTGGCCGAGGTGTCCTCGGGGTGGCGGAAGCGGCGCAGGGCGAAGCCCACGAGGGGCAGCGGCAGCACCAGGGCCGTCCAGCCGAAGGTCCCCGCGAGGACCTCGTGCACCGCCACGGCGGGGACCGCCAGCCACGGCGCGGACGCGCCGGGCAGGTTCCACCACTCGACGGCCGCGGCGAGCAGGCCGAGCAGCAGCAGGAAGAGGGCGCCGCCGTCGCGCAGCGACTCCGCGGGCACATCCGTGCGCAGGGTGCCCATGCGGCGCACGGCGCCGCCGACCACGTGGGCGAGGGCCGTCCAGACCCCTCCGACGGCGCGGGCGCACCAGGCCAGGGCGGCGCCCGCGCCGTGCAGCACCCGCGGGGAGCTCGCGGCGGGCGCCGCGGAGCCCCGTCCGGCGGTCGACGGACGGCGGGTGGAGGTGGACCGGCTGGATCCCGACGACCGCGCAGAAGACGTGCTGTTCTTGCCACGCGACGTCGAGGCGCCCTTGCGGGCGGGGGAAGTACGAGTCGCCATGCTCCCAGGGTAGACCACGGCCTCCCCCCGTCAGCGGTGCCGCACGGGGGAGGGACCGGGGGCTCAGGCCTCGATGACGACCGGGACGATCATGGGCTTGCGGCGCAGCCGGCGGCTGACCCAGGAGCCGATGGTGCGGCGCACCACCTGCTGGAGCTGCTGGGTGGTGTGGTTCTTGCCCGAGTGGTTGATGGCGTCCTCGAGCGCGGCGGTGATCCTCGGTTTGATCTCGTCGAACACGCTGTCGTCCTCGGCCACGCCGCGGGCGTGCACGTCCGGGCCGGTGACGACCTTGCCGGTGTCCCGGTTCACCACGGTGATGACGGAGATGAAGCCCTCCTCGGCCAGCACGAGCCGGTCCTTGAGGTCGGCGTCGGTGATCGTGCCCACGGAGGAGCCGTCCACGTAGACGTAGCCGCACTCGACCTGGCCGGTGATCCGCGCCTCGCCGTCGGCCATGTCCACCACGGTGCCGCCCTCGGCCAGGAGCACGTGGTCGGTGGGCACGCCGGTCTCCTCGGCGAGCTTGCCGTTGGCGATGAGGTGGCGGACCTCGCCGTGCACCGGCATGACGTAGCCGGGCTCCACGATGTTGTAGCAGTACAGCAGCTCTCCCGCGGCGGCGTGCCCGGAGACGTGCACCTTGGCGGTGCCCTTGTGGACCACGGTGGCGCCCAGCCGCATGAGCCCGTTGATGATCCGGAAGACGGAGTTCTCGTTGCCGGGGATGAGCGAGGACGCGAGGATCACGGTGTCGCCCTCGGTGAGCTGGACCTTGTGGTCGCCGTTGGCCATCCGGGACAGCGCGGCCATCGGCTCCCCCTGCGACCCGGTGCACATGATGACCAGCTCCGAGTCCGCGTGCTCGTCGATCCGCTTCTGGTCGATCAGGGTGTTCGGCGGGACCTCCAGGTAGCCCAGCTTCTCGGCGATGGTCATGTTGCGCACCATGGACCGGCCCATGAACGCGACCTTGCGCCCGTGCTCGGCGGCGGCGTCCAGCACCTGCTGCACGCGGTGGACGTGCGAGGAGAAGGACGCCACGACCACGCGCTTCGGGGCGCGCCCGATCACGTCCGCGAGGACGGGGCCGATGTGCTTCTCCGTGGGGGTGAACCCGGGGACCTCGGCGTTGGTGGAGTCGGTGAGGAACAGGTCCACGCCCTCCTCCCCCAGCCGGGCGAAGTGGCGCAGGTCGGTGATCCGGCCGTCGAGCGGCAGCTGGTCCATCTTGAAGTCGCCCGTGTGCAGGACGGTGCCGGCCTTCGTGCGCAGGAACACCGCGAGGGCGTCCGGGATCGAGTGGTTGACGGCCACGAACTCGCACTCGAACTCGCCGAGCCGCTCGACCTGCCCCTCCCGCACCGCCATGGTGTAGGGCTTGATCCGGTGCTCCTGGAGCTTCGCCTCGATGAGCGCGAGCGTCAGCCGGGAGCCGATCACGGGGATGTCGGGGCGGCGCTTGAGCAGGTACGGGACGGCGCCGATGTGGTCCTCGTGGCCGTGGGTCAGCACCACGGCCACGACGTCGTCTAGCCGGTCGACGATGTGGTTGAGGTCCGGGAGGATGAGGTCCACGCCCGGCTGGGTCTCCTCGGGGAAGAGCACGCCGCAGTCGACCACGAGCAGCTGCCCGTTGATCTCGAACACCGTCATGTTCCGTCCGACCTCGCCCAGCCCGCCCAGCGGGACGACGCGCAGGACGTCCTTGCCGAGGGCGGGGGGAGCCGCCAGGTCGGTGTGCCACTGGGTCATGGGACCCCTTTCGTCAGTCGATGGTCTCGAGGAGGGTGTCGGCGACGACCGAGCCCCGCAGGTCCGCGCGGATCAGGGCGGCCTCGGCCTCCGTGGGCGGGACGTGCGGGAGCCGCACGGTGTTGTGCGGCAGCCGGCCCTGCCACATGAGGATCGTCTTCGCCGCGACGGCGCCGGGGGCGCGGGTCATCGTGGCGCGGACGACGGGCTCGAGCTCGGCGTTGATCCGCCGGGCCGTGGCGAGGTCCTGGGCACGGACCGCGTCGATGAGCTCGCGGTACCGGGCGGTGGCCACGTGGGTGGTGACGCCGATGAGCCCGGCGGCGCCGATGGCCATCCAGGGCAGGGTCAGGCCGTCGTCGCCCGAGTAGTAGAGCAGGTCGGTCTCGGCCAGCACCCGGGTCGCGGCGACCAGGTCCGCCTTGGCGTCCTTGACGGCCACGATGTTGGGGTGCCCGGCCAGGGAGACGAGGGTCTCGGTGGCGATCGGGATGCCGGCGCGGCCGGGGATGTCGTAGAGCATGATCGGCAGGTCCACGGAGTCCGCGAGGCTGCGGAAGTGGGCCTCGACGCCGGCCTGTGAGGGCTTGTTGTAGTACGGGGTGACGATGAGCAGCCCGTCCATGCCGAGCTTCTCGGCCGCGCGGGAGAGGTAGCGGGAGTGCTCGGTGTCGTTGGAGCCGGTGCCCGCGAGCAGCGGCACGCGGGAGCCGACGGCCTCCTTGACCGCGCGGAACACGGAGAGGTTCTCCTCGTCGGTCATGGTGGAGTACTCCCCCGTGGTGCCGCACACCACGAGGCCGTCGCAGCCGTCGTCGACGAGCTGGACGGCCATGGCCGCGGTGGCGTCCAGGTCCACGGACCCGTCCGCGGCGAAGACGGTGATCATCGCGGTGAGCAGCGTCCCGAACCGGGGCTCGGACCGGGTCGCGGGGAGGTCGGCGGAGGAGGGCGAGGCGTTGGCAGTCATGGGTGCCAGGTTACCGCCTCCGCGGCGGGGGCACCGGCGGGCGGGCGGCGGGGGCTCGCCACCACGGTCAGGCCCGGCCCTCGCCCGGAGGGTCGGCGGGCTCCACGTTGCGGGGGGTGCGCCCGCGGGAGAGGGCCACGGCGTCGCGCATCGCGGAGCGGGCGCGGGTCCGGTCCCCGGCGGCCGCGTAGGCCAGGGAGAGCCGGTACCAGTTGCGCCAGTCGCCCGGGTCCGCCTCGGTCTGCGCCCGGACGGCCCCGAAGCGCTCGTCGGCGGCCTCGCGCACGATGCGCCCGCCGGGGGTGCGCGGGAGGTCGTCGGGCGGCAGCCCGCCCTCCTCGTGCAGCGTCCGGCCGAGCTGCTCGGTCCGGACCCCGAACAGGATCTCGCGCACCAGCGCCCACACGCCCACGGCCGGGAGCACCAGCATGGCGACGCCGAAGGCCTTGGCGATCCAGCCGTCCGTGCCCAGCAGCAGCACCGCGCGGTGCAGGCTCAGGCCCAGGTAGACGACGAGCAGCGTCACCATGGCCGCGGCGAGCAGCTTCGCCTTGCTCGTGGACTCCAGGAGCGTGAAGACGCCCGCGAAGACGAGCACGGCGAGGATCCACAGCTTCGAGCCGCCGGGGACGGGCAGCAGCCACAGGGTCAGCAGGGCCGCCGCGAGCAGGCCCCAGATCCAGGCCCGGATGGAGTCCATCGGCGCTACAGCCCCAGGTCGAGGTAGCCCTCGAGCCCGTGCGTGAGCCCCTGGTGGGAGCCCACCTCCCGGACGCCGAGCACCACGCCGGTCATGAAGGAGATCCGGTCGAAGGAGTCGTGCCGGATGGTGAGCTGCTCGCCGACGCCGCCCAGCAGCGTCTCCTGGTGGGCGACGAGCCCGCGCAGGCGCACGGAGTGCACCCGGACGTCCTCCACGAGCGCGCCGCGGGCCCCGCCCGGGTCCTGCTCCGTGGCGTCCGGCGACGGCGCGACCCCCGCGGCCCGCCGTGCCTGCCCGACGAGGGCGGCGGTGCGGGCGGCGGTGCCCGAGGGGGCGTCCACCTTGTCCGGGTGGTGCAGCTCGACGATCTCGACGGACTCGAAGAACCGGGCGGCCTGCGCGGAGAAGCGCATGGCCAGCACCGCGCCGACCGAGAAGTTGGGGGCGACGAGCACCCCCACCCCGGGGTGCTCGGCCAGCAGCGCCTCGAGCCGGTCCAGCCGCTCGGCGTCCCAGCCGGTGGTGCCCACGACGCAGTGCATGCCGTGCTGCACGGCGAAGCGGACGTTGGCCTCCGTGGCGGAGGGGACCGTGAGGTCGACCACGACCTCCGCGCCGGCGGCGACCAGGGCCTGGAGGGAGTCCTCCCGGCCGAGCTCGGCGACGAGCTGGAGGCCCTCGGTGCGGCGCACCGCCTGCACGGCCTCGCTGCCCATCCGGCCGCGCGCGCCGAGCACGGCGACGCGCAGCTCGGCGGGGGCGGACGGCGGGGCGTCGGTGGTCACGGGGGCGGTGCGCTCGGTCATGGCTCCAACTCTAGGTCACGGGAGGGGTGGCGCCGCCGCCGGCTCCCGGCGGCGGCGTGCGGTCAGCGGCGGGTGGGCGCCACGATGGTGGTCACGACCGGGCCCTCGGCGAGCCACCCCGCGAGCTCCCGGACCTGCTCCGGGGTCACGGAGCGGACCCGGTCCAGGGACTCGTCGATGTCGAGGAACTCCCCGGACTTCAGCTCCGCGGAGCCCAGCCGGGACATCCGGGACCCGGTGTCCTCGAGGGCGAGCACCGTGCCCCCGCCCAGCTGGCCCACGACCTTGCGCAGCTCGTCCGCCCCGATGCCGTCCCGGGCGAGCGTCTCCAGCTCGCCGGCCATGAGCGCCAGTACCTCGTCGGTGCGCGCGGGCAGGCACCCGGCGTACATCCCGAAGTAGCCGGCGTCCGAGTAGGCGCCCGAGAAGGAGAACGTGCTGTAGGCCAGGCCGCGCTTCTCGCGGATCTCCTGGAACAGGCGGGAGGACATCCCGCCGCCCAGGGCCGCGTTGAGCACGGTCATCGCGAAGCGGCGGTCGTCCCCGGCCACGAGCCCGGGCCGGCCGACGACCACGTTGGTCTGCTCCACGGGCCGCTCCAGGAAGTGCTCGCCCCAGTCCGGCTCCAGGGGGGCGGGGGTCCGCTCGCGCCGCGGGAGGGGGGCCGCCGGGGCGGCCGGGTCCCAGCCCGCGCGCTCGAGGGCCTCGGCGACGAGGGCGACGACGACGTCGTGCTCGAGGCCGCCGGCGGCCGTGACCACGAGGCCCTCGGGCCGGTAGTGGCGGCGGTAGTGCTCGACCACCGCGTCACGGGGCACCGCGAGGATCTCCTCGGGGGTCCCGCCGATGGGCCGGCCGAGGGGGTGGGCCCCGAGCACCCGCTGGGTGAACTCCTCGAAGGCGACGTCCTCGGGGTCGTCCTTGTCCATCGCGAGCTCCTCGAGGATGACCCCCCGCTCCCGCTCGAGCTCGTCCGGGTCCAGGACGGCCGACGTCACCATGTCGGTGATGACGTCGATCGACATCGGCAGGTCCTCGGCCAGGACCCGCGCGTAGTAGCACGTGTGCTCCTTGGCCGTGGCGGCGTTGGACTCCCCGCCCACCTCGTCGAACGCCTCCGCGATCTGCAGCGCCGAGCGCCGCTCGGTGCCCTTGAACAGCAGGTGCTCGAGAAAGTGCGTGGAGCCCAGGCGGCCGGGCTGCTCGTCGCGGGAGCCGACGCCGACCCAGAAGCCGACCGTCACGGCCCGCTGGGCGGGCATCCGCTCGGTGACCACCCGGGTGCCGCACGGCAGGACCGTGCGACGGACCACGTTGCCGCCGGCGCCCTCGTGGAGGGTGTGGCTGAACCCCGCGGCGGCCGTGGTCAGGGCCGCGGCCGCGGCGGAGGGGGAACTGCGGGGAACCGCCGAGAGGCGGGCGTCCGGGCCGGGGGTGCTCCCCGGGCCGCGGTCGCCCGCCTCCAGCGGCAGATCGACTGCCGTCATCCAGCTGTGCTGCTTTCTGTGCTCGTGCGGTGCTGTGCGCGGGACGGGCCCGGCTCAGGCCTCGGTGGCGTCGTCGTCCTCGGGGAAGACGTTGGGCTCCTCGGCGACCACGGGGGCCAGGGACAGCTTGCCGCGGTCGTCGACCTTCGTGATCTCCACCTGGACCTTCTGGCCCACGCCGAGGACGTCCTCGACGTCGGTGACGCGCTTGCCCTCGTTGAGCTTGCGCAGCTCCGAGATGTGCAGCAGGCCGTCCTTGCCCGGGGTGAGGGAGACGAAGGCGCCGAAGGTCGTGGTCTTGACCACGGTGCCCAGGTAGCGCTCGCCGACCTCCGGGACCTGCGGGTTGGCGATCGCGTTGATCGCCGCGCGGGCCGCCTCGGCCGAGGGGCCGTCGGTGGCGCCGATGTAGACGGTGCCGTCGTCCTCGATCGAGATGTCGGTGCCGGTGTCCTCCTGGATCTGGTTGATCATCTTGCCCTTGGGGCCGATGACCTCGCCGATCTTGGAGACGGGGACGGTCACGGAGATCACGCGCGGGGCGAACTCGCTCATCTCGTCCGGCTGGTCGATGGCCGCGTTCAGCACCCCGAGGATGTGCAGCCGGGCCTCGCGGGCCTGGGTCAGCGCGGCGTCCAGCACCGAGGAGGGGATCCCGTCGAGCTTGGTGTCGAGCTGGATCGCGGTCACGAACTCGGAGGTGCCGGCCACCTTGAAGTCCATGTCGCCCAGCGCGTCCTCGGCGCCCAGGATGTCGGTCAGCGCGGCGTAGCGGGTCTCCCCGTCCACCTCGTCCGAGACCAGGCCCATGGCGATGCCGGCCACCGGCGCGCGCAGGGGCACGCCGGCGTTGAGCAGCGACAGGGTCGAGGCGCAGACGGAGCCCATCGACGTGGAGCCGTTGGAGCCCAGCGCCTCGGAGACCTGCCGGATCGCGTAGGGGAACTCCTCGCGGGAGGGCAGCACCGGGGTGATGGCCCGCTCGGCCAGTGCGCCGTGGCCGATCTCGCGGCGCTTCGGGGAGCCCACGCGGCCGGTCTCGCCGGTGGAGTACGGCGGGAAGTTGTAGTGGTGCACGTAGCGCTTGTGCTTGACGGGGGACAGCGAGTCGATCTGCTGCTCCATCTTGAGCATGTTCAGCGTGGTCACGCCCATGATCTGGGTCTCGCCGCGCTCGAAGATCGCGGAGCCGTGCACGCGGGGCAGGACCTCGACCTCGGCGGTGAGCTGACGGATGTCCGTCAGGCCGCGGCCGTCGATGCGGACCTGCTCGGTGAGGATGCGCTGGCGCACGGTCTGCTTGGTCAGCGCCTGATAGGCGCCGTTGACCTCGTCCGTGCGGTCGGCGAAGGGCCCGTCCTCACCGGCGAGCTCGGCCAGGGTCGCCTGGTGCAGCGCGTCGGTCGCGGTCTCGCGCTCCTGCTTGTCGGCGATCGAGTACACCTCGGCGAGCCGGGTGCCGACGGAGGCCGCGACGGCCTCCTTGACGTCGTCGCCGAAGCCGCCGAAGCGGGGCAGGTCCATGTCGGGCTTGCCCGCGCGGGCCTTGAGGTCGGCCTGGGCGTCGCACAGGGCCTTGATGGCGGGCTTGGCGGCCTCGAGGCCCTGGGCCACGAGCTCCTCGGTGGGGGCCACGGCGCCGTTGTTCTTGATCAGGTTCCAGGAGTTGTCGGTGGCCTCGGCCTCGACCATCATGATCGCGACGTCCTCGGAGCCGTCCTTGCCGGTGACGACGCGGCCGGCCACGGCCATGTCGAACACGGCGTTCTCGAGCTGCGAGTGCTTCGGGAAGGCCACCCACTGGTGCTGGCCGTTCTCGCCGGCCATGAGCGCCACGCGCACGCCGCCCACGGGGCCCTGGAAGGGCATCCCGGACAGGGTCGTGGCCATCGACGCGGCGTTGATCGCCACGGTGTTGTAGATCTCGTCCGGGTTCATGGACAGGATCGTGACGACGACCTGCACCTCGTTGCGGATGCCCTTGCCGAAGGCGGGGCGCAGCGGGCGGTCGATGAGCCGGCAGGTGAGGATCGCGTCCGTGGAGGGGCGGCCCTCGCGGCGGAAGAACGAGCCCGGGATGCGCCCGGCCGCGTACATCCGCTCCTCGACGTCGACCGTCAGGGGGAAGAAGTCGAAGCCCTGGCGGGGGGACTTGCCCACCGTGGTGGCGGCGAGCATGGTGGTGTCCTCGTCGATGGAGACGAGGGTGGAGCCGGCGGCCTGCTTGGCGAGGCGGCCGGTCTCGAAGCGCACGACGCGCTTTCCGTAGGAGCCGTTGTCGATGACGGCTTCGGCGTACTGGATCTCGGGACCCTCCAAGGGTCACCTCCGTTTCGTGTCGGCGGGACCGTCCGCGCGTCACCCGGTCTTCGATCGAGATCCACGGAAGGTCCGGGGCCGCGGGGGCCGTCCGGTGTCCGGAGATCACTACCGAGGACCGCGAATGATCGGCGCGGTGGCCCCGTCTGGTGTTCGATGGTGCTGTCTCTGGTGGTGCGGGGGTCCGCCCGGCTGCTGTGCCGTGCGGGCCCGGTGCTCGGCGGCGTCCTCCTGTTGCCGGGCGGACGCCGCCGGGTGCCGACTAGCGGCGCAGGCCGAGCCGCTCGATGAGCGTGCGGTAGCGCGTGATGTCGGTGTCGCGCAGGTAGGTCAGCATGCGGCGACGGCGACCGACTAGGGCCATCAGGCCGCGGCGGGTGTGGTGGTCGTGCTTGTGCTGCTTCAGGTGCTCCGTCAGATCGGCGATCCGGCGGGTCAGGACCGCGATCTGCACCTCGGGCGAACCGGTGTCGCCTTCGTGGGTGGCGAAGTCCTTGATGATCTCCTGCTTGATGGCGGCGTCGAGTGCCACGTGTAACTCCGTTCGAGTCAGTACCGTGCGGCCCGGACGACGGGCTCGTCGCCGGGTCCCGGGACTCCCCGGGGGCCCGACAACCACGGACTGCAGTCGGACCGCCGTCCAGTCTAGCGGACCCGGGCGCGCCGCCCCACCCCCGGACGGCGCGGCGCGCTGCGCTGGGCCTCCCCCGGCCGGTGGGCCAAGATGGGAGGGACACGACGGCGGGGTCCCGGCGCACGGCCGTCCGGGCCGGGCAGGACCGGGCCGGCAGCACGTGGACGAGCAGGACGAGACGAGCAGGAGCAGCGCGTGAGCAAGGACGAGAAGGACGGGCGGGGCCCGGCGGTCGCCGACCGCACGCACACGATGCGGGACGGCCGGCGCATTCCCGCGATCGGGCTGGGCACCTATCCGATGGACGACGCCGGGGCCGAGGCCGACGTCGCCGAGGCCCTCATGCTGGGCTACCGGATGGTCGACACCGCGGTGAACTACGGCAACGAGACGGGCGTGGGGCGCGCGATCGCGGCGGCCGGCGTGCCGCGCGACGAGCTGTTCCTCACCACCAAGCTGCCGGGCCGGGACCACGGCACGGACTCCGTGCGCCGCTCGCTCGAGGGCTCCCTGCGGCGGCTGGGCACCGACCACGTGGACCTGTACCTCATCCACTGGCCGAACCCGTCGGTCGGCCGGTACGTCGAGACGTGGCGGACGATGCTGGAGCTGCGGCAGGAGGGGCTCGTCCGCTCGGTGGGGGTGTCCAACTTCACGCCCGCCCACATCCGGCGCCTGGTCGAGGAGACCGGCGAGACGCCGGCCGTCAACCAGGTGGAGCTGCACCCGCAGTACCAGCAGGAGCGGCTGCGGGAGTTCCACGCGGAGCACCGCATCATCACCCAGGCCTGGTCCCCGCTGGGCCGCAAGACCGATCTGCTCCAGCACGAGTGGATCGCGCGGATCGCCCGGCGGACCGGCCGCACCCCGGCCCAGGTCGTCCTCCGCTGGCACCTGCAGTCGCACACCGTGCCGATCCCGAAGAGCTCCGACCCCCGGCGCATGGCCGAGAACCTCGACGTCTTCGACTGGGAGCTGGACGAGGAGCAGATGCACCGGCTGCAGATGCTGCACACGGGGATCAGCGGGTCGGGGTTCGACCCGAACGAGCACGAGGAGATGTAGGGGCCCGGCCGGCCGCCGGGGCTCAGGCCTCGGCGGCCAGGATGCCGCGGGTGCGCTCGACGTCGTCGTCCATCTGGGCCACGAGCTTGTCGACGCCCTCGTAGGCGACCATCCCGCGCAGCCGGGCGACGAACTCCACGACCACCTCCTGGCCGTAGAGGTCGAAGTCCTCGACCCGCTCCTCGGGGCGGTCGATGACGTGCGCCTCGACCTGCCGGGGCACGTTCTCGAACGTCGGGTTGGACCCCACGGAGATCGCGGTGGGCCAGCGGGTGCCGTGGGCGTCGAGCAGCCACCCGGCGTACACCCCGTCCGCGGGGACGAACCCGGCCGCGTCCGGGGACAGGTTGGCCGTGGGATAGCCGAGCTCCCGCCCGCGGGCGGCCCCGTGCACCACCTCCCCGCGCATCCGGTGGTGGCGCCCGAGCAGCCGGGCGGCCGCGCGCACGTCCCCCGCCTGCAGGCAGGCGCGGATCCACGTGGAGGAGCAGCGCCGCTCCCCGGCCGCGGTCACGGCCGGGGCGTGCTCCGGGTGCTGCTCGTGCAGCGGGTCGAGCAGGTCGTCGACCACGCGGACCTCGAACCCGTGGCGCTGCCCCAGCTCCCGGAGCGTGTCGATGTTGCCGGTGTTGTCCTTGCCCAGGCGGGTGTCCTCGCCCACCACGAGGCAGCGCGCGCCGAGCGGGCCCACCAGGGTGCCCAGCACGAACTGCTCGGTGGACTGGGCCGCGAACCCCAGGGTGTACTCCAGCACGAGGGCGGCGTCCGCGCCGGTGCGCTCGAGGGCGTCCAGCTTGTCCTCGGTGCCCATGATCAGTCCCGGGTGGCTGCCGGGTCGGTGCACCTGCGCGGGGTGCGGGTCGAACGTCACGACCACCGAGGCCCAGCCCAGCTCGTGGGCGGAGTCGACGAGCTGGGACAGCACCCGCTGGTGGCCCCGGTGGACACCGTCGAAATTGCCGATGGTGACGACCGACGGGCCGAAGCCCGGGGGGACGTCAGAGAGATCTCGCCAGCGGAACACGCTTCTCCTCGCAGGAACGGAACAGGCAGGTCAGGGTCGGGGCGGCACGGGCCGGTGCGGGCCGCCGGGCTCCTCCGCGGGGGCGGCGGCCGGGGACGGCGGGCCGTCCCACGGGGCCTGCGGGGAGCGGGGGTCCTCCGCGCCGAGGGTCAGGATCCAGGCGTCCACCGAGGCGCCGCGCTGCTCCATGAACCCGTCGATCCGCACCGGGGAGCGGAAGCCGAGCCTCCAGGCGAGCTTGCGGCTGGCCCAGTTGGGGACCTTCGCCATCCAGTAAGCATAGGTGAGGCCCAGGGTCCCGAAGGCGTGCTCGAGCAGCAGCCGGCAGGCGGCCTCGGCGGCGCCGGTGCCGCGGGCGTGAGGGCCGAAGTTGAGCCCGATGTCCGCCGTGGTCCCGCGCAGGGCGTTGAGCCCCACGGTCCCGTGCAGCCGGTCGGTCCGGGCGTCGGCGACCGCCCAGTTGTACTCGCGGCCGGCGCGCCAGGCGGCGGGGACGAACTCCTCGACGTACCAGCGCGCATCGGCCTCCGTGTAGCCCAGGGGCACAGTGGTGAACTCCGCGGCCGCGGGGTCCGCGCAGTTGCGGGCCAGCTGCGGGACGTCGCGCTCCTCGAGCCGGCGCAGCACCACGGTGCCGTCGGTGAGGACGGGGACGTCGTAGTCCTCGGCGCCGTCGGGGCGTACGGGCATCGGCGGGGGTCCTTTCGGGAGGCGTGCGGCACGGGGCGCTCCGGCCCGCGACCGAGCCTACCCGGTGCGTGCCGGTGCGCCGCGCGGGACGGACGGGCGCTCAGGCGGGTGCCCGCCCGCCCCGGGGCCGGGACCGGCGGAGCCAGGCGAGGCCGACCACCGGCAGCACGAGCGGGACGTAGCCGTAGTCCTGCCCGAAGTGGGACCACACGCTCGCCTCGGGGAACAGTTCCGGGACGAGCACCGAGAGCAGGCCCACGCCGAGCACCCCCAGCAGCTCCACGGCCACGGCGGCCGTGGCGAGCCGGTGCCAGCGGGGGCCGGGCCGGGCGAGGGCCACGGTGGCCACCACGTAGACGGCCGCGGCGAACGCGGAGAGCAGGTACGGCAGCGGCGCGGCCTGGAAGTCCGTCGCGATCTGGTAGAGCGAGCGGACACCGGCGGAGAGGGAGAAGACCGCGTAGACCACGACGACCAGCCGGCCGAAGCCCGAGGACTTGCGGTCGCCGCGCGCCGGGGCGGCGCGGGGCCCGAAGCGCCGCTGCAGCCGGGTGGGGCCGTCCTGCGGGCGGTCGTGCGTCATCGGGGCCTCTCCTGCGGGGTCGTGGCGGGCCGGGAGCCGGTCCGGGGTCCGGGGCTCACTGGTAGTACCAGATGTAGTTCATGCGATAGACCATGATGGCGACCACCGGCCCCGCGGCTGCGAGCACCCAGTTGGACCAGCTCGAGCGCTCCACGAGGGACCACACGAAGGTTCCGGCCGGGATGAGCAGGGCGGTCAGCAGGTAGCCCCAGTACTCGAGGGCCGATCCGGTGGGCCCGGGCCCCCGCACGTGCATGACGACCGTGCCCACGGCGTAGACGAGCAGGAACGCCTCGAGCAGCAGCACGGAGCCCTGGGTCCAGTCGTCGGGCCGCCGCCCGCGTGCGGCCTGCACGGCGCACACCAGGAAGGAGAGGGCGCCCAGCAGGACCGCGGCCCAGAACCAGCCGTCGTAGCCCCACAGCATCAGCGCTCCTCCCGCGAGGTTCCGGGCGGCCCGGGGAACCGCTCCCCGGGCAGGAAGACGAGCACGGGCTTGGCGGTGCGCTCGCCGCGGTGGCCGCGGTCGGACAGCAGGGCCACGAGACGCCCGTCGGGGGCGAAGCCGGCGGTCACGGCGTCCTGGTCCGGCGGGGTCCCGCCGTGGTCCCCGCCGTGGCCCGGGCCGCTGTCGGCGGCGCTGGGACCGATCCGGCGGCCGTGGGCGATGTCCTGGGCCTCGGCCGCGGTCAGCCGGCGGACGGGGAACAGACCGACGGCGGCCTCCTCCAGGCTCGTCACGGGCAGCGGGCGGCCGGCGGCCACCTCCGCGGCGAGCTCCTCCAGGGTGGACGCGTCCTCGAGGGTCCACGCGCCCACCCGGGTGCGGCGCAGCGCGGTCAGGTGGCCGCCCACCCCGAGGTCGGCGCCGAGGTCCCGGGCCAGGGCCCGGACGTAGGTGCCCGAGCTGCAGGTCACGGTGACGTCGACGTCGAGGACCTCCCGCCCGGCGTCGTCGGCGGTGCGCACGAGCCGGTGCACGGCGAACTCGGAGACGGTGATGGGGCGCGCGGCGAGCTCCACGTCCTGCCCGGCGCGGACCTGGGCGTAGGCGCGGCGGCCCTCGACCTTGATGGCGCTGACCTTCGCGGGGACCTGCTGGAGGTCCCCAGTGAGCCGGGCGACGCCGGCCGCCACCGCGTCCTCGTCCACCGCGGCCACGGCCCCGGGGGCGGCGACGTCGACGACCTCCCCCTCGGCGTCGTCGGTCACGGTGGTCAGGCCGAGCCGGATCGTCGCGGCGTACGTCTTGTCCCGGCCCACCACCCAGGTCAGGAGGCGGGTGGCCCGGTCGACCCCGAGCACCAGCACGCCCGTGGCCATGGGGTCCAGGGTGCCGGCGTGGCCCACCTTGCGGGTGCCCGCGAGGCGGCGGGCGCGGGCGACGATGTCGTGGCTGGTCCAGCCGGCGGGCTTGTCCACGACCACGAGCCCGGACGGCGTCGGCAAGGACGGGTCCGGGCTCGGGACGTCAGGCTTCGTGCGGGTCACTTCCCCGGTGCCCCCGCCTGCTCAGCGGTCCCGGGAGGACTCGTCGTCCTCCTCGGCCGGCTTCCGGTAGGGGTCCTCGCCGGCGGCCCAGCTGGCCCCGGCGGCCTGGGCGGCGACCTCGGCGTCCTTCTCCTTGGCCGCGCGCAGCACCTCCTCGAGGTGGGAGGCGTTGACCGGGATCTCGTCCGGGACGAAGGTCAGGGTGGGCGTCAGGCGGGCCGTGATGTTCCGTCCCACCTCGCTGCGCAGGACGCCCTTGGCGGACTCGAGGGCCGCCCGGGTGTTCTGCTGCTCCTCCGCGGTGCCGAACACCGTGTAGTACAGGGTGGCGTGCTGGAGGTCGTTGGTGACGCGGGCGTCCGTGATGGTCACGAAGCCCAGCCGGGGGTCCTTGACCCGGCGCTCGAGCGCCTGGGCCACGACGACCTTGATCCGGTCGGCGAGTCGGGCGGCGCGTGCTGCGTCAGCCATGGTGGATGCTCCTCGGGTCGGGGCGGTGCGGTGCTCGGCGCGGTGCTGGCGACGAGGCGGGGAACGGTGCTGGAACGGGGGCGGCGGCACGGGCGGGCGCTGGGCCCGCCCGTGCCGCCGCGGGTGTCCCGCGCGCGGGGCGCGGGACTCGGGACGGGTCAGGCGCGCGGCTTCTCGCGCATCTCCCACGTCTCGATGAGGTCGCCCTCGTGGATGTCGTTGAAGGAGCCGAGCCCGATACCGCACTCGTAGCCCTCGCGGACCTCGGTCGCGTCGTCCTTGAACCGGCGCAGCGAGTCGATGGTGAGGTTGTCCGCCACGACGCTGCCGTCCCGGACGAGCCGGGCCTTGGAGTTGCGGCGGATGGTGCCCTTGGTGATGTAGGCACCGGCGATGTTGCCCCACTTGGAGGAGCGGTACACCTCGCGGATCTCGGCGGTGCCGAGCTCCACCTCCTCGTACTCCGGCTTGAGCATGCCCTTGAGCGCGCTCTCGACCTCGTCGATGGCGTTGTAGATCACCGAGTAGAACTTCATCTCGACGCCCTCGCGGTCGGCCAGCTCCGTCACGCGCTCGGCGGGACGGACGTTGAAGCCGATGATGATCGCGTTGTCCACGGTCGCCAGGTTGACGTCGTTCTGGGTGATCGCGCCGACGCCGCGGTGGATGACCCGCAGCTGGACCTCCTCGCCCACGTCGATCTTGAGCAGCGAGTCCTCGAGCGCCTCCACGGCACCGGACACGTCGCCCTTGATGATGAGGTTGAGCGTGTCGATCTTGCCGGCGGCCACGGCCTCGTCGAAGGACTCGAGCGTGATCCGCTTGCGGCGCTTGGCGAGCAGGGCGTTGCGGTCCGCCGCCTGGCGCTTCTCGGCGATCTGGCGTGCGGTGCGCTCCTCCGGGGTGGAGAGGAACGTGTCGCCCGCCCGGGGCACCGAGTCGAGGCCCAGCACCTGCACGGGACGCGAGGGACCCGCCTCCTCGACGGACTGCCCGTTCTCGTCGAACATGGCGCGCACCCGGCCGTACGCGGCACCGGCGACGATCGCGTCGCCGACGTGCAGCGTGCCGGACTGGACGAGCACGGTCGAGACCGCACCGCGGCCCTTGTCCAGGTTCGCCTCGATGGCCACGCCGCGGGCGTCCTTGTTCGGGTTCGCCGAGAGCTCGAGCGCGCCGTCCGCGGTCAGCACGATCGCGTCCAGCAGGTCGTCGATGTTGAGGTTCTGGCGCGCGGAGACGTCGACGAACATGGTGTCGCCGCCGTACTCCTCGGGGACCAGGCCGTACTCGGTGAGCTGGCCGCGGATCTTCTCCGGGTTCGCGTCGGGCTTGTCGATCTTGTTCACCGCGACCACGATCGGCACGCCGGCGGCCTGGGCGTGGTTGAGCGCCTCGACCGTCTGCGGCATGACGCCGTCGTCCGCGGCGACCACGAGCACGGCGATGTCCGTCACCTGGGCACCACGGGCACGCATGGCGGTGAACGCCTCGTGGCCCGGGGTGTCGATGAACGTGATCTGCCGCTCCTGGCCGTCGACCTCGGTGTCGATCTGGTAGGCGCCGATGTGCTGGGTGATCCCACCGGCCTCCCCCTCGATCACCTTCGTGTTGCGGATCGCGTCGAGCAGGCGGGTCTTGCCGTGGTCGACGTGGCCCATGACGGTGACGACCGGCGGGCGCGCCTCCAGGACGTCCTCGCCCTCGGCCGCGGCCTCGGCCTCCAGGTCGATGTCGAAGGACTCGAAGAGCTCGCGCTCCTCGTCCTCCGGGGAGACGACCTGGATCCGGTACCCGAGCTCCGCGCCCAGCAGCTGGAAGGTCTCCTCGTCGAGGGACTGCGTCTGCGTGGCCATCTCGCCGAGGTGGATGAGCACCGTGACGAGGGAGGCCGGGTTCGCGTTGATCTTCTCGGCGAAGTCCGTGAGGGACGCGCCGCGCCGCAGGCGGACGACCGTGGTGCCGTCGCCGTGGGGCACGGAGACGCCGCCGACGGACGGGGCCTTCATCTGCTCGAGCTCCTGGCGCTTCGCCCGCTTCGACTTGCGCTGCTTGCCGCGGGCACCGCCGCGCCCGAAGGCGCCCTGGGTGCCGCCGCGGCCGCCGCGGCCGGGGCCGCCGCCGGGACGGGAGAACCCGCCCCCGCCGCCGCCGGGACCGCCGCGGCGGGGACCTGCGCCGCCGCCGGCCGGCCGGGAGCCGATCGGGGCCACGCCCGTGGTGTGCCCGGGCATCATGTTCGGGCTGGGGCGTGCGCCGCCGGGGCGGGGACCGCCCTGGGGACGCGGGCCGCCCTGGCCCTGCGGACGGGGACCGCCCTGACCCTGGCCCTGGCCCTGCGGGCGGGGACCGCCCTGGCCCTGGCCCTGGGGACGCGGTCCGCCCTGGCGCTCGGGACGGCCCGAGCGCATGCCCTGCTGGGCGGCGAACGGGTTGTTGCCCGGACGCGGACCCGCCGGGCGGGGAGCACCGGGGCGCGGCGCGGCCGAGCCCGGACGGGGCGCGGTGCCACCGGGGCGCGGCGCGGCGGAGCCCGGACGGGGCGCTCCGCTGCGGCCCATGCCCTGCTGGCTGGCGAACGGGTTGTTGCCCGGGCGCGGGCCCGGGGCGGGGGTCCTGGCGCCCGGGGCCGCCGGGCGCTGCGGCGCGGACCGCTCCGGGGTCGAGGACGGCTCGGCGGAGCGCTGCTCGGGCGCCTTCTCGGCCGGCCGCTGCTCGGCCGCCTTCTCGGGCGTGCGCTCCGGCGCCTTCTCGGCGGGCTTGGCGGCCGCCGGGCCCGGGGCGGGCGCGGAGGTGCCGGGCCGGGCCGAGGCGCCGGGCTTGGACGCGGGCTTGCCGGCGGGCGCCGGGGCCGCCGGGGCGGCCTTCTCCGCCCGGCCGGCGAGGGCGGAGCGCAGCTTCTTGGCGACGGGCGGCTCGACGGTCGAGGACGCGCCTCGGACGAACTCACCCAGGGTCTGAAGCGTGGAAATCGCTTCCTTGGACGTTATTCCGAGCTCTTTCGCGAGCTCGTGAACGCGGGGCTTGGCCACTTCTCTCCTGTCTCGGTCCGCACCGAAACAGGCACGAACCACTTATTTTCCGTTGAGGCTCCCGGAGCATCGGCCGTCGAGGACGGCGCGGGGTCGCGGGAGGCCGTTGGCAGAGCACAACGAAGCACTCATCGCTGGGCACTCATCGGTTTTCCATCGGTTCTCTGACTCGCTTTCCAGTTCTTCACCCGCGTACGGACGTGGTCACCGGTCCGGTCGGACCGCGCGGGCTGCCGTCCGGGGACGGCTGTGGTCGGCACTCGTGCGTCCGGTCGCCGGGGCTGCCCCCGTGGACAGCAGGGCGTCCAGTGCGGGGGCGACCGCCTCCGTGTCCACGACCGCCCGGAACGCGCGCCGGAAGGCGCGCCGGCGCAGGGCCGAGTCCAGGCACTCGTGGGAGGGGTGGAGCCAGGCTCCGCGACCGCCGAGGCGGCCGTCCCGGTCGACCACGGCCCGGAGGCCGCTGTCGGTCGGTTCGGTCACCACACGTACGAGCTGGTCAGGGTGTTCGGTGGTCCGGCATCCGATGCACGTGCGACGGGAGTCTGCACTCACTCGCTCGGTACTCCTCGTCTCGCGCCGGGACGTCGGGGACGTCCCGTGCGGGCCGGGAGCGGGCGCCGGACAGGGACCACCAACGATCTGACCGCTGTCCAGTCTATCCCGGGGACCGCCCTGGGCCGAAACCGGGGGCGCGCGGGATCCCGGGACCGCCCCGGGGCGGGGGCGCCGGTCCCGACGCGGCGGGACTCAGCGGCGCTCGGCGGCCTTCGACTCGGGCACGATGTCGATCTTCCAGCCCGTGAGCTTGGCGGCCAGACGGGCGTTCTGGCCCTCCTTGCCGATGGCCAGGGACAGCTGGGTGTCGGGGACCACGGCGCGGGACGAGCGGGCCCGCTCGTCGAGCACGCTCACCCGGGTCACCTTGGCCGGGGACAGGGCGTTGGCGATGCAGCGGGCGGGGTCGTCCGACCAGTCGACGATGTCGATCTTCTCGTCGTGCAGCTCGTTCATCACGGCGCGCACGCGGGAGCCCATCTCCCCGATGCAGGCGCCCTTGGCGTTGATCCCGGACTGGGTGGCGCGCACGGCGATCTTGGTGCGGTGGCCGGCCTCGCGGGCGATCGCCATGATCTCCACGGAGCCGTCGGCGATCTCCGGCACCTCCATCTCGAACAGGCGGCGCACCAGGTCCGGGTGGGACCGGGACAGCGTGATGGACGGGCCCTTCATGCCGCGCTTGACCTCCACGACGAAGGCGCGGATGCGCGCGCCGTGCGGGTACTTCTCGCCGGGGGCCTGCTCGTGCGGGGGCAGCACGCCCTCCACGGTGCCGAGGTCGACCTGAACCATGTGGGGGTTGTGCCCCTGCTGGATCTGCCCGGAGACGATCTCTCCCTCCCGGCCCTTGAAGTGGCCCAGGACGGCGTCGTCCTCGACGTCGCGCAGCCGCTGGAGGATGACCTGGCGGGCCGTGGAGGCGGCGATCCGCCCGAAGCCGGCCGGGGTGTCGTCGAACTCCCCGACCGCCTCGCCGTCCTCGTCCAGCTCGGGGGCCCAGATGGTGACGTGGCCGGTCCGGCGCTCGATCTCGGCGCGCGCTCCCGGCAGCGCGCCGGCGGTCTTGTGGTACGCCAGCAGGAGGGCCTGCTCGATGGTGGGGATGAGCAGGTCCACGGGGATGTCGCGCTCACGCTCCAGCAGTCGGAGGGTGCTCATATCGATGTCCATGTCCGGCCTTCCTCACCTGACGGCCCCGGGGACGGCGCAGCGCACCGTCGGGGATGACGGGGCGCCGCCACGGGTCGTGCTCGCGCACTCGTCGTCGCACTCGGTTGTCGTCGCACTGCGGACCGCGGCGCCGGTGGGCGCCGCGGCGTCAACGGCACATCTTACACTCGTGCCGGGCGGGGCCGGGTCCGTCAGTCCGTGAACTCGACCTCCACCCTGGCCCGGCGCACGGCCTCGAAGGCCCAGCGCTCCGGGTCGAGCAGCCGGGCCGGCATCCCCTTCTTCACCTGGTGGCTGCGCTGCAGGACCACGCCGTCCTGGCCGACCTCCAGCAGGCGGGCCGTGAACTTCTCGCCCTCCACCGGGGTGACCCGCACCAGCCGGCCGATCGAGCGGCGCCAGTGCCGCGGGGCCGCGAGCTCCCTCGTGGCCCCCGGGGAGGACACCTCCAGCTCGTAGGCCGGGCCCGGCACGGGGTCCGTGCGGTCGAGGAGTTCGGACACGGCCCGGGAGACCGCGGCGATCCGGTCGATGTCCACGCTGTCGGTGCTGTCCTCCGGCAGGTCCACGAGCACCTGCAGCACGAGCCCGGTGCCGGCAGGCTTCAGGGCGACGTGCTCCAGGACGAGCCCCGACTCCTCCACCGCGGGGCCGATCAGCTCGGCCAGCCGCTGGTCGTCGGGTCCGGGGGTGCTCTGCTCGCTCACGGGGTCTCCTCGTGCTGTCGGGACGTCGGGGTCGGTCTTGGAGATCCTATGATGAACGCGGCCCTCCGCCGTCCCCCGCCGCGTCCCCCAGGAGCCCCCGGTGACCGATCCCCGCACGCCCGCCCCCCGGGTGCTCCCGCTGGTGCTGGGGGTCCTGCTCGCCACCGGCGCCGCCGGGGCGTGGTGGCTGGACTCCGCCCGGCCGGTGCCCCCGGACGAGGTCGCGCGCGCCGAGGCGTGGCGGGGCACCGAGGCGCTGCTCGCGGCGCCCGCCCCGGCGCCCGCCGCCGCGTGGGCGGACGTGCGCGCCGACCTGGCCCGGCAGCTCGAGGCCCTCGGTCCCGCGCCCGACGGCCGCACGAGCGCCGCCGCCCGGGCCGGGCGCCTCTCCTCCGCCGGCGGCACCGGCGGCGTCAGCCCCGGAGACGCCGGGGACGCCGCGGAACCGGGCGCCACGGCGTCGTCCGCGCTGCGGACGACGGCGACGGCCCTCGCCGGGGACGCCCTGGCCGCCGAGGACCCCGCCCTGGCGCGGGTGCTCGCCGCGGCGGCGGTCTCGCGGGCCACGGCGGCCCGGCAGCTCGCGGCCCCGCAGGTCCCGGCCCCGCAAGTCCCGGGGCCGGCCGGCGCCGACCTGTGCGACGCCGCCGGGGACCCGGCCCCCGGCGGGACGACCGCTCCCAGGGCCGTCCTGTGGTCGGCGCTGGACCGCGCCGGCTACGCCTTCGAGGCGCTGGCCGCCCGCACCGGGACGGCCCCGGACGCCGCCGCCCCTGACGGTGCCGCCCCGGCCGGTGCCGTCCCCGCCGAGCTGGCGCACCGGGCGCGGGCGGACGTCGAGGAGCTCCTGGGGTCCCCGTCCGCCCGGCGGGTCCTCGCGGCGGAGCCCGGGCTGCCGGCGGGCGCCTACGTCCTGTCCGAGGACGTGCGGGAGCACCCCGGCCGGGTCGCGGACACGGCGGCGCGGGACGTGCAGGAGGCCGCCGCGCACGTGCTGGCCCGCGGGGACGCCGGCGACCGGTGCTGGGCGCTCGTGGCGCTCGAGCGCGCGACCGGGCTGCGCGCCGGGCTCACGGGGGAGGTCGACGCCCTGCCCGGCGTGGTCCGGGACGACCCGCCGCGGTGACCCACGCTCCGGCGGGGTTGCTCAGGCTCCCCGCAGCACGTCGACACCCAGCTTGAGGATGAGCAGCGAGACCACGGTGAGGAACACGACCCGGATGAAGCGGCTTCCGCGGGCCACCGCGGTGCGCGCCCCGAGGTAGCCGCCCAGCATGTTGGACAGCCCCAGGACGAGCCCCAGGCCCCACAGCACCGACCCGTGGCCGAAGAAGAACACGAGCGCGCCCACGTTGGTCGCGAGGTTGACGATCTTCGCCTTGGCGCTGGCGGCCAGGAAGCTGTAGCCCAGCAGCGTGATCATGGCGATGACCAGGAACGAGCCGGTGCCCGGGCCCATCACGCCGTCGTAGAAGCCGATGACGGTGCCGATCACCATCGCGGTGCCGTAGTGCCGCGCGCCGCTGTGGCGCAGCTCGGTCAGCTGCCCCACGGTGGGCCGGGCCACGGTGAACAGGAGCACGGCCACCAGCGCGGCGAGGATGATCGGGCGGAACACCGCCTCGGGCAGGGACGCGGCCAGCGCCGCCCCGCCGAAGCTGCCGAGAAGCGCGACGCCGGCCATGGGCAGGGCGGTGCGCAGGTCGGGGGACGTGCGCCGGTAGAAGGTCAGCGCGCTCGTCGCGGTGCCGAACACGGAGCCCATCTTGTTGGTGGCCAGGGCCTGGACGGGGCTGATCCCCGGGACCATCAGCACCACGGGCAGCTGCAGCAGGCCGCCGCCGCCGACCACGGCGTCGACGAAGCCCGCGGCGAGCCCGGCCGCCACCAGCAGGGCGACGACGCCGGGGTCCATCTGCTCCAGGCCCGAGGCCCCGAGCCAGGCGCCGAGCCCCTGCACGGGATCAGCCGCGCACGGCGGCGGCGACCACGGCGGCGACGCCGTCCCGGGGCACGTCCTCGCTGCTGCCGCTCGCGCGGTCCTTGAGCTCGAGGACGCCGTCCTTGAGGCCGCGGCCGACCACCAGCACGGTGGGCACGCCGAGCAGCTCGGCGTCGCCGAACTTCACGCCCGGGGAGACCTTGGGCCGGTCGTCGAAGAGGACCTCGAGCCCCTCCGCCTCGAGCTCGGCCACGACCTTCTCGGCCTCCTCCAGCACCTCGGGGCCCTTGCCGGTGGCGACCACGTGGACGTCCGCGGGGGCGACCTGGCGCGGCCAGAGCAGCCCCTTGTCGTCGTGGTAGGCCTCGGCGAGGGCGGCCACCGCCCGGGTGACCCCGATCCCGTAGGAGCCCATGGTCACGGTGACGAGCTTGCCGTTGCGGTCGAGCACCTTCAGCCCCAGTGCCTCCGCGTACTTGCGGCCCAGCTGGAAGATGTGCCCCATCTCGATGCCGCGGGCCGCCTCGAGCGGACCGGAGCCGTCCGGCGCGGGATCGCCGGCCCGCACCTCGGCGCACTCCAGGACGCCGTCCCAGGCGAAGTCGCGCCCGGCCGTGAGGTCGTAGACGTGCTGGCCGGCCACGTTCGCCCCGGTCACCCACCGGGTGCCGCGGACCACGCGCGGGTCCACGAAGAAGGGGATGCCGGTCGAGGACTTCTCGCCGAGCACGGCCTGGTCCGGGGACAGCCCCGGCCCGATGTAGCCCTTGACCAGCAGCGGGCAGGCGCGCAGGTCCTCGTCGCCGGCCTGCTCGACCAGCACCTCCCCGGAGACGTCCAGGGCGGCGCCGATGCCGGCCTCGATGCGCTTGAGGTCCACGGCGCGGTCGCCGGGCAGGCCGACCGCCACGAGCCGCCTGGCGCCGTCGGGCAGGACGACGGCGAGCACCACGTTCTTGAGGGTGTCGCCGGCGGTCCAGGGCCCCTCGGCGCGCGGGTGCAGCTCGTTCGAGCGCTGCACGAGCGTGTCGATCGTGGGGCTGTCCGGGGTCTCGAGCACCCGTGCCTCGGGGGCCCCGGCGGGATCGGTCTCCGCGGGCACCACGGTGGTCACCGCCTCGACGTTGGCCGCGTAGCCGCCGGGCGAGCGCACGAACGTGTCCTCGCCGATGACCGTGGGGTGCAGGAACTCCTCGGAGCGGGAGCCGCCCATGGCCCCGGACTGGGCCGAGACGGCGACCACGGGCAGGCCGAGGCGCTCGAAGATCCGGACGTAGGCCTCGCGGTGCCTGGCGTAGGACTCGTCGAGACCGGCGTCGTCGACGTCGAAGGAGTAGGAGTCCTTCATGACGAACTCGCGCCCGCGCAGGAGACCGGCGCGGGGGCGGGCCTCGTCCCGGTACTTCGCCTGGATCTGGTAGAGGGTGACGGGGAGGTCCTTGTAGGAGGAGTACAGGTCCTTGACGAGCAGCGTGAACATCTCCTCGTGCGTGGGCGCGAGCAGGTAGTCGGCGTCCTTGCGGTCCTTCAGGCGGAACAGGTTCTCCCCGTACTCCGTCCAGCGGTTCGTGACCTCGTAGGGCTCGCGCGGCAGCAGCGCCGGGAAGTGCACCTCCTGGGCGCCGATCGCGCCCATCTCCTCGCGCACCACCTGCTCGACCTTCCCGAGCACCCGCAGACCCATCGGCAGCCAGGTGTAGATGCCCGGGGCGGCCCGGCGGATGTAGCCGGCGCGGACGAGCAGCTTGTGGCTGTCCACCTCGGCGTCGACCGGGTCTTCGCGGAGGGTTCGCAGGAACAGGGAGGAGAGTCGCAGCGCCACGAGGGCTCCGTTTCTCCCGGGGAGCGCGGCGTGGTGCGGCCGGGCCCGGGCGTCGAGAGGGTGGGCGGCGCCGACGGCGCCGCTGATTCCGGTCAAATCTACACCCCCCGCCGATCCCGGCCGCACCGGGATCGGCGGTCCCGGGCGCTCAGAGCAGGACGGTGGCGAAGGTCCCGACCCGCTCGAAGCCGACCCGCCGGTAGGTGGCGAGGGCCCGGACGTTGTAGTCGTTGACGTAGAGGCTGACCACCGGGGTGCGCCGGCGGGCGAGGCGCACGGCGGCCGCCATGCAGGGCGCCGCCAGCCCCCGGCCGCGGTGCGCCGGGTCCACCCACACGCCCTGCACCTGGGCCACGCCGCGGGCCACCGAGCCGAGGTCGGCCTTGAACACCACGCGGCCCCCGTCGTCGGTCAGCACGAGGCAGCGCCCCGCCTCGACGAGCGCGGAGACGCGGTCCCGGTACCCGCGGTCGCCGCCCGTGTACGGGGAGTACCCGACCTCCTCCTCGAACATGGCGGCGCTCGCCGGGAGCACGGCGGGCAGGTCCTCGGGGCGTGCCACGCGCACGCCGGGGTGCGGGGCGGGCGCCGGGTCCCGGTCGATGGCCAGCAGGGGCTGGACGGGGCGCAGGTCGAAGGGCCGGGGCCACGAGCGCTCCACCCGGGACCACAGCCCGAGGACCAGCTCGGCGGGCCCGAACAGCGAGGCGTGCCGGGACCCGCCCCGCCGCAGGTGCCCGCCGACGAGGTCCAGGCCCGGGCCGTCCAGGGACACGGGCACCACGTTCGTGCCCACCCAGCACGCGCCGGTCAGCTCACCGTCCGACCCGGCGGTGCCGACCACGGGCGGGATCCGCGAGCCCCTGCTCCCTCGGTACGACTCGACGTGGGCGGCCACGAAGGCGTGGGCGACGGGGTCCGCCTCGAGCAGCCGGTCCAGCTGGGCCGGATCGACCTCCCCCGCCGGCACCAGCCGCGGCGCCGTCCTCCGCTGCGTCCTCACCCGCCCGTCACCGGCCCGTCAGCTGACGCTCACGACGGGGCTGCCCGCCGTGGTCTCCCCGTTCTCGTCCGTCTCCATCTCGGCGGCGATGCGGTTGGCCTCCTCGATCAGCGTCTCCACGATGAGGTCCTCGGGGACGGTCTTCACGACCTCGCCCTTGACGAAGATCTGGCCCTTGCCGTTGCCGGAGGCCACGCCGAGGTCGGCCTCGCGGGCCTCGCCGGGGCCGTTGACGACGCAGCCCATCACGGCCACCCGCAGGGGGACGGTGAGCCCCTCGAGGCCCGCCGTCACCTCGTCCGCGAGCGTGTAGACGTCGACCTGCGCGCGGCCGCAGGAGGGGCAGGAGACGATCTCGAGCTTGCGCGGGCGCAGGCCCAGGGACTGCAGGATCTGGTTGCCGACCTTGACCTCCTCGACCGGCGGCGCCGAGAGGGAGACCCGGATGGTGTCCCCGATGCCCTGGGACAGCAGGGCGCCGAAGGCCGTGGCGGACTTGATGGTGCCCTGGAAGGCGGGGCCCGCCTCGGTCACGCCGAGGTGCAGGGGCCAGTCGCCGCGCTCGGCGAGCAGCTGGTAGGCCCGGACCATGGTAACGGGGTCGTTGTGCTTGACGGAGATCTTGAAGTCGTGGAAGTCGTGCTCCTCGAACAGGGACGCCTCCCACACGGCGGACTCGACGAGCGCCTCGGGCGTGGCCTTGCCGTACCTGTCCATGATCCGCTGGTCGAGGGAGCCGGCGTTCACGCCGATCCGGATGGACACCCCGGCGGCCTTGGCCTCGCGGGCGATCTGGCCGACCTGGTCGTCGAACTTGCGGATGTTGCCCGGGTTGACGCGCACGGCCGCGCACCCGGCCTCGATGGCCGCGTAGACGTACTTCGGCTGGAAGTGGATGTCGGCGATCACTGGGATCGGGGACTTCATGGCGATGATCGGCAGGGCGTCGGCGTCGTCCTGGGACGGGCACGCCACCCGGACGATGTCGCACCCGGTGGCGTTGAGCTCGGCGATCTGCTGCAGGGTGGCGTTGATGTCCGTGGTGGGGGTGGTCGTCATGGACTGCACGCTCACCGGCGAGTCGGAGCCGACGCCCACGGACCCGACCCGGATCTGCCGGGTCTTCCGGCGCGGGGAGAGGACGGGCTGGGGCGCGGCGGGCATGCCGAGGCTGACCGGGGTCAAGGAGTTCCTCCGAGGAATCGAGGGCAGGAGCTGGAGCGGTGGCGCCGGGACCCGCTGGCCGGGCCCGTCGCCGGTTCCCATTGTGCCCCATGCTCCGGGGCGGCCCCCGGTGCCGGGGGTGCGATTCCTCCCACGCCGAACGCCCGCCGGCCCCCGGGGGCGCGCCGGCCGTCCCGGGCTCAGAACAGCCGGACCGGTTTGACGATGTCCGCGTAGATCAGCAGCACGGACATCCCGATCATCAGCACGGCCACCGCGTAGGTCACCGGCAGCAGCCGGGCGGGGTCGAACGGGCCGGGGTCGCGGCGGCCGAGCAGCCGGGCGCTCCCCCGGCGCAGCGCCTCCCACAGCGCCCCGGCGACGTGCCCGCCGTCGAGCGGCAGCAGCGGCAGCAGGTTGAAGACGAACAGGGCCAGGTTGACGGAGCCGACCAGGCCCACGAGGGAGGCGGCCTTGTCCCGCAGCGCGATCTCCTCGTGCGCGGCGATCTCCCCCGAGATCCGGCCGACCCCCACCACGGAGATCGGCCCGTCCGGGTCCCGGGGCGCGTCCGAGAACGCCGCCTCCCCCACCTCGTAGATCCGCTGCGGCAGGTGCAGGACCACCCCGGCGATCTGCTGCAGCCCGTCCAGCACCGCCCCGGGCACCGCGGTCAGCGGCTGCCGGACGGGCTCGCTCGTGGGGCTGATGCCGATGAACCCGACCTCCTCGTAGCGGGGGGCGCCGTCCTCGCCGGTCACGGCGGCGCCGGAGTCGTCCAGCACGGGCCGCGAGGAGAGGATGGGGGTCAGCGCCGCGGACACGGTCCGGCCGTCCCGCTCGACCACCACCGGGATCCGTTCGCCGGCCCGGTCCCGGATCCGGGCGGTGAGCTCGTCCCAGGAGCCGACCGGGGCGCCGTCGACGGCCGTGACGACGTCCCCGGGGCGCAGCCCGGCGGCGTTCGCGGGGGCCTGGGGGTCCTCCGGCCGGCACTCGGTCTGCCCGGCGGCCTGGCGCTCCGCGGCCACCACGCACTCGGACACCCAAGCGACCGTCGTGGTGGGCGTCGCCGTCCCGAAGCCGGAGAGCAGGACGGCCAGGCACAGGGTCCCGAGCAGGAGGTTCATCACCGGGCCGCCGAGCATGATCACGATCCGCTTCCACACGGGCAGCCGGTAGAACACGCGGTCCTCGTCCCCGGGGAGGAACTGGTCCGCGGCGCCGCCGCGGGCCTCGGCCGCCATCTGCTGGAACACGCCGGTGCTCGAGGCGCGGGCCGTCGAGCCCGCGCGCGCCGGCGGGTACATCCCCACCATGGAGATGTAGCCGCCCAGCGGGACCGCCTTGAGCCCGTACTCCGTCTCGCCGCGCCGGCGGGAGAGCACGGTGCGCCCGAAGCCGACCATGTACTGCGTGACGCGCACGCCGAAGAGCTTGGCCGGCACGAGGTGGCCGATCTCGTGGAGGGCGATGGAGACCGCGATGGCCGCGGCGGCCAGCAGCACGCCCACGAGGAACAGCACGACACCCATCCGTCGGACCTCCCGGGATCGTCGAGGGACCCCGGCGTGCGCCGGGGACGTCGGGGCCGTGCGCTCGGCACGGCGAGGACCAGTCTGCACCACGATCCTGGACGTCGGGCACCGGGCGCACCACAGGGCACGACGACGGCCGGCGCCCTCCCGGGAGGGAGGCGCACCGGCCGTCGGAGGGCTGCGGGGCGGGGCGCCTCAGCGGCGCAGGATCCGGCGGGCCAGCCGGTTGCCCACCACCTGCACGAGCTGGACCAGGACCACGATGACGGCGACCGCCGCCCACGTGACCTCGTCGTTGAACCGCTGGTAGCCCAGGCGCAGGGCGAAGTCGCCCAGGCCGCCGGCGCCGATGGCCCCGGCCATCGCCGACATGTCCGTGATGCCGATGACCAGGAAGGTGTAGCCGAGCACCAGGGGGCCCAGCGCCTCGGGCAGGATCACCGTGCTGATGATCCGGCCGCGGGAGACGCCCATGGAGCGGGCCGCCTCCACGACCCCGGGGTCCACGCTCATGAGGTTCTGCTCGACGATGCGCGCCACCGCGAACATGGCGCCGATGGTCATCGCGAAGATCGCGGCGTTGGGCCCCAGCCGGGTCCCGACGACCCCCTGGGTCACCGGTCCCAGCGCGGCCAGCAGGATGATGAACGGGATCGGCCGGACGAAGTTCACCACGAGGTTGAGGCCCTCGTGCACCGCCCGGTTCTCCAGGATGTTGCCCCGGCGGGTGACGTAGAGGCCGACGCCCACGAGCAGACCGAGCAGGCCGGCGAGCAGCAGCGTGACGGCCACCATGTAGAGGGTCTCCCCGAGCGCGGACAGCAGCTCGGGTCCCAGGACGGACCAGTCGTTCACGCGGCCACCTCTCTCAGGGTCGTGATGCGGGACATCTCGTCGACCACGGCCTGCACGGCCGCGTCCGCACCGGTCAGCTCGAAGGTCAGGGACCCGAACGACTGCTCCTGGAGCACGCTGATCCCGCCGTAGGCGATGGTGAAGCGGACCCCGCGGGCGGCGCCGTCCGAGAGCACCCCGCCGATGTCCACGCCGTCGCCGACGTCCACGATCACCAGGCGCCCCCGGTGGGCGCGGCGCAGCCGTTCGACCTCGCGGGCGTCGGGCACCGAGTGCAGGACGGAGGAGACGAAGCGGCGGGCGGTCTCGGTGCGGGGCCGGGCGAAGATGTCCACGGTGGAGCCGTGCTCCACGACCTTCCCGTCCTGCATGACGGCCACCCGGTCGGCGATCGCGCGGACCACGTCCATCTCGTGGGTGATGATCACGATCGTGATCCCGAGCTCCCGGTTGACCCGCTGCAGCACCTGCAGCACCTCCTGGGTGGTCTCCGGGTCGAGGGCGCTCGTCGACTCGTCGGCCAGGAGCAGCTTCGGGCTGGTCGCCAGCGCGCGGGCGATGCCCACGCGCTGCTTCTGCCCGCCGGAGAGCTGCTCCGGGTAGTTGCCGGCGCGGGCGGCGAGGCCCACGAACTCGAGCAGCTCGGCCACCCGCGCCCGGCGCTTCTCCTTCGGCCAGCCGGCCCGCTTGAGCGGGTACTCGACGTTGCCGGCGACGGTGCGGGAGGTGAAGAGGTTGAACTGCTGGAAGATCATCCCGATCTCCTGCCGCACGGGCGCCAGCTCGGTCTCGCGCCGGCCGGCCACCTCGAAGCCCTCCACGGTCAGGGAGCCCGAGGACACGGGCTCGAGCCCGTTGATCAGGCGCACGAGGGTGGACTTGCCCGCCCCGGAGTAGCCGATCACGCCGAAGATCTCTCCGCGGCGGACGTCGAGGGTGACGTCGTCGACCGCGAGCACCTCGCGCGCCGCCCGCCCCGAGCCGGTGCGAAAGGTCTTGGAGACGTTGCGGAAGGAGACGAGCACCTCGTCCGGGCGCCCGGGTGCGGGCGGCCCGGCGGGGACCGCCGCGCTCACTGCTCCTGGTCCTTCAGCTCCTGCTGGTAGCGCGCGGTCAGCTCCTGGAGCTCCTCCGGCTCCAGCTGCAGCGGCACGGCGGTGTCCTTGGTCTCCTCCATCTCGGCGTCGAGCACGGCCTGCTCGTGGTAGAGGTCCGCGACCTGCCGGAGGGTCTCGTCGTCGGCGAGCTCCTCCGTGGTGGTGAAGAGGTTGACGTAGGCGCGGGAGCCCTCGGACTCGGGGTCGTCCTGGGCGAGCGCGGACTGCGGGTCGATGTCGGCCCGCGAGAGGAAGTCGTTGTTGATGACCGAGCCGGCCACCGAGTCGAGCGAGAGCACCGTCTGCTCCGCGGAGACCGGCGTGACCCGCACCGTGGAGGCCTCGGTGTCGACGTCGAGCTCGGTGGGGATGAGGGTGTCGCTGCTCAGCTCCACGAGACCTGCGGCCTCGAGCACGAGCAGGGCCCGGGAGAGGTTCACGGCGTCGTTGGGCACCGCGATCTCGTCGCCCTCCTGGAACTGCTCCACGGAGTCGTACTGGTTGGAGTACAGGCCCAGCGGGTAGATCGAGGTCGAGCCGATCGGGGTGATGGAGCCGCCGGCCGCGTTGTTGTAGTCGGCGAGGAACGGGACGTGCTGGAACCAGGTCATCTCCACGTCACCGGACTCGGTGGCGGGGTTGGGCTGGTTGTAGTCGGAGAAGTCGACGTACTCGACGGTGATGCCCTGCTCCTCGGCCACCCGCTGGAGGGCGTCGTGGGTCGGGTCGGTGCCCACCACGCCGATGGTGACCTTGTCGTCGGCGAGCACGCCCTCGCCGGAGGACTCCCCGGCGGAGCCGCCGCAGGCGGTGAGGGCGAGGCCGAGGGTCGTGGCCAGGGCGAGGAAGGGGAGGCGCTGCGATCGCATGTGGTGCCTTTCCGTGGGTCCGGGGTGTCGGAGGTCTCCACCGGGGCCAACGGGTCCGGCGGCCACGGTCGAGGGCGCGCCGGAGGGCGCGTGCGCGGTCGGACCGTACTTGCCGCCGGCCGTCGTCGGCCGGTGCCGGATGGTTCACCTGGGGCACCCCACTACGGGAGAGGGTTGCCGCCCAGCAAGCCAGGGCTGCACGCTGGGACTCGTCATCCGCCCGACAGACTAGCACGTGCGGCGGGGCCGGGCCCGGCCCGGTCAGCGGGCGAGGACCTCGCGGGCCCGCCCGCGGGCCC
This sequence comes from Kocuria sp. CPCC 205258, assembly GCF_040981005.1. NCBI lineage: Bacteria > Bacillati > Actinomycetota > Actinomycetes > Micrococcales > Micrococcaceae > Kocuria > Kocuria sp. CPCC 205258. Next base: position 28,811 of record NZ_JAVKPS010000010.1, on the reverse strand, counting down.
AGCGCTCGGCCGCCAGCACGGCCTCGAGCTCCAGCGGGCCGTCGTCGTCGTGCTCGCCCAGCACCGCCTCGACCGTGTCCACGATGGCGGGGAACCGGATCCGGCCGTCGTGGAAGGCGTGCACCGCCTCCTCGTTGGCCGCGTTGAATACGGCGGGGAAGGTCCCGCCCCGCTCCCCCGCCGCCTTGAGGAGCTCGACGGCGGGGAACGCCACCGGGTCGAGGGGCTCGAAGGTCCACTCCGTGGCGCGCGTCCAGTCGCACGGCAGGGCGGCCCCGGGCACCCGGTGCGGCCAGGCCAGACCGAGGGCGATGGGCAGGCGCATGTCCGGGGGCGAGGCCTGGGCGAGGGTGGAGCCGTCCACGAACTGGACCATGGAGTGCACGACCGACTGGGGGTGGAGCACCACGTCGATGCGCTCGAGGGGGACGTCGAAGAGCAGGTGGGCCTCGAGCACCTCGAGGGCCTTGTTCACCATGGTCGCCGAGTTGGTCGTCACCATCAGGCCCATGTCCCACGTCGGGTGGCGCAGCGCGTCCCGGGGCGTGACCGTCTCGAGCTCAGCCCGGGACCGGCCGCGGAAGGGCCCGCCGGAGGCCGTCAGCACGAGCCGGTCCACCTCCGCGGCGGTGCCGCCGCGCAGCGCCTGCGCCAGCGCGGAGTGCTCGGAGTCCACGGGGATCAGGGCGTCCGGGTCCCCGGTGGCCGCGGCGGCGGCCTTGACCAGGGCGCCGCCGGCGATCAGGGACTCCTTGTTCGCCAGGGCGAGCCGGTGCCCGGCCCGCAGCGCCGCCAGCGTGGGGGCGAGCCCGATGGAGCCGGTGATCCCGTTGAGCACGAGGTCGGCGTCGGGGTGGGCGGCGGCCGCGGACGCGGCGTCGGGCCCGTGCACGACGTCCGGGCGGTATCCCCCGGCCCCGGCGGACGCGGCCCGGTCCGCGATGAGGCCGGCCAGCCGGGCGGCGTCCTGGGCGGTGCCGCTGGTCGCCACGAGCGCGGCGCGGGTCTCGAGGGCCTGCTCGGCGAGGAGCTCGAGGTGCCGTGGTCCGGCGGCGAGGGCGACCACGGTGAACGGGTCCGCGCCCTCGAGCTCGCGGGCGGCCCGCACGACGTCGAGCGCCTGGGTGCCGATCGAGCCCGTCGAGCCGAGGACGCTGATCCGGCGGGGGCCGGCGGCGGCCAGGGCGCGCAGCTCGGGTGTCGGGCGGGTGCGGGGCGAGGTGGCGGGGGGCGTCATGGCCCCAGTATCCCCCAGCGACCCTCCTCGGTGCGGTGCCCGCAGGGGCCCCTGCGGACGACCCGGAACGGGCCGAGGCCCCGTCCACCGGGAGCGGTGGACGGGGCCTCGGCGACCGACGGGGGTGGGATCAGCGCGTGGCGCGACCCTTGCGGCCGGTGACCGCGCCCCAGATGAAGAGCACGATGAGGGCTCCCACGACGGCGGTGATGATGGTGCCGATGTCGAACGCGGACTCCAGGTCCCCGATGCCGATCAGCGAGCCCAGGAAGCCTCCGAGGAGGGCCCCCACGATGCCGAGGACGATCGTGACGATGATGCCGCCACCCTGGCTGCCCGGCATGATGAGCTTGGCGAGGGCGCCGGCGATGAGGCCGAGGATGATCCAGCTGATGATTCCCATGATGGCTCCTTATCCGTCCCGGGAGGGACTTTTATTGTACGCAACCGGCGAGTATCCCTGGAATACCCTGAGGTTGCTTCTGCGCTTCACCCTAGTCGACGGTCAGCCGCCTGTCTGTTCCCGTTAGCCAATCGACGCGTTCCCCCGGACGCGGACCGGCCCGCCGGAAGCCGGGGCTTCGGGCGGGCCGGTGGATCCTCCCAGGTGGGAGCGGAAAAGCCGTCAGTGGGCGACGGGCTTCTCGGCGCCGATGCCTGTGAGGGAGCGCACCTCCATCTCGGACTGCTTGATCGGGTCCTCGAGACGGCGCTCCGTCATGGAACCGATGAAGCCGAGCAGGAAGGAGGCCGGGATCGAGACGATGCCCGGGTTCTGCAGCGGGAACCACGCGAAGTCGGCCGTCGGGATCATCGACGTCTCGGTGCCGGACATGACCGGGGAGAAGACGATGAGGCCCACCGAGAGGATCAGGCCGCCGTACATGGACCAGACCGCGCCCCGGGTGGTGAAGCGCCGCCAGTACAGGGAGTACAGGATGGTCGGCAGGTTCGCCGAGGCCGCGACCGCGAAGGCGAGCGCCACGAGGAACGCGACGTTCTGGCCCTGGGCGCCGATGCCGCCCGCGATGGAGACGAGACCGATGACCACCACCGTGGTCTTCGCGACCTTCAGCTCCTTGCGGGGATCGGAGTTCCCCTTCTTGATCACGCTGGTGTAGATGTCGTGGGCGAACGAGGCCGAGGCGGTGATGGCCAGGCCGGCGACGACCGCGAGGATCGTGGCGAAGGCCACCGCCGCGATGATGCCCATCAGCAGGGACCCGCCGAGCTCGAAGGCCAGCAGCGGGGCCGCGGAGTTCACGCCGCCGGGAGCCGCCTGGATCCGCTCGGCGCCGATGAGGGCCGCCGCGCCGAAGCCCAGGATGAGGGTGAAGAGGTAGAACAGGCCGATCAGGGCGATCGCCCAGACCACCGAGGTGCGGGCCTCCTTGGCCGTGGGCACCGTGTAGAAGCGCATCAGCACGTGGGGCAGGCCCGCCGCGCCGAAGACGAGGGCCAGGCCCAGGGAGATGAAGTCCAGCTTGCTGGTCTCGGAGGCGCCGTAGCGCAGGCCCGGCTCGAGGATGGCCGGGTTGCCGGAGACGGCGACCGCGTCACCGAGCAGCGAGGAGAAGTTGAAGCCGTAGAGCGCCAGGATCCAGACGGTCATGACCGCCACGCCGGAGACCAGGAGCACCGCCTTGATGATCTGCACGTAGGTGGTGCCCTTCATCCCGCCCACGAGGACGTAGACGATCATGAGCACGCCCACGACCACGATCACGAGCGACTGCCCGGTGCGCGAGCTGATGCCCAGCAGCAGCGACACCAGCGCACCGGCGCCCGCCATCTGGGCCAGCAGGTAGAACGCGGACACCGCGAGGGTGGAGATCGACGCCGCGACGCGCACGGGGCGCTGGCGCAGCCGGAAGGACAGGACGTCCGCCATCGTGAACTTGCCGGTGTTGCGCAGCAGCTCGGCGATCAGCAGCAGGGCCACGAGCCAGGCCACGAGGAAGCCGATGGAGTAGAGGAAACCGTCGTAGCCCTGGAGGGCGATCGCGCCCACGATGCCCAGGAAGGACGCCGCCGAGAGGTAGTCGCCCGCGATGGCCAGGCCGTTCTGGGTGCCGCTGAAGCCGCGGCCGCCGGCGTAGTAGTCGGCCGCCGTGGACGTGGACTTCGAGGCGCGGAGGACGACCACCATCGTGACGACGACGAACGCGCCGAAGATGGAGATGTTGATCCAGGGCGTGCCGACCGTCTCCGTGGCGGCGGCCGTCATGGGCGCGAGCGCGGTGTGCAGCTGGTGCATCGGTCAGTTCTCCTGTCCGTGGACGCCGCCGGTGGTGCCGAGGCTGGGCTCGAGACGCTCCCGGATGGCCGTGGCCTTCGGGTCCAGCTTGCGGTTGGCGAAGGACACGTAGGCCCCCGTGATGGCAAAGGTCGTGACGAACTGGAGCAGGCCCAGGACGACGCCGAGGTTGACGTTGCCGATGACCTGGATGGCGAACAGCTGCGGCGCGTACATGGCGAGCACCACGTACAGCAGGTACCAGACCAGGAAGGCGACGGCGAGCGGGAAGACGAAGCCGCGGTGGGTCTTCCGCAGCTCCTGGAACTCTGGCGACCGCTGGGCCGCGGGGAAGTCGACGTCGGCGACGAGGTCGTCGGCGTCGATGGGTGGCTGGGTGGACATGGGCTACCTCCTCATGTGATGTGGCCCACACTAGGCCGTTGTATGCACAGGAGCAAGGCGTGACACCCAAAAGTTGCTTTTCGGGGGTCAAGATGAACACGGAACGGTGTTTCTGGACGAGGCCCGGTCCAGCATGTATACACAGAGGCTTCGGGGAGCCTGTTTCAGCGAGAGGCCAGGAGCAGCTGGACGGCGCGGTCCAGGAAGGCGTCCACCTGCTGCTCCTCGTAGCTGCGCTCCCCCTGCGCGGGCGGGAACACGGCCCGGCGCAGCTCCGCCGGCGCGAGGTCCGCGGTGCCCTCCAGCCGGGCACCCAGGCGCTCGCAGAGGACGTCCACGTGGGCGGCGGAGTAGCCCTGGGCCCGCGGCCGGGAGGGGCGCCGGAAGCGCTGCGTGCGCGGCCGGTCGAGACGGTTCCGGAGCAGCCGGGTCAGGGCGTCGACGTGCTCCTGCCAGGCCTCGGGGCCCCGGTCGCGCAGGCACTGCTCGCGCTCGGCCGCGGCCAGCGCGTCCTCGGCCGCGTCCAGCAGCCCGTCGACGGCCTCCGGCCGGTAGCCGCCCCGCGCGTCGGCGAAGACGGCGGCGCGCACCTGCGTGCTCAGCACGGCCTCGGACCGGTGCGCCGGTCCGGGACCGGGCGGCGCGTCCTGCAGGGCCGCGCGAACGGCGGCCAGGAGCTCGTCCACCTGGACGACGTCGTAGCCGCGCTCGGCCTCGGCGCACCGCGGGATGCGGGCGGTGGCCGGCCGGGCTCCGGGGCGGTCGGGAGGCATGGGCTGCGGGTCCTGGACGCCGGGCTCAGGCGCTCGCGGCGAAGAGCTCGAAGAGCAGGTACCCGGCGGGGACGGCGAAGAGGATGGAGTCGATCCGGTCCATCACGCCCCCGTGGCCGGGCAGGAGGGTGCCCATGTCCTTGATCCCCAGCTCGCGCTTGACCATGGACTCGGAGAAGTCGCCGAGGGTGGCGGCGAGCACGAGCACCGCGGCGAGCACGGCGCCCTCCCACCAGGCGTGGTCGAGCAGCAGCACGGCGCACAGGACGCCGATCAGCACCGAGCCGCCCAGCGACCCGGCGAAGCCCTCCCAGGACTTCTTGGGGCTGATCCGCGGCGCCATGGGGTGGCGGCCCCAGACCACGCCCACGGCGTAGCCGCACGTGTCCGAGCCGACGGCCAGCAGGATGACCGTGAGCACCTTCAGGGGGCCCGCCTCGGTGTGGTAGAGCAGCAGGGCGATGCTCAGGAGGAAGCCCACCCAGACCAGGGCGAACACGGAGCCCATGATGGACAGGATCATGCCGTCCCGGCCCCCCAGGGCCCGCCAGACGATCACGAGCGTCAGCCCCACGATCACGGCCATCATCAGCGCCTCGCCGCCACCGGCGAACGCGGCGACCGGCATCAGCACGCCGGCGGTCACCGCCGGGACGCGCGGGATGACGATGCCGCGGTAGCGCAGGGACCGGCCGACCTCCCAGACGCCGATCCCCGCCGCCGTCCCGGCGAAGAGCGCCAGGACGAGGGGCTGGACGAACAGCCCGACGAGCAGGGTCCCGATGAGCACCACGGCGACGCCCACGGCGGCCGGCAGGTTCCGGCCGGCGCGGGAGGGGGCGGTGTGCCGGCGCCCCGGCGTGCCCGGGGTCGTCGCGGCGCCGGCCCGGACGGGCGCCGGCCGGGCACGCGGGGAGAAGGCCCCCCCGGCGGTTCCCGGGGAAGCCTTCGTCTCCTGGTGCGGTCGCGGCTGGTCCGGCATCAGACCTGCAGCAGCTCCGCTTCCTTGTTCTTGAGCATCTCGTCGATCTGGTCGATGTGCTTCTTGGTCGCGGCGTCGAGGTCCTTCTCGGCGCGCTTGCCCTCGTCCTCGCCGATGTCGCCGTCCTTGACGGCCTTCTCGATCTGGTCCTTGGCGTGCCGGCGGATGTTGCGCACGGAGACGCGCGCCTCCTCGGCCTTGTGCCCGACGACCTTGACGTACTCCTTGCGCCGCTCCTGCGTCAGCTCCGGCATGACCACGCGGATGACGTTGCCGTCGTTGGCGGGGTTCGCGCCGATGTCCGAGTTGCGCAGCGCCTTCTCGATGTCGTTGAGGGCGGAGCGGTCGTACGGCGTGATGAGCAGCGTGCGGGCCTCGGGGTTCTGGAAGGAGGCGAGCTGCTGGAGCGGGGTGGGAGTGCCGTAGTACTCGACCAGCACGCTCGAGAAGAGGGAGGGGTTGGCCCGGCCCGTGCGGATCGCGGCGAAGTCCTCCTTGGCGCCCTCCACGGCTTTGCCCATCTTGGTCTTCGCTTCGGACATGGTCTCTGAGATCACGTAGGGGCTCCTTCGTCGTGTCGCACGGAGTCCTCCGCGCGGGGTCGGTTCGGCCGGTCGCCGCGCGGGAACCACGCCGCCCGGCCGTGCTCGCCCCAGTCTAACCGGGGGCCGCCCGGCACCGGCTCACGCGGTGACGAGGGTGCCGATCTGCTCCCCGAGGATCGCGCGGGTGACGTTGCCCTCGCCCTCCATGCCGAACACGCGCATCGTCACGTCGTTGTCGCGGCACAGGCTGAAGGCCGTCTGGTCCATGACCCGGATGTCGCGGGCGAGGGCCTCGCCGTAGGTGAGGGTGGACAGCCGCTGGGCGTCCGGGTTCGTGCGGGGGTCCGCGGTGTAGACGCCGTCCACACCGTTCTTCGCCATGAGAACCTCGTCCGCGTGGACCTCCAGGGCCCGCTGAGCCGCGACGGTGTCGGTGGAGAAGTAGGGCAGCCCGGCGCCGGCGCCGAAGATCACGACGCGGTCCTTCTCCATGTGCCGGATGGCCCGGCGCGGGATGTAGACCTCGGCCACCTGCTCCATCTTGATCGCGGACTGCACCCGGGTGTCGACCCCGCACTGCTCGAGGAAGTCCTGCAGGGCCAGACAGTTCATGACGGTGCCCAGCATCCCCATGTAGTCCGCACGGGAGCGGTCCATGCCGGCCTGGGAGAGCTCCGCGCCGCGGAAGAAGTTGCCGCCGCCCACCACGATGGCGGTCTCGACCTGGCCCACCGTGGCCGCAATCTGCTCGGCGATGTCGCGGACCACGCGCGTGTCCACCCCGATGGAGCCGCCGCCGAAGACCTCGCCCGAGAGCTTCAGCAGCACCCGGCGGCGGGCGGGGGCGACCCGGGGGTCCCTGCTCAGGCGCAGGGCCTCGTCCTTGATCTCGGAGGCAGAAGTGGTGGGCATGGTTCCTCCCGGCGACGACGGAGCTGCGTGGACCGGCTCGGCCCCGCGAGGGTGCAGCTGGCGCGGGGGGCGGGCCTCCCTCAGCATACAGAACGCGTCCGCCCCCCGGGGGCCGGCCCGCGGGGCCTCGAGGGCGTCGTCGCAGGCGGGGCCGGGAACGACGACGGAGGCGTCCCTGCCGTGCAGGAACGCCTCCGTCGCGAGCGGGCGCCGGGCGCCCGGGAGAGGACCGGTCAGGCGCCGACGCGGAAGCGGGCGAAGGCCGTGGCGGTCGCACCGGCCTCCTCGAGCACCTTGCCGACGGTCTTCTTGGAGTCCTTGGCGAAGTCCTGGTCCAGCAGGACGACGTCCTTGAAGTAGCCCTTGAGGCGGCCGTTGATGATGTTCGGCAGGATCTTCTCCGGCTTGCCCTCGGCGCGGGCCGTCTCCTCGGCGACGCGCTTCTCCGACTCGACGGTCTCGGCGGGCACGTCCTCCTGGGAGAGGAACGTCGGGGACATCGCGGCGATGTGCACGGCGACGTCGTGGGCGACCTGCCCGGCGTCAGCACCGGCCACGGCCAGCAGCACGCCGACCTGCGCCGGGAGGTCCTTGGAGGTCTTGTGCAGGTAGACGGCCACGTTGTCGCCCTCGACGCGGGCGATGCGCCGGACGACGACCTTCTCGCCGAGCAGGGCGCCGGTCTCGGTGACGAGCTCGGAGACGGCCTTGCCGTCGACCTGGGCGTCCATGAGGGACTCGAGCGTGGTGGCGTCGGCCGCCACGGCGGCGTCGAGCACCTTGTTGCCGAACTCGACGAACGGGGCGGACTTCGCCACGAAGTCGGTCTCGGAGTTGACCTCGACCATGTACCCGACGGTGCCCTCGACGCGCGCGGCGACGAGACCCTCGGCCGTGGCCCGGCCCTCGCGCTTGGTGACGCCCTTGAGGCCCTTGACGCGGATGATCTCCTGCGCCTTCTGGAGGTCGCCGTCGGCCTCGTCGAGCGCCTTCTTGACGTCCAGCATGCCGGCGCCGGTGCGCTCACGCAGGGCCTTGATCTCGGTGGCGGTGTAGTTCGCCATGGAAACTCCTCACTCGGTCGGTGGTGCCGGCCGGGGCGGGCACGGGCCCGCCCCGGCCGGCCTCGGGCGGGGACGGTGCCCCGCCGGGGGAAACGGACGGTGGACGGAGACTACTCGGCGGCGGTCTCGGTCTCGGCCGGGGCCTCGGCGGGAGCCTCGGACTCGGCCGTGGCCTCGGTCGCGGCGGCGGTCTCGGCCTCGGCCGGGGCAGCGGTCTCGGCCGGGGCCTCGGTCGCGGCGGTCTGCTCGGCGGCGTGCTGCTCGAGCAGCTCGCGCTCCCACTCGGCCATCGGCTCGGCGGCCTGGTCGGCGCCGCCGGACTTCTTGTTGTGGCGCTCCATGAGACCCTCGGCCACGGCGTCGGCGATCACGCGGGTCAGGAGGTTGACGGAGCGGATGGCGTCGTCGTTGCCCGGGATCGGGAAGGCGACCTCGTCGGGGTCGCAGTTGGTGTCGAGGATCGCGACGACCGGGATGCCCAGCTTCTGGGCCTCGTCCACCGCGAGGTGCTCCTTCTTGGTGTCCACGATCCAGATCAGGGAGGGGGCCTTGGTCAGGTTGCGGATGCCGCCGAGGGTGCGCTCCAGCTTCTCCTTCTCGCGGCGCAGGAGCAGGAGCTCCTTCTTCGTGTACTGCGAGCCGGCGACGTCGTCGAAGTCGATCTCCTCGAGCTCCTTCATGCGCTCGATGCGCTTGGAGACCGTGGCGAAGTTCGTGAGCATGCCGCCGAGCCAGCGGTGGTTCACGTAGGGCATGCCCACGCGGGTGGCCTGCTCGGCGATGGCCTCCTGGGCCTGCTTCTTGGTGCCGACGAAGAGGATGGTGCCGCCGTGGGCCACGGTGGTCTTGACGGCCTCGTAGGCGCGGTCGATGAAGGACAGCGACTGCTGGAGGTCGATGATGTAGATGCCGTTGCGCTCGGTGAAGATGAAGCGCTTCATCTTCGGGTTCCACCGGCGGGTCTGGTGGCCGAAGTGCACGCCGCTGTCGAGGAGCTGGCGCATGGTAACGACGGACATGTCGTCTCCTGGTCTCTCGTGCGGGAGGGCGTGCGACGACGCCCGGCCCGCGGGTTCGGTTCTCGGCTGCGTCCGGCGGACGAGCCCCTGGTGCAGCGGTGGGCGGACCCTGCGGGTCCGTCTCCCGGCCGCCGTGCCGCACCCCGCCGGGACGGGGAACGCGGACCGGGGCGGCCGGACCGGGACGGGAGGTCCCGGCGGCGCTGCGCGCGAAGTCAGCTGCTCGCCACCGCGCCGTCGGCTCCGGCGTCGGGGCCGGGTCCGGGTGGGCGCGAGGGCGCGCCACGAGGGGCGCCTCAGAGCACACTGCGGGATCGAGTGTACTACAAGGGCCTCGTCCGCCCTGCACGCGGCCGGGGGCTGCCGGAGGGGCCCCGGGACCGTCCACAGCACGGGGCCGGGCGGCCCTCCGCTCGGCCCCCGTGACGGACAGTCGGGACATGCCCACCGGACCCTCCCCGCTCCTCCGTCTCCTGCGCCGGCCCCGTGCCCGGACCGGGCCGGCCGGGGCGGCGCGGACCGGGACGCCGAGGGCGGGCAGGGAGCCGGCCGGCGTGGTCGGGCTCGCGATCGTGCTCGTGCTCGTGCTGGGGGTGCTGCTCCCCTCCCCCGGCTCGGCGGCCCAGGGGTGGGCGTGGCCCCTGTCGCCGCGTCCGGCCGTGGTGGGCGAGTGGGCCCCGCCCGCCCAGCGGTGGGCGCGGGGCCACCGGGGCGTGGACCTGGACGCGGGCCCGGGCGCCGCCGTGCGCGCCCCGGCCGCGGGAACGGTGGCCTTCGTGGGGTTCGTGGTGGACCGCCCGGTGCTCACGCTCGACCACGGCGGGGGTCTGCGCTCCAGCTTCGAGCCCGTCGAGTCGTCCCTGGTCCCCGGGGACCGGGTGCACCGCGGCCAGGTCGTGGGCGTGCTGCGCGGCCGGGACCACTGCGGGCCGGGGACCTGTCTGCACTGGGGCGTGCGCCGGGACGGCGACTACGTCAACCCGCTGCAGTTCGTCGGCGCGCTCGAGCCGTCGGTGCTGCTCCCCGTGCCCGAGCGGCTGCGCGCGGCCGCTCAGCCCTCGTCGTCCTGAGCGTCGTCGACGCCCTCCTCGACCTCCTGCTGGACCTGCTCGGCGCCCTCCTCGACCTCCTGCTGGACCTGGTCGGCGCCCTCCTCCACGTCCTCGGTGGTGGTGTCGCAGCCGGTCAGTGCGGCGAGCGCCAGGGCGGCGACGGACAGGAGGCTCCACGGCGTGCGTCGGATCATCTCGGCGTCCTCTCGGTGGGTGGTGCGCGGATCGGACCACCAGTGCACCACATCTGCGGGGGACGCGCACCCGGTGGACGGGACGTGCGGACGGAAGCACCCCTCCCACCGGAGGACGCACGGTGAAAGGGGTGTCGGGTAGGGCCGGTGGGGCTTGAACCCACGACCGAAGGATTATGAGTCCTCTGCTCTGACCAGCTGAGCTACGGCCCCGCGCCGGGACGGGCCCGGCGGCGCAGCACCACGTTACCGCACGAGCGAGGCCAGCCTGGTCCGGATCCGTCGCGGGCCCACTGCGGGGGCGCGCGCCGGCTCCTGGTGCTCGCGCGCTCCCGGAGCAGGAGTGCGCACGGACTCCGGGTGCTCGCCGTGGTAGAGCCGCAGGAACGTCTCCAGGGTCCGCGGGAAGCTGTGCTGCGCGACCTTGCGGCGGCTCTCCCGGCCCATCCGGGCGCGCTCCTCGGGCGGGGCGCCCAGGACGAGGGCGAGCTTGCGCGCCAGGTCCTGGGCGTCGCCGGGGGTGAAGAGCCAGCCGTTGACGCCGTCCTCGGCCAGGTGCGGCAGGGCCCGCGCGTCGGCCAGGACCACGGGACGGGACGCCGCCATCGCCTCGAGGGTGACCAGCGACTGGAGCTCGGCCGTGCCCGGCTGGCAGAACACGTCGGCCCGCAGGTAGGCCGCGCGCAGGTCCTCGTCCGGGAGGTAGCCCAGGAAGCGGATCCGCTGGGCGACCCCGAGGGCCCTCGCCAGCTTCTCGAGCGCGGGCCGCTGCTCGCCGTCACCCACGATTTCCAGGTGGGCGTCGAGCTCGGCGGGCAGCACGGAGAGTGCCTCGATGAGCACGTCCACGTTCTTCTCGACCGCGAGCCGGCCGGTGAACAGGATGGTCGGGTGCGCGGCCGGCTGCCGCCGCTCGCCGCCGTGGGCCTCGTAGTCGGCGATCCGGATCCCGTTGGACACGGCGAGCACGGTGTCGGGGAAGCCGTTGCGGCGCATGGCCTCCACCGCGAGCGGGGTGGGCGCGGTCACCACGTCGCAGGCGCCGAACACCCGCATCATGTCCCGCCACGAGACCGCCCGGTAGCGGTGCAGCACCCATGCCGGGAACGGCAGGAACGGCTCCAGGTTCTCGGGGACGAAGTGGTTGGTGGCCACGGTGCGGATGCCCCGCCGCCTGGCCTCCCGCACCAGCATCCGGCCGAGGATGTAGTGGCACTGGACGTGCACGACGTCGGGGCGCACCTCGTCCAGCACGCGGCGGATCTCCCCGGCGACCTGCCACGGGAAGCACAGCCGGAAGTACGGGTGGGTGAATGCCCGGTGGGAGCGGAGGCGGTGCTCGACCACGCCGTCGTCCTCGGCCCGGTGCGACGGCCCGGGCCCCGGCCGGGCGCACAGGACGTGCACCCGGTGGCCCTGCTCGTGCAGACCCCGGGCCAGGCGGTGCGCGAACTGCGCGGCCCCGTTGACGTCCGGGGGGTAGGTCTCGGCGCCCAGGAGGACGGTCAGGGGGTGGGCTGCGGTGGCGGTGTGGGCGCTCAAGCGTGTCTTCCCGGTTGGTCGTGTGCTGGGCGGTCGGAGGCGGGGCGGTCGGAGACCGCGGGGTGCCGTGCCGCGGGTCCCGCGGGGGGCTGCGCCCGCTCCTGCCGTGCGAGCTCGGCGCGGCGCTCGAGTACCTCCGGGTGGTGCTGCGACAGCACGGCGACCCCGACTATAGCAACGCCGCCTGCCGCGGCCATGAGCATCCCGACCGGGACGGAGAAGCCCGGCACCGCCTCGCCCAGGACCAGCAGCCCCAGGAGCACGCCCACCATGGGGTCGATCACGGTCAGTCCCGCGATCACGAGGTCCGGCGGACCCGACGCGAAGGCCGTCTGCACGAACCACCCGCCCAGCGCGGCGGCGACGACGGCGGTGCCCACCGCCAGCCAGTTGACGTCGTCCAGGGGCGTGCCGGCGCTGCCCTGGATGCGGATGAGGGTCAGCCGCACGAGCACCGCCACGAAGCCGTAGAGGATGCCGGCGCCCACCACGTAGAACGTCCCGCCCAGGCTGCGGCCGAACATCGCCGCGGAGACCCCGAGGACGCAGATCAGCACCACGAGCATGACCACCACGGTGTGCTCGGCCCACCGCGAGATGCCCCGTGCGGGGTCGGTCGCCGCCACGGCGCATGTCACGAAGACCGCCCCGCCCGCGGTGCACAGCCCGATCGCCGTCCAGGTGCGCCGGTTGATCCGCAGCCGGCGGTGCCGGGCGTGCAGCAGCGTGGTGATCACCAGGGCCACCACGCCGATCGGCTGGACCACCGTCACGGTGGCGAGCCCCAGGGCGGTGACGTTGAGGCCGGTGCCGAGACCCAGCAGGGTGAGACCCAGCAGCCAGCGGGGACGGCGCAGCAGGACCGCGATGCTGCGCAGGCGCAGCCGTCCCCGCGCGACGTCCGCCACGGCACTGCCCTGCTGCTGCGTCCCGACGGCCAGGCACACGGCCGAGAGCAGCGCCAGGGCGACCGCCAACCACTGGCTCATGGCACCCACCGATCTGTCGTCACGCCCGGGAGTCTATCGAGCCGGCCCGCCCGTCCGGCCCGGGGCACGTGGACACCCGGTGAACGCACGGGGAAGGCCCGGAAGCCTGTGGCTTCCGGGCCTTCGGCCGGTGCGCTCGTCCACGGGCGGCCCATGGACGGCGACGTCACCGGAAGAGCTTGCGGAGGAAGACGACGAACGCGCTACCCGCCACGGCCAGCACCGTGAGCGGCTGCCACCGCTCGCCGAGGCCGGACCCGGCGGACGAGCCGGAGGCCGGGCGGGACTTCGCGCCGCCCTGGGCGAGCAGGCCCTTCACGTCCTTCGGGGTGGTCTTCACGGTGCGGCTGGTGCGGTCCACGAAGCCCTTGGTGGTGGACTGGATGGTCTCCGCGCGGCCCTGGACGTCGTCGCGCAGCGTCTTGAGGTGCTCGCGGCGCAGCTTGAGCCGGTGCCGCAGCTGCTCCTCGGTGGGCGCCGGGGGCTTCTGCTGGGCCGGGTCCTGGGCGGCCTCCCGCTTCTCCTGCTCCTTGCGCTCGCGGGCAAGCTGCTCCTCGCGCTGGACGCGGCTCTCGGTGTAGGCGGAGCCCTCCTTGACCACACCGAGGTCGTACTTGACCCCGAAGACGGCCTTGCGCGGCACGAGCGGAAGGGCCTTCTTGATGGTGGACACCCCGATGAGCGCCGCGACGGCCAGGATGACCAGGAACAGCACGGCGAGCAGCAGGGCCGCCAGCCAGGCCGGCATGATCTGCGACAGACCCGCGATCGCCGCACCGACCAGGGCGATCGTGGCGAGCAGCAGGAACACGAGGCCGACGACGACGAAGGCCGCGCCCTTGCCCAGCGTCTTCGCCTTCTCCGTGAGCTCGAGCTTGGCGAGCTGCGCCTCGTCCTTGAGCTGCTTGGGCAGCAGCCTGGCGAAGACCTTGACGACATCGAGGATCGACGCCGATCCGGGGTCGGAGTGCTCCGCCCCCGCTCCCGACGTGCCGCCCGTGCTGGGGCCTACCGAATGACTCATGCCCGCCTCCGTTGATGATGAGAAAAGTATGTGGACTGAGCACCAAGCTACCATCGGGGACGCCGCCGGCGGGCGCGCACGGGGTCGCGGCTCAGCCTGCCGGGACGTGCGGGAGGGTCCGTCCGGTTCCCCGGACGGGCCCTCCCGTCGGTGCGTCGGAGTCGGGTCCGGTGCTACTTCTTCCCGTCCCGGCCCTTACCCTTGTCGCCCTTGTCCTTGTCCCAGTGCCGGTCCTCGTCCTGCTCGAAGTACACCCTCACGTACTTCTTCTGGCAGACCTTGTCCGACTTGCCGGTGCGGTCAACCTGGCGGGCGTCCCTGTAGTACTCGCGCCAGTCGCCCCCGTGGCACTTCTCCTTGGCGATGGACGCGGCCTTCTCGAGGCTCTTGTCCTCGTAGCGCTTCGTCTTCCAGTCGCCGCGGTGCTTCTACTTGACGACGACGTCGACCTCGCCGTTCTTGCGCTCGTCCTTCTTGCTGTGCCCCTTGCCGTCGCCCTTGCGATCGTCCTTGCCGTCAGCGAGCGCCGGACCTGCTCCCCCGATCAGCAGTCCCGCCACGGCGACACTCGCTACCAGCTTTTCCAGAGTTTTCACTGTGTTCCCCCTTGGTGAATAAGGTGAGATCAGCTCAATTCGCTTCTGACAAGGCACTCAATAGCAAACGGTGACGTTCCGGACGCGGTATGGTCACGGATCGGAACTACTGTCCGGTTCGTCCGGCGGTCGGCTCCCGCCGGTGCCAGGCTCCTCGACGCCCCGGGGGCCGGAGGATGCGGCGAGGGACCAGCGCCGCGCACCCTTCGTGACGGCGCCGATCGCCCGCTCCAGCGGCCCCTGCCCCATGGTCCGCTGCCACGTCACGGCGAACAGGACCGCTGACACGAGCTGGACGGTGAGCCACAGATGGGGCCGGTCCTCGTGGACCTCGAACGACAGGACGACCAGGTGCGCGGTGTACAGGGTCAGGGTCATCGAGCCCATCGCCGACAGCGGCAGCAGCCAGGCCCCGACCACACGGGAGATCAGCAGGAAGGCGCCCAGGACGGCCATGCCCGTGCCCAGGCTGACCGCGATGGCCAGGGGGGTGTTGGTGTGCGGCGCGTCGACGGCGAGCGACCACCAGGTGTCGGTGGGCAGCCAGTCCGCGCCCCAGACCAGGATCTCGTCCAGTTCCTCCGCGTCCCCCGACGAGGAGGCCAGCAGCCGTTCGTAGCCGCCGAGGCCGTGGAGCAGGACGTACGAGGCCGCCTGCGCGCAGAGCAACAGACCCACGCCGACCGCCAGGAGGCGCAGCTGGGTCGCCCTCCTCCGCAGATCGAGCCGGCCGAGCCCCATGCCGGCCAGCAGATAGGTCAGGTAGGCGAGCGCCGGATAGGTGCCGGTCAGCAGCAGCTGGGCCGCCGTCGCCCCAGGCTCCGTCAGCAGCTCCCCGAAGGCGGGGTTGTCGGCGACGGGCTCGGGCAGTGCGTCGCGCAGCGACTGCATGAGCACCGGAGCCACGAGCAGGAAGACCGCCGCCGAGCCGAACAGCGGCTTCGGGCCCGCGCGCAGGAAGGGCACGGCCAGGAGGAAGAACACGCCGTAGTAGATGAGGATGTTGTCCGCCGGCAGGTCGTCGGCCAGCAGGGATCCGATGGCCAGTCCCAGCACCGCGATCAGCACCGCCCGCACCACGAGCGCCGCACGGTCCGCGCCCAGCTCCCGCCCCCCGTGCGGGCGGGTTCCACCGGTGGACAGGGCGAGCCCCACGCCCGCCAGCAGCGCGAACAGCGCCGCCGAGTCCCCGGAGAACAGGAGGTGCGACCAGGTCGGCTCGCCGGTCTCGTCGTCGGAGGACGGCAGGACGTGGACGGACACGAGACCGATGAGCGCCAGACCGCGGGCCGCGTCGACGCCGGTCAGACGCCTCGACGGCTTGCCAGCGGCCCTCGGGTCCCGGGACGGGGCGGGTCCGGCTGTCCTGGCCGACCAACGCATGGTTCCCCCTGAGATGCCGAGCCTCGTCCGGAAGCCCGCCGAGGATGCGGTCCGGTGCGTCCAGGATCTCGGCTCGTCAGGGACCGCCCTGGATTCATGATGCGCCCCGGACTTCCATGCCCGCTAGGAGGAACATAAGGATTCCATAAGACCTGCGCGCGCCTCGGGCCGGGGCGAGCAGCCAGTTCCCCGCCGCTTCCGCCCTGTCGGGCAAAGAGCGGGCATTACTTTTGCCACTGGATGCGAGTCAATGGAAGGGAGCTTGATCCGAGCTCCCGCCGGAAGGACGACCACCATGACCGCCATCCCCCGGGCCCATCCCGCCGAGTCCCTCGTCCGGGCCGGCGTCGTCGGCGCGCTCGCCGCCCGCGGCGTCACCGTCACCTCCGTCGAGATGCTGTTCGACGGCCAGGAGTGGGCCGTGACCGTGTCCCACCACCCGCCCGGCATGTCGGAGAGCGACGTGCGGGTGGCGGTCTGGACCGCCGTCCTCAACTACACGGCCGTCTTCGACGTGCCGGCCCCCGCGGAGGGGGTCCGGATCAGCGTCACGGGCTGACGCGCGACGCGCCGGCGCGACGAGCACCGGGGCAAGAGACCCTCGGTGATCCAGGTGCCGAGCACCGTCCTCCGGAGCCCCGGCACCAACCGCCAGCCCACCTTCGACGAGATGTTCGAGCCCACCCGAGCCCACCGCGCGTTGAACCAGCTACTCAGCCAGGCCGAGGCCACCCAGGCGGCCGCGGCCATCCCTGTGGGGGCCACCGTGCTCGGGAATCCGCTCAGCCCGGCCTACCAGCTCCGGCTCGCCGGTAACTATGCCGGGCATGCCATACCGCTGGGCGCCCCGGCGCTGCGCCTGACCGTCCCCCGCACCGACGGCCCGCTCAACGGATCCACGTTCGAGGCTATGTCGGAAACGACCGGCGCGGGCTCCTCGCCCCGGACCAGCGATTTCTAACTGGAGATCGCCGAGGGGAGATGGCGGTCAGCGACCGGCGAGCCGGCGTCGAGCGTGGCACCGTCCAGTCCGCGCTGGAGGGTCTGGCGAAGCAAGCGTTCAGCACCCATGGGCTGGTCGCGGTTGCAGCCAGAAGCTGAAAGCCCAGCGGAGGCGGCTGATCGAGTCGTGCGGGCACCGGCCCACCGTGAGGCAGACCGGTGCCTGGATGAGGCCAACCGCCGGTGAGCGATCAGGCCAGCTCGGCGCAGACGTCGACCTCCTGCCCGGTCGTGGCTTGCTCGTCGAGGATGAAGACCCCGTCCTCGGTGACGGTGTAGACGAAGCGCCCGATGTACTGGGTGGTCGAAGGGCCCTCCGGTTCGTCTCCCGGGAAGAGAATCAGGCCGTTGTGCCCGGTGGAGGTGACCGTCGTGGATCCATCGGGATTCAGCACGGTGGAGGTGACGGACCCGGCGGTGTTGAAGGTGACCGACTCACCGGTTCTCACATTGGTGTAGGTGTTGACCGTGCCCTTGCCAGCGGCAAGGATCTTGACCTTCGTGCCGTCCTCGTCGAAGTAGTCGTTCTCCACTAGGTTGCCGCCGGTCGAGGTGAATTGCACCGCGAAGTCCTCACACGCCAGCCCCTTTCTCAGCTTGATGCTGAAGTCCGCCGTCGCAGGGGCAGCGCTGATGACCGCGAAAGCACCAATCAGGGCTGTGGCGAGGGCAGCACGCATCGTCGCGTTGTTCATCGGAGTCTCATTTCCTCGAAGGAGCAGAACCATGACCTAGACCGCGAGCTGACCCCGCTCACCCCGGGATTCGGGCCCCCGCGTGCGTCATGTCGCCAGGCTCAGCGTATTTGCCCTTGCCACAGCCGGGATGAGCATTTCAGTAACGGGCAGAGGACGATTCGGTCACGGCGATCTGCCCGGCATGGGGTCAGTCTCCCTGCTCGCTGCAGCGCAGTGTCCGTACACAGGGGAGGGGAAGAGCGCGGGGTAACCCAGCCTGGAGCCTTGATGCCCCAGGAGCGCCTGCCATGACCGTCCCAACCGCCAACACCGAGACCCCCCCCGTTCTCGATCGCCGCCGCCACCCGCGTGCGTCAGCACGTCACCGCCGTGCACGAGGAGGCCTCCGCCAAGATGGACGAGCTGGTGCCTTACCGGGACGACCCGACCATCCACCGCGTCGCCCTGCAGTTCCTCGCCGCCCGGACGACACCGGGCTCACGCTCCTCTCCATGACCGCCGAGCAGGAGTCGCTCACCGCTCCCGAAGCAGTCAGGGCGGCATTGGCCCGGGCCGGGCGACAGCTGGACCACTTCGCCTACGTCGTGATGGAACGGACCCCCCAATGGCCGTCCCGGCGCTGATCCCGGTCGCATTGTCGGACTAGCTAGGCCTCCGATCGGCCATCACTCTGAGTGCCTCCCGGTTCGGGGTAGCGTCTCGGACCTCCTCCGGCCACTGGCGGGTCTCCTCAGCGGCCCACTGTGCCCACCGCCCCGTCATGTCGGCGAAGTCCGATAGGAACCGTCCCACCAGGACCAACTGGGCTGCGCGCTCGGGAAACTGGCCACCGTTGTCGAGGTAGCGCTGAGCTGTCTCGGAGTCCTCGGCGAGTTGTTCCGCGGCCCAGTTCTGCACGGCGACCAGAGTCGCCTGGAGATCTTCCTTGGTGCCGTACTCGGCGAAAAAGACCTTCAGCAGCGCCTCGAACTCCAAGACCGGTTGCCCGCCGGGTTCGGTCAACCACCGCGCCAGCCCTTCCCTGCCTGCCGGCGTTACAGAGTACGTGGTCCGCTTTCGCTTGCCGACGAGGCCAGCCTCGGGCGCGGCTAGACCTCGAGCTGCGAGCTTCTTCGGCTCCTCGTACAGCTTGCTTTCGGCCCGGGGCCAGAACCGACGCATACGCACATGCACCTGCTGAGCGAGCTCGTAGGTGCTCCACGGCTTGATCGCAAGCAACCCGAGGATCGCGTAGGACGTCGTCGTCAACTTTGACTGATCCATTGACATGTACCTCCTAGTGAGAGGAACATGAACATTCTCCTCCCAAGGGGAGTATTGCATACGCTAAAGCTCGACGGTGCGCTGCCTCAGGACCACAGCAGCCAGTGCCACCGTCGCGGCATCGATCGCCACCACCAACGGTGCAGCGCTGGCATCACGGAACACCGCGGCACCGCACACGGGCCTGTACACCATGGCCCCGGGGCGACACCCATCTCGGCCGGCGCTGCGATCAGCACGCACCCGGAAGGTCCAGCTCATGCCTGCAACTACTGCCGTCGCGTCGGTCCTGCTCGGCTTCGGGGCCAACCTGGCCCTGCTGACCTCACTGGGGGCGCAGAACGCCTTCCTCATCCGGCAGGGACTCGCTCGCCGCCATGTCGGTCTGGTCGTCGTCATCTGCATTGCCTCCGACGCGGTACTAATCAGTTCCGGGATCACCGGGATGGCCCAAATCGTGGACTCCCACCCGTGGATCACCTCCATACTGGCGGTCGGCGGGGCAGGCTTCCTCTACGGGTACGCGGTCCTGTCGGCCCGACGAGCCTGGCGCACCTCCACGGGCCTGTCGAGCACACCGATGAGTGGCCTCGGAAGCGCGGGCAGAACCGCACTGGCTATCACCGCGATCACCTGGCTCAACCCGCACGTGCTGCTGGAAACTGTGGTGGTACTCGGCACCGCCGCGACCTCCTGCGGCGTATCGGGGCAGTGGTGGTTCTGCATCGGGGCTGTCACCGCGAGCACGGTGTGGTTCCTCGCGGTGGGCTACGGCATCGGGGCACTGCGACCGGCCTTTACCCGCCCTCGCACCTGGCAGGTCCTGGAGGCCCTCACCGCTGTGATGATGCTGGTGCTGGCCACCATCGTGCTCCATTCCGCTTTCTGACCGCACCGTCTCGAACCGAGTGGCGCCCCTTGGCAGCGCAACGGAACGTTTCACCCATGTGGAGAGGGAGCCCACCCAACCCACAGGCGGTTTCGGTGGTAATTCTGGCGACGGGCGGGGCTAGCACCGAAGCGCGATCCAAGGGCGCCATCACGGCGACCATCAATCAGTTCGACAACACTGGGATCAAGTGCCCGTCGCCCGACCAGCCGTCAAAGCCCATCACGTCCATCGCCCCGGAGCTTCTCAACGCGCATCCCGGAGCTAATCACCTCTTCAGCCTCGTCTCCCTGCCGCGGTGGGCGACATCTGAGTGCCCACGCCGTTGCGAGGTCGAGGGCTTCCTGAGGCGACACCATGGGACGCCAGGATGGACATTCCTGGTTCTGCCATCGCGAAAGCCGACGATAGGTGGCTCGAAAGAAATTGTCCCCGAAGTGTCCCCACTGGGCCGCTTGAGACGGCACGGAAAAGGCCCCCACCGGCGTTTCCGCTGGTGAGGGCCTCCTGTACTGCTCCCCCGACTGGACTCGAACCAGTAACCCTTCGATTAACAGTCGAATGCTCTGCCAATTGAGCTACGGGGGACCGTGCACGCGGACGTGCAACGAGCCATCACTTTACCGTTCCCGCCGGGCTTCGACAAATCCGGTTCCGCCCGGTGGCGTCAGTCCTGGCGGAGGCCGCGCCGCTGCATCTCCAGCTCCAGCAGCTCCCGCTGGAGCTCCTGGTAGCGCTCGCGCTGCCCGGTGGGATCCGTGCGCTGGAGCTCCGCCAGCCGGTCCGACTTCCGCCGGTTGATCTGCAGCTCGAAGAGGCGGTTGAGGATGTCCGCGGTGTAGCGCTCCAGCTGCTGCTGCGTGGTGGCCGGCAGCGGGGTCACGGCGAGCTCGGCGAGGTAGCCGTGCAGCGGCTCGGGCAGGTGGCCGCGCACCCCGTCCACCCAGGCCTGCCCGCTCGGCACGGCGGAGCCGTCGCCGAGGAGCTCGGCGCGCGCGGCGAGCACGGCGTCGTGCACGGCCCCGTGCACGGGGTAGCGGAAGGCGCTGAGCCCGAACTCCTCCCAGTGCCGCGCGAGCATCAGGTCCGGGCACTGGATGACGGCCTCGAGGGCCTCGCGCTCCATCCGGGCCACGGGCTCGCGCGGGTCGGGCAGCTCGACCGGGGCGGGTCCGGACGCCTCCGGCTCCGCCGGCCGCTGCGGCGCGGGGGCCTCCTCCCGCTGGGCGCGGCCCGCGGCGTCGACGGCCCGCTGGACCTCCGCCGGCTCGAGCCCGAGCCAGCCCGCGAGCTGCCGCGCGTAGGCGGGGCGCAGGGAGCGGTCGCGGATCCGCGCCACGATGGGCGCGCAGGCGCGCATCGCCCGGATGCGGCCCTCGATGGTGTCCAGGTCGAAGTTCTTCAGCGTCGCCCGGATCGCGAACTCGAACAGCGGGCGGCGGTTCTCCACGAGCTCGGCCACGGCGGCGTCCCCGCGGGCGAGCCGGAGGTCGCACGGGTCCATGCCGTGGGGCTCGACCGCCACGTAGGTCTGCGCCACGAACTTCTGGTCCTCCTCGAACGCGCGCAGGGCGGCCTTCTGCCCGGCGGCGTCGCCGTCGAAGGTGAAGACCACCTCTCCCCCGCCGCCGTCGTCGGAGAGGAACCGCCGGACGATCTTGATGTGCTCGGCCCCGAAGGCGGTGCCGCACGTGGCCACCGCAGTGGTCACGCCCGCGAGGTGGCAGGCCATGACGTCGGTGTACCCCTCGACGACGACGAGGCGCCGCTGCCTGGCGATCTCCCGCTTCGCGAGGTCGATGCCGTAGAGCACCTGGGACTTCTTGTACAGGGCGGTCTCGGGGGTGTTGAGGTACTTCGGGCCCTGGTCGTCGTCGTGGAGCTTGCGGGCGCCGAAGCCGATGACCTCGCCGGCGACCGCGCGGATGGGCCAGACGAGCCGGCCGCGGAACCGGTCGTAGAGCCCGCGGTTGCCCTCGGAGAACATCCCGGTGAGCTTGAGCTCCTGGTCCGTGAAGCCGCGCTCCCGCAGGTGCTTGAGGAGGTGGTCCCAGCCGCGGGGCGCGTAGCCCACGCCGTAGCGCCGGGCCGCCTCGCCGTCGAAGCCCCGCTCGCCCAGGAACTGCTGGGCGGGGGCGGCCTGGCGGGTGTAGAGGTTGCGCTGGAAGAACTCCGCGGCGACCTTGTGCGCGTCCAGCAGGCGCTGGCGGCGGCCGACCTCCTCCTTGTTCGGCCCGGAGCCCTGCTCGTAGTGCAGCTCGTAGCCCACCCGGGCCGCGAGCTTCTCCACGGTCTCGGAGAAGGTGGTGTGGTCCATCGTCATGAGGAACGAGATGACGTCCCCGGACTCGTCGCAGCCGAAGCAGTGGTAGGTGCCCATCTGCGGGCGCACGTGGAAGGACGGGGTGCGCTCGTCGTGGAACGGGCAGAGCCCCTTCCAGGAGCCGATGCCGGCGCTCTTGAGGGTGACGTAGCCGTCGACGATCTCCTTGATGTCGGTGCGCGCCCGCACCTCGTCGATGTCCTCGCGTCTGATCAGTCCTGCCACACCGCCAGTCTAGGCGCGCGGCCGGACGGCGGAGGGCCGCCCCGGGCCGCGCGGTGGATCACCGTGCGGCCCGGGGCGGCCCGTGGAGCGGGATCCGTCGGCGGCTCAGCGGGAGCGTTCCCGCAGGTCCTGCCGGGTCCGGGTGCCGGTCAGGGCGAGCCCGCCCAGGGCGCCCACCGCGGCGAAGGCGAAGAAGCCCCACGGGTAGGCCAGGCCCGCGGTCAGCAGGGTGCCCCCGATGATCGGGCCCGAGATCGCCCCGAGCCGGCCGACACCGGCGGACATGCCCAGCGCCGTGGCGCGCACGCGCGGCGGGTGGTTGGCGGCGGTGAACGCGTAGACGAGCACCTGGGAGGAGAACACGAAGCAGCCGGTGACGAAGACCATGGCGTAGATCCCGAGTAGCGGCAGCTTGATCGCCAGGGCCGCGAGCAGCGCGGCCGAGCCGAGGAACCAGATGATGCCGGCTGCGCGCGGGGTGATCCGGTCGGCCACCCGGCCGGCGACCGCCAGCCCCGCGATGGCGCCCACGTTGAGGATCAGCAGGAAGCCGAGGGAGTTGCCGAGGTCGTAGTCGGCCGCCCGCATGATCTGCGGCAGCCAGGTGTTGAGCCCGTAGACGAGCAGCAGGCCCATGAAGGAGGCGACCCAGATGGCGATCGAGTTCCGGCGCCAGCCGGTGGAGAGCAGCATGGTGGCCCCGACCTTCTCGGCCTGCTCCTCGGCGGTGTGGTGCTCCAGGTGCACGCCGTAGTGCTCGGCCACGGCGCGGGCCTCGGCCATCCGCCCCTTGGACGCGAGGAACGAGGGGGACTCGGGGAGGAACACGAGCATGAGGGGCACGAGGACGAGCGCCGGCAGGGAGCCCAGGACGAACATCTCCTGCCAGCCGAACTGGACGACGACGACGATGGCGAGCGCCGCGGTGAGCACCGCGCCCACGTGGTAACCGGTCATCACCAGGGTCGTGGCGTTGGAGCCCCGGCCGAGGCGGGCGAACTCGGTGACCATCGCGATGGCGGTGGGCAGACAGCCGCCGAGGCCCAGGCCGGCGAGGAAGCGAAGGAGGCCGAAGACGAACACGCTCGGGGAGAACGCCGCGGCGAAGGTCAGCAGGGAGAACATGATCACGGCGCCGATGAGCATCTTGCGGCGGCCGAGCCGGTCGGTGAGGTAGCCCATGGTCAGCGCGCCGATCATCATGCCCACGAGGCCGACGGTGGCCACGGCGGTGCCCTGCGCGGTGGTCATCCCGAGTTCGTTGTTCTCGAGCATGGACGGCAGCACCGCGCCCAGGACCACGGCGTCGAAGCCGTCCAGCAGCACCGCGATCCAGCACAGCGGCGCCACCCACGCCCGGGAGCGGAGGACGGGCCGGGCGCCCGGGGAGGAGGGGGACGCGGCCTGCGGGGCGGGTCCGGTGGAGTTTTCCATGACGATCAGACCTTTGTGAGGAGGAGCACAAACGCGCCGAGTCTAGGGAGCGGCACCGCGTGCGACCCAGCGCACAGTCATTGAACGGGATCGGCCGCCGCCCCGGTGGGACGGCTCACCAGAGCGGCTTGTCCCCCACCCGCCAGTGGGTGCCGCGGATCCGGTCGTGCAGGGACACGGCGGACAGGTCGGTGAGGGACGCGATCTGGTCCACCACGAGGCGCAGGCGGGCGGCCTCCGTGCCCGGCCCGTCGCCGAGGTCGTGCCAGTCGGCGGTGAAGGCGGGCGAGAGGAAGCGGCCGTCGGAGTCCATCAGCGCCCCCACCAGGATCGAGAGCACCTCCTGCTGGTTGTCGTAGATCGGCTGGGCGTCGCGCACCGTGATGACGTAGGTCGTGGCGATGCCCTTGAGCACGCCGATCTCCTCCGTGGTCCCCTCCGGCACCACGAGCTGGGCGTCGTAGCGGGTCAGCGGGTCCTCGCCGTAGATGTCCCGGGTGGCGCCGACCGCGGACATCGCGAAGCGGCCGATGAGCTGGCTCGTCATGTTCTTCAGCCGGGCGAGGTCCTTGCGGGACCCGTCCATCTCCCGGACCCACAGGGACGAGTCCTCGAGGCGGATCAGGGCGGCGTCGAGGGACTCCGGCGCGGCCTCGGGCAGGTACCAGCGCCGGGTGAGCTCGAGCACCCGGTCCCGCTGGGTGGTGTCGGCGAGCCAGCCCAGCTGCACGAGCCCGGAGGCGATCGCGTCCTCGACGTCGTGCACGGAGTAGGAGATGTCGTCCGAGAGATCCATGACCTGGGCCTCGAGGCACTTGGTGCGCGCCGGGGCGCCGTCGCGCAACCACGCGAACACCGGCAGGTCGTCCGTGTAGACCCCGAACTTCGGGGACCTGGTCCCGTCCGGGCGCAGCGGCGCCTCGTGGGCCTCCCAGGGGTACTTGCACACGGCGTCCAGCACGGCGCGGGTGAGGTTCAGGCCCGCGGGCCGCCCGTCGTCGTCGAGCACCTTGGGCTCGAGCCGGGTCAGCAGGCGCAGGGTCTGCGCGTTGCCCTCGAAGCCGCCGATGTGCTGGGTCAGCCGGTGCAGGGCCGCCTCCCCGTTGTGCCCGAACGGCGGGTG
Source organism: Kocuria sp. CPCC 205258 (assembly GCF_040981005.1). Classification (NCBI taxonomy): domain Bacteria; kingdom Bacillati; phylum Actinomycetota; class Actinomycetes; order Micrococcales; family Micrococcaceae; genus Kocuria; species Kocuria sp. CPCC 205258. The sequence goes on along the minus strand of NZ_JAVKPS010000010.1, from coordinate 3,901 downwards.
CCCGAGGTCGTGGGAGAGGCAGGCGGCGTCGACGACGTCGGGGTCGCAGCCGAGCATCCGGCCCAGCTCCCGGCCGATCTGGGCGACCTCGAGGGAGTGGGTCAGGCGGTTGCGCACGAAGTCGTCGGTGTCCGGGGAGACGACCTGGGTCTTGGCCGCCAGCCGCCGCAGCCCCGAGGAGTGCAGGATCCGGGCGCGGTCCCGCTCGAAGTCGGAGCGGTACTTGTTGTGGTGGTCCTCCGCCACCCAGCGCGCGACGTCGCGGGCCTCGTAGCCCGGGGCGGGCGCGCCGGTGCGGTCGATCTCGATGGACGTGTGGGGCATGCCCGGTCCTTTCCGTGTGGTGGGGACGGCTCAGCCGCCGGAGACGTCGAGCTCCGCCGCGACCAGCCCCAGCCGCTCGGCGTCCCCCAGCTCGCGGGAGCCCAGCCAGCCGTCCGGCAGGTGCGGCTTCTTCGGGGAGCCGGCGCGGCCGCGCGGGCCCTCGACCGCCTCGCCCGGGTAGCCGAGGGACAGGTCGAGCTCGTCCAGCAGCTCGCGCAGGGTCGCGAGGTCCGGCACCTGGGCCATCCTGGCGCGCAGCTCACCGCCCACCGGGTAGCCCTTGAAGTACCAGGCGACGTGCTTGCGGATGTCGCGCAGCCCCTTGGCCTCGTCGCCGAACATCTCCACGAGCAGCTCGGCGTGGCGGTAGATCGTGCGGGCGACCTGGTCCACCCCGGGGCGGAAGCGGTCGGGGCGGCCCTCGAAGGCGGCCTGCAGGTCCCCGAAGAGCCAGGGCCGGCCCTGGCAGCCGCGGCCGACGACCACGCCGTCCACGCCGGTCTGCTCGACCATGCGCACGGCGTCCTCGGCGCTCCAGATGTCCCCGTTGCCGAGCACGGGCACGTCCGGCAGGGCCTCGCGCAGCTGCGCGATGGCGTCCCAGTCCGCGGTCCCCGAGTAGTGCTGCTCGAGGGTGCGCCCGTGCAGGGCCACGGCCGCGACGCCGCTGTCGCGGGCGATCCGGCCGGCCTCGAGGAAGGTGAGGTGGCCGTCGTCGATGCCCTTGCGCATCTTGACCGTCACGGGGACGTTCCCGCGGGAGGCCTCCTGGACGGCGGTGCGCACGATCGCGGTGAACAGGTCGGTCTTCCAGGGCAGGGCGGAGCCGCCGCCGCGCTTGGTGACCTTGGGGACGGGACAGCCGAAGTTCAGGTCGATGTGGTCGGCCCGGTCCTCCTCGACGATCATCCGCACGGCCTGCCCGACGTGCACGGCGTCCACGCCGTAGATCTGGATGGAGCGGGGCGTCTCGTCCGGGTCGTGGTCGATGATCCGCATCGACTCGGGCCGGCGTTCCACGAGGGCGCGGGCCGTGACCATCTCGGTGACGTACAGGCCGCCGCCGTACTCGCGGCACAGCCGGCGGAACGCCTTGTTGGTGACCCCGGCCATCGGCGCCAGCACCACGGGGACGTCGATCGTGAGCTCGCCCAGGTGCAGCGGCGGCAGGTCGAGCCGGGCGGGGTGGTTCTCGGTACGGGTGTCCATCACCGGGGAATTCTCTCACGGACGGCAGCGGCGCAGGGCCCCGGGGTGCTCCCCGGGGCCCTGCGCCGGCCGGCGCGGGTCAGATCCAGCGCGGGTTCGCCACGTCGGCGCCGACCTCGAGGCGGGCCCCGCCCCGCCCGGAGGCCCACTGCGCGACCGCGGCCAGGTCCCCGCGCACCAGGATCCCCGCGTCCTGGCCGGCGCCGGCCCCGAGCTCACCGAGCTCCGGGGCGTCGGAGACCTGGATCCGCAGCCCGGGGTCCTTGTCCTGTCCCGCCCAGTTGCCGGTCACGTCCTTCAGCAGCCGGGTCAGGACCTCGGCCGGGACGTCCGAGAAGCGGGCCCCGTTGTCGAGGTCGACCGCGTGGACCCAGACCTCGCGGTTGCGCATCCAGACGGTCTCCGCGGCCGGCACGGTCCTGCCCTGGGCGGTCCGCACCTCGTGGCCCCACGCCTCGTTCGGGGTGTCCCGCCACTCGACGTTCAGGGACACCGAGGCGTGGTCGTTCAGGTGGCGCAGCGCCCGGGCCGGCAGGGTCGCCCCGTAGGCGATCTCCTGGTTGCGGGCCTGAGGGGAGGAGTACATCGGGGTCTCCACCCCGGTGTTGGCCCACTGCACGAGCCGGGTCAGGGCGCGGGCGTTGTAGCCGACGTGGGCGATGACGTGCCGGCGGGACCAGCCGGGCAGCAGCGAGGGTCCGTCGAGCTCGTCGTCCGTGAGCTCGTTGACCTTGCGGGACCAGAACGCCGTGCCGCGGCGGACCAGCAGCAGCTGGGCCTTGAGGTCCTCGTCGGTGGTGAGGTCCTGACGGGCGACCATGGCTGACTCCTCTCGTGCCCGCGCTCAGGCGGGGTCGACGATCTTGTTGGTGAGCACGCCCAGACCGTCGATCTCGACCTCCACCACGTCGCCGGACTTCAGGAAGACCTGCGGGTTGCGGGCCCGGCCCACCCCGCCGGGGGTGCCGGTGAGGATGATGTCCCCGGGGTTCAGCGGCAGCATCGTGGAGAAGTAGGCCACGAGGTGCTCCGGGGTGAACAGCAGGTCCCCGATCGAGTGCTCCTGCATGGTCTCGCCGTTGACGCGGGTGTGCAGGACGGCCTGCTTCGGGTCGAACTCGTCGGCGGTGACCATGACGGGACCGACCGGGGTGGACTTCGCCCAGATCTTGCCCTGCAGCCACTCCTTGGTGCGGAACTGCCACTCGCGCATGGAGATGTCGTTGGCGGCGGCGTACCCGGCGATGTACTGGCCGGCGTCGGCCTCGTCCACCTTGTAAGCGCGCTTGCCGACGACGACGACGAGCTCGCCCTCCCAGTCCAGCTGCGGGTCCTCGGCGACGGCCTCGATGTCGTCGTTCGGGCCGGTGAGGGTCTCGGTGAACTTGGCGAAGATCGTGGGGTAGGACGGCAGGTCGCGGCCCATCTCCTGGATGTGGCTCTTGTAGTTGAGCCCCACGCACAGGACCTTGCCGGGGTCGGCGACGATCGTCTCGAGCTCGGCGCCGGCGGCCGGGTGCGTCGGCCCGGAGGCGTCGGCGGCGATCTGCTGCCAGTTCTCCTCCGCGAGCAGGGCGCCGAGGTCGGGGCAGCCCTCGATCTCGGTGAACACCTCGCCGTCGAGGCGGGCGGCCGTGGTGGTCCCGTTGGTGCGCAGGGTTGCAAGCTTCATCGGTCAGTGTCTCCTGGGTCGGTGTGCGGCGGCGCCCGGCGGGGCGCCACGGACGTGGTCCGGCGCGCGGGGCGGTCCGCTTCGCGCGCCGGAGGTGCGGTGCTACTTCTCCTCGCCCTCCACGAAGGTGCGGTTGAAGTTCAGCTTCTCGACGATCGGCTGGTCGCCGAACTTGAACAGGTCGAACCCGGTCTCGGCCTGGATCTGCCAGGCCGTCCAGGACGGGACGACCACCAGGTCGCCCTTCTCCACGACCCGGACCTCGCCGTCGAGCACGAACCGCCCGCGGCCCTCGAAGACCTGGTAGACGCTGGAGCCGACCTCCCGGGTGGTGCGGGTCTCGGCGCCGGGGCGGAACCGGTGGAACTCGGCCCGGATGGTGGGCATGACGTCCCCGCCGGTGGTGGGGTTCACGAAGCGCACCGCGGCGTGGCCCTGCTCCACGGTGGCGGGGTAGCCCTCGTCCTCGATGGCCAGCTGCTCGGTGAGCGCCCGGTCGGTGTGCTCCCACCGGTAGGCCCCGATCGGGGACGACACGGTGTTGCCCAGACCAGACAGGGGCCGCAGGCCCGGGTGGCACCACAGCCGCTCGCCGCGGGAGAACTCCGGGGTGGACTCGTCCGTGACCCGGTCGATGCCGAACTCGAAGAACGCGGTGTCGGTGTAGTGCACGAACGGGATGTCGAGGCCGTCGAT